>JAFGIE010000116.1 GCA_016929775.1 Anaerolineae bacterium
CCGTCCCCCGCGCCGTCGGGATGGGAAGCTGCGTGATCCGCTCCTCGCCGCCCAGGCGCGCGATCCAATCCGCCGGGTCGACCCGCGCCCGCCCGGCGATCTCGCTCGACGACAGGTCGCCCATGCTCTGCAGCAGCACCGCCAGCTCTTCTGCGCTGCGCGCTGAGGCATAGGGTGCCGTGTGCTGCAGCTGCCCCTCCACCGCCTCGATCGCCTCGGGCCGCAGCAGCTCGTCCAGCGCCACGTCTTTGAGCAGGTCCTGCAGCAGATCGCGGTTCACGGCCAGCATCTGCAGCTGCCGCTCCGCCTTGGGCGTATCCCACTCGTACATGTACTGGTTGATAAAGTCCCACAGCAGGCTCTGCGCGACCGGCGAGGGCGTGGCCGACTCGACGACGACCACCTCGATCTCACCCTTCTGGATCCCCGACAGCACCTCCTCTAGGTGCGGCAGGTCCATCACGTCCTGCAGGCAGTCGCGGTAGGTCTCGGCCACGATCGGGAAGTCGTCGAACTGGAGCACCACCTGCAGCAGATCCTTGGCCCGCAGCCGCTGCAGCCAAAAGGGTGTACGCCTGCCGCGCCGCGCCGCCGGCAGCAGCAGCGCCCGCTGCGCGTTCTGGCGAAAGCGCGCCCCAAAAACCGCCGAGTTGGGCAGCTCCCCCAGGATGCGCTCGCGTGCTTCCCCCGGGCTCATGCCCGCCACCAGGTCGAGCGGGAATGCCGCCTCGGCATCCAGCAGGCGAAACAGGATCCCCTCGTCGTTGGTCTGTACCTCGACCTCGATCCCCATTCGCTCGCGCAGCGCGCTGGCCAAGGCCAGCCCCCACGGCCCGTTCACCCGCCCGCCAAAGGGCGAGTGGATCACCAGCCGCGGATCGCCCAGCGCGTCCTGAAACGCCTCGACCAGGATCGTCCGGTCGGAAGAGACCGCCCCGGCGTGGTCGAGCTGGCCCGCCAGGTAGCTGACGATGTGCCACGCCGAGAAGCGGTCCACCGCATACGTACCGCCCAGCCACGCCAGCAGCTGCTCCACGGCGGGCGCGTCGCGCACCCTCTCGATCTCCCGCACGCGATCCAGGCCCAATTCGCGCCGCACGTCTTCCAGCCGCTCGGCCACCGCGCGCCGGAAGGCTCCCACCCGCTGCCCCAATTCGTACGGCCGCCACGGGAAATCACCGCGCCAGAAGGGCATGCGCGGGATCGCACCCGGCGCCTCGGCGACCGTGATCCGGTCGTCGTTCATGTCGATCACGCGCCACACCTGCGAGCCGAGCATCAGCTTGTCGCCGACCCGCGTCTCAAAGATAAACTCTTCGTCCAGCTCGCCCAGCTTGGTCTTGCCGTCGCTCAGGTAGGCCCCAAACGAGCCCGTGTCCGGGATCGTCCCCCCGTTGACCAGGGCCAGCATGCGCGAGCCGGGCAGCGCGGCCAACTTGCCGTTCACCCGGTCCCACGACAGCCGCGCCCGCAGCTCGCGGTAGGCCTGGCTCGGATAGCGCCCGGCCAGCATCTCCAGCGTGGTCAGGTAGGCGCGCCGTGTCAGCCCCTCGTAGGCATAGGCGCAGCGGGCCAGGTCGAACAGCGCGTCCACCTCCCACGTCTCGACCGAGACCATGGCCACGATCTGCTGCGCCAGCACGTCGAGCGGGCCGCGCGGCGTGTACGTCGGCTCCACCTCGCCGCGCAGCATGCCACCCGCGATGGTCGCCGCTTCGACCACGTCCTCCTGGTGGGTGGGGAAGACGCGCCCCACGCTGGTCTGCCCCACCAGGTGCCCCGAGCGGCCCACCCGCTGCAGCCCCTGCGCCACCGACTTGGGCGATTGCAGCTGCACCACCAGGTCGACCGCGCCGATGTCGATCCCCAGCTCGAGCGAGGAGGTGCCGACCAACGCCGGCAGCTCGCCCGCCTTCAGCCGGCGCTCCAGGTCGAGGCGCGCCTCTTTCGACACGCTGCCGTGGTGCACGCCAATTGGGTTGGCGTGCGTGCCGTCGCCCGCCGCCATCAGGCCCGTCCCCACAACCACGCCGCCCTCGATCAGGCCGCTGGCTCGACCCGCCTCCTCAGCTGCCATCTGCTCGTTCAGCCGGTCGGCGGTGCGCTCGGCAAAGGCGCGGCTGTTGACAAAGACCAGCGTCGTGTGGTGCTGCCGGATCAGCTCTAGCACGCGCGGGATGATCGAGGGCCACACCGAGTCGCCGGGCACGTTGCGGAAATCCTCCAGCACGCTCACCACCCGCAGGTCGAGCGCCTTTTCGTACGCCGCGTCCACCACCGTCACCGGGCGCGGCGCGAGCGCCCGGCCCTCGTCCTCCGCTGCCAACGCAGGCCCTCTGCCTTCCCGACGAGACTGAGGTCCCTCGCTTTCCGTCCCGGACGCGGCTCCCATTTCGACCCACTCGTTCCCGCCGAGAAAACGCGCCACCTCGTCCAATGGCCGGATCGTCGCCGACAGGCCCACCCGCTGCACGCGCCCCTCGGCCAAATGCTCGAGCCGCTCCAGGCTGAGCGCCAGGTGCACCCCGCGCTTGTTCCCGGCCAGGGTGTGGATCTCGTCCACGATCACGGTGCGCACCGTCCGGAACATGTCGCGCGCGACGGGGCTGGTCAGCATCAGGTAGAAGGACTCGGGCGTGGTGATCAGGATCTGCGGCGGCTCACGCACCATCGCCCGCCGGTCACGCTGCGGCGTGTCGCCCGAGCGCACCGCCACCTGGATCGCCGGCAGGGGCTCGCCCATCTCCACCGCCACGCGACGGATGCCCGCCAATGGCACGCGCAGGTTGCGGTAGATGTCGTTGTTCAGCGCCTTCAGCGGCGAGATATAGACCAGGCGCACGCCAGAGGCATCGTGCTCCTTGCCCGTCTCCTCCCGGATCGCCCTCAGCTCGCGGTACAGCCCGTCGATCCCCCACAGGAAAGCCGCCAGCGTCTTGCCCGACCCGGTGGGGGCCAGGATCAGCGTGTGCTCGCCCCGCTGGATCGCGGGCCAGCCCTGCGCCTGCGGCGGCGTCGGCGCGCCAAA
>JAFGIE010000117.1 GCA_016929775.1 Anaerolineae bacterium
CCCCGCGGAGCGGAGGGACGAGAGGATGAGTGACAGCGCGAGGGGCAGAGATCACCCACCTGGATCACCCAGATGGGCGATGTGCGGTCGATCGGTTCGCGGGTATACTGGTGATCGGCAGGGAGGGGCCAGATCGAGAGGGAGGACGGGCGATGCAGGGACCGAAGGTGTGGGGTTGGCTGCTGCTCACGGTCGCACTCGCAGGCGGGTCGGCGTGCAGCGTCTCGCTGCCGGTCGGAGAACTGGGCGCCGTGCCGATGGCGCCCTTTGTCGACGAGCAGGCGGGGATCCGGGGCATGGCACCGCTGCCCGGGTGGTCCGACCGGGCAGAGCTGGTTCAGCAGACGGGCGTGGGCACGATCGACGAGTTCGTCGCGATGCTCAGCGAGCAGACGGACCTGGTCAGCCTTCCCCGCTCGACAGGGTCCTACCAGGGCAAGCACCTTCGGTGGGACCTGTACACCGCTGAGACGCAGGTCGTGGGCGCGCCCCCCGGCATCTACCGATTGCGAATGGGCATCGCACACCAGGGCGCCACGTTCTACTTTGTGGTCCTGGTGGTCGTGACCGCAGACTATGACGCCGGTCCGGAACCATACGACGCCGTCTTCGAGCACGCCCTGTATGCCCTGGGACCGACCGAGTAGGGCCGTGGACGAGACTGGGCACCGGTGCTCCGGCGTCAGTCTATGACGTCCCCCCGCAGAGCGGAGGGACGAGAGGATGGGTCGGTACCCGCCGTCCCCCCGCAGAGCGGAGGGACGAGAGGATGGGTCGGCGCGCGCCGATGCAGGACACCCCACAGTGGAGGGACGAGGATGCACGATCTGGCAAAAGCCGTACCACTCCAGGCCAAGGCAGTCGATCTGCTCGCCCGCAAAGCGCCGCGCCTCTTTGCGCCCGACGCCCTGCGCGGGCTGATCATGCTCGCCATGGCGCTCGACCACGCCAACCACTTTGTCGCCCACAAGCACCCGCCGAGCGAAGCTTGGGGCGGCGCCTTCCCGGTCTACTATGACCCGGTCGCCTTCTGGACGCGCTTTGTGACCCACTTTTGCGCGCCGGGGTTCTTCCTGCTCATGGGCATGGGCATGGCGCTCCTGGCGCACGCGCGCTGGGAGCAGGGGTGGAGCCGGTGGGCGGTGGTGCGGCATTTCCTGGTGCGCGGCGCCGTGATCATCGCCCTCAAGCTGCTGCTGGTCAACCGCGCCTGGGAGTTCTCGCCAGGCGGCTGGGGGATCCAGATCCACATCGGCGTGCTCTTTGCCCTGGGCGGGACGATGATCCTGGGCAGCGCCCTGCTCTTGCTCAAGCAGCCTGTCCTCCTCCTCGCGGTCAGCCTGCTGTTGGCGATCGGCATGGAGTTCCTGTCCCCCGACCCGAGCACGTGGGGCCCGAGTACCAATGCGGCAAAGCTGATCTTGCTCGAACCGGGCGGGCTGATCTCGCCGCAGGGCAGCGCCCTGATCTGGTCGAACTATCCCGTGCTGCCGTGGCTCGAACTGGTCGTGCTGGGGATGGGGTTCGGGTTCTGGCTGGCGCGCGACCAGCGCAAGGCGTTCGGCTGGGCCTGGAAGCTCGGCCTGGCGCTCCTTGCCGCGTTTGTCGTGGTGCGCGTGCTGGACGGCTTTGGCAACATTCGCCCGCGGATGGGGAACGACTTGAGCGACTGGCTGACGACGGTCAAGTACCCGCCCAGCTTGGCGTTTACGCTGATCACTACAGGCGTGAACCTGATCGCCTTGTGGGCGTTCTCGCGCGCGGGTGCGTTGACACAGCGGATCCTCCATCCACTCGTCGTGCTCGGGCGCGCGCCTCTCGTCTTTTACGTGCTCCACCTCTTCCTCTACGCGGGGCTCGGCGCGCTCCTGACCCCACGTGGGGTGACCATCCCGCTCATGTATCCGATCTGGCTGCTCGGGGTGCTGATCCTGTTCCCCGTCTGCTGGTGGTACGGTCGCCTCAAGCGGCGCCAGTCCCTGCGCTGGGTCCTCAGCTACCTGTGACGTGGCGCGCGCCGGGCGAAGCAGACGCGAGATCATGTACCGCCCGCGCGGGAATCCCCGGGCGGGCGGCGCTGTTCGGCGCTAGGCTGCGTGTGGGTCTATTCGACCGGGCAGGCTGCCGGCTCTTGCCGGGGCGCGCGCTCGGTGCGCTTGCGGGTGAGCATCCTTTTCGTCATGCAGATCATCCAGTCCCAGTGCAGCACCAGATGTGCGCCCACGCCGGCGATCATGGCGATGCTGCCCCAAGTGTGGATCGTGTCCCACGTGTGAGTGGTGAGCAGCAGCACTTGCTGCCCATAGTACACGTTCCGCCCCCCCTGGTACCCGCTCGGCGCAAAGAACAGGACCATCCCCGAAAGCGCCGAGAGAACAAATGCGATCCCGATCACCAAATCGACCCAGTAGTTGAGCTTTGCCTTTGACATTGTACGTTTCTCCTTCTTCCTTCGCCGTGGAGGACGCCGCCCTGCTGAGCGGCGTCCCCCACATCGGTGGAGAGTCAATGGCTACGCAGGCCATTCTCCTCCCCGCGGGTACGCTACACCCCGCTGCGGCGGCCCTGGCCCGACCACATCGGGTGCCCCGAGCTGTCACGCAGCACGATCTCAGTATCCAGGTCCAGGTTCACGACCGTTGTCGCCTTGAACTCGCCGTCCTCCCAGAACCCAGTGACGGCAACCTGGTCGCCGACCCTGAGCACAAACCCACGTTCCTCGCGGAACTGGCTCGGCCCCAGGCCAACCTGTACTGTCCCAGTCTCCGTCTCGATCACGAGCTCGGTGGTTTCGAGGACGGTGCCCTGAATCGTCTCCAGCGTCTCGATCGTGGCGGCAGGCTCGCCGTTCAGGCCCTGTCCGCCGCGCGTGCCGTTGCCCTGCGCGCCCTGTCCGAGCCCCTGCCCGGATGCTGTCGCCGCGCCGCGCGTGCCGTTGCCCTGCGCGCCCTGTCCGAGCCCCTGCTCAGAGAGCGTCGCCGCGCCGCGCGTGCCATTGCCTTGCGCGCCCTGTCCGAGCCCCTGCTCAGAGAGCGTCGCCGCGCCGCGCGCGCCGTTGCCCTGCGCGCCCTGTCCGAGCCCCTGCCCGGATGCTGTCGCCGCGCCGCGCGTGCCATTGCCTTGCGCGCCCTGTCCGAGCCCCTGTCCCCCTACAGGCTCTGCAACCTGCGCCTCAGCGCGAGCCTGTCCCCTGCGCTGGCCCTGCTCCGCAGCGACCGACTGCTGGTTCGTGCTGCCCCGCACGTGAGCAAGCGCATCGCCCGACGTCAACTCGATCACGCCGATCGCGATTGCGCCTACCATCACTGCGATGAAAGCGCCCGCGAGTATCTTTTTCCACATGTCCGTTTCTCCTTCTGTGTATGATCAGCCGAATGCTGTCTTTCTACGGCCACATCATACCACGCGGATGTGAAGAGACTGTGAAGCGAGGATGTGAAGAGCGTGAACGCAGCCTCACTTGGGCTCAAGTGAGGCTGCGCATGGTGCTGTGCGTGGTGGACCGCGGGTGGACCGCGGGTGCAGCGCGATCGACGCGTCGCCTCGACGGCGCGGACGCCTGGATCGGCGGAGGCTAGCTGCCTTCCTCTCCTGAGGTCAGCGCCGCCTCAATGTGCGCCGCGATCAGATCGCGGAACCGGATCTCGCTGTTGTCTTGCGGGGCATAGCCGATCACCTCGCGCGCGTTGGCAATGCTCCAGAACGCGTGGGGATTGTCGCTGATCCCGTAAAAGATCTGAAAGGGCACGCCGAACCGGTCGCGGATGTCGGGCGCCTCGATGCTCTTGACCAGCAACTGGTCAAAGTCACGCTGGCTGAGATAGACCGCCAGCGCGCGGCGCATGCAGCGCAGGTCTCCCTGGGGACAGCGCGCCACGTCGGTCTCGCGCGGGCCTCCGATCCGGATCTGGACGTTCTCCAACGGGCGCCCATTGACCTTGCCACAGGCAAAGACAAAGCCCAGGTGCTCGTAGGCCTCTTTGGCCCATCCATAGTAGTTGTCGGACAGGGCCCGCCCGTTGGGGTCGACATAGTCCCACGCCCCGTCGAGGATCAGCGGTTCGTAATAGTCGGCGGCGTGGTTGGAGCTGATCGAGATCACGCGCCGCACGTTCTCCTCCCACGAGATCTGGTAGACATTGTACGCCATCTCGACGTTGGACAGCTCGGCGTGGAAGCGCTGCGCCGGGTCGTCGGCGCGCACGAACCCCGAGTGGACGACCGTGTCCACCCCCCGAAAGTAGGAGCGGTAGGCATCCCGGTTGCGGTCCAAGAGGTCGACGACCTGGATCCCGTCGATCGCGCGCCCGTCCCGGTCCGTGGTGCGTACGTCGAGCAGGGTGAGATCATAGTGCGCGCGCAGCACGGGCAGCATCTGCCCGGCGATCAGGCCCGCAGCGCCGGTGAGGACCACTTTTCTGCGTTGGCTCATCGCTGTGCTCCTACTGGATCACGGACTTGGGCGTCGCGACCAAGCGCGTGACCACGGTCCGCGTCCGGTCCAGGAGCGCACCCACGCGCGGCGAGATCTCGTTCTGCCAGGTTTCGCTCTGGTAGACCTTGGCATACAGCGCCTCGCGCTGCTCCTCGCTTTCGAAGCGGCGGATCCAGACGTACAGGTCATCTTCTTCCTGCCCGACAAAGCTGCCGATCACGACCATGCCCTGTGCGATCTGGAAGGGGATGATCTCCTCCTCCATCATGCGCACCCATTCATCGCGTTTCCCCGGGAGGACCCGGTACTGCCGCAGTTCAAAGAACATCGCTCACTCCTTTGGTGTGTATCGCTCCCAGTGGATCACCGCTTCCAGCGGCTTCTTTTCCCGCGTAGGCCATTCTACGGGTACGCCGATCGGGATCAAGGTCAGGAGTCGCCTGTCCGCCGGCACGCCCAGTAAGGCTTTGAACTCATCTTCGTGGCGCAGGGTCCACCCCTCCAGCCAGCACGAGCCATAGCCCAGCGCCGTACTGGCGATCAGCATGTTCTCGATCGCGGCTGCCCCATCCTCGACCCACCAGCGCGTGGAGGGATCGAGGATCACGGCAATGATCGCGCCCGCCTTGTCCATCCACGCTGCGGCGACCTTGAGTTGATCGATCAGCGCGCGATCGGTGACCACGCAAAAGTCCCACGGCTGCCGGTTGCTGCCCGTCGCCGCAAGCCGGCCCGCGTCGACGATCGTCTCCAGGTCCTCGCGCGGAATCGGGTCGCCCGTGTACTGGCGCACGCTTCTCCGCCTGCGAATGGCCTCCAGTGCATCCATTGCTCCTCCTCTGATAGTCGCCTGATGTCGCTTGCCCATTATAGCACAAGCGCTTGCCCGGCGACAGAAATGACAGCCGCCAGACCGTGAAGAAGGTCTGGCGGCTGCGTGCCGACGGGCGCGACAAATGCGGTGTCTCAACCTGCTGCGCCCCCGTGGGGACGTAGCCGTTGCCGCTATCGCCTGCCGCTCCCGCGCGCCACTTCGGCGCCTATGATCGCCTGGTAGGCTGTCGGATCGAGGTACTGCGGTACGTAGGTCTCGCCCGTGCGGCGTTCCAAGTTCGAGACAAACGCGCGCAGGTGATTCTCGGAGCCGCGGGTCAGGCTATCGTAGACGCGGTGGATATCGGCGCGATCGGTCTCGGCGATGTGCGCAGCCAGGTCGAGGATGTCGATCTCTTCGATCGCTGCGCCCACGCGCAGTGCGTCAGTCAGCGAACGTGTACCAGACGCAACCAACTCCTCGTACAAGTCTTGCAGGGCTGGGTTCGCATACACCCCTGCCTCTGGGAGCGCGACCGGCGTCACGCCGTACCGGTCGAGCAGTCCCTCGACAGCGCTCACGTGCGTCGCCTCGCTGTCGGCGATATTCTGAAAGACGGGCAGCCCCCACACGTCATACAGCGCGAGGTACACGTCGTGGGCGAGCTTTTCCTCCTCGTGCATGTAGAGCAAGCCCTCGATCTCGGCCTCGCTGAGCGCGCCTGTCGGGGACGCCGTGCTCGGCGCAAGGGTTGGCTCGACCGTCCGGTCACCATCGTCCGAGGCGACCGCTGTGGCGCCCGCCGTCTGCGGCGCTGCCGTCTGCGGCGCTGCCGTCTGCGGCGCTGCCGTCTGCGGCGCTGCCGTCTGGCTCTCTGGCGTTGGAGGTGCGATCGTGGGCGCGACCTCTTGGACTGCCGATGCCGTTGGCGTCGAACCAGACGCTGCCGCAGGCGTCTCGCCTGTGCAGGCGGCAAGCGCAAAGAGGGCGAGCAGGCCGAGTAGGGTCAGTACGTTTCGCATCTTGCGATATGTGTTCACCATGTGTGTCTCCTGTTATCGGTTGGCGCGGGGCCCCTGTGGCCCCTTGCGTGCCTACGCTCAGTGTACGACAAGAGTGTGGTGCAAGTGTGTACGGATTGTGTGTAACCTGTGAAGACGCGCTCGCCCAACAGCGCGTGACAGGCGTTCGTCCGGTTCCGCCCGCCTAGTCGCTCGCGGGGAAAGAGAGGGTGAACATAGTTCCTTGGCCGAGCGCGCTCTGGACCTCGATCTGCCCGCCGTGCGCCTCGACCAGGGCCCGGACGATCGCCAGGCCAAGGCCCGATCCGCCGGAGGCGCGGTCGCGCGCGACATCAGCACGGTAGAAGCGGTCAAAGACGTGCGGCAGGTCGACGGGCGCGATGCCGGCGCCCGTGTCGGCGACGCCGATCGTGACCCGATCGCCCGCCCTGGCGGCGCGCAGGGCCACCGTGCCGCCTGCCGGTGTGTAGCGCAGCGCATTGCTGAGCAGGTTGCCGACCACCTGGCGGAGGCGATCGACGTCGCCCTGCACCGTCAGCCGCTCCTCGGGGAGATCGACTGCCATCTCCACGCCCTGGTCGTCGGCGACAGCCTGTACGCTCTCGACAATGCCGCGCAACAGGGCAGTCAGATCGACCTCGCTGCGCACCAGGTGCAGCTCGCCCGCGTCAGCTAGGGAGAGAAGGCGCAGGTCTTGCACCAGGCGTTGCAGGAGAAGGGTCTCCTCATAGATCGGCCCCAGGTGCTCGACATCGGTGGGGTAGATGCCGTCGATCATGGCCTCCAGGTTGCCGCGGATCACGCTCAACGGATTGCGCAGCTCGTGCGCAATGTCCGCCGTCATTTGCTGTCGCTGCGCGCGCGCCGCAGCCAGGTCGCTCGCCATCTTGTCAAAGGCCCGGCCCAAGTCTCCGATCTCGTCCGCGCGCTCGAGCCCAACGCGCTGGGACAGGTCGCCGCCCGCCATGGCTTCCGATGCGGCGGTCAGGGCGCGCAGAGGGCCGACGAGCTGGCGCGACAGGATCGCGGCGGCGACCAGCGCGGCAACGGCGACCAGCGAGACTGCCCACAGCACAGCCTGGTTGACGGTGTCCAAGAAGCGCTTCTCCAGATCGGAGTGTCCGGAGAGGTCCCTGGTGGTCAGGAGGAGCGTGCCGACGCGCGTTTCTCCGACCGTGATCGCCGTGCCGACGCTCTCATAGTCCCCGGGCATGGGCTGCCCGGTCAGCTCGCCTTCCGTGTCGACCACGACCTGCCCTTGCCGATCGATGACCAGCGCACGGTCCCCGCCGCCCTGTTCCTGCTGTACGCCCTGCCCGCGCCCCGCTCCAGGCCCAGCGCCAGGGGCGCCAGCGGAAAGCAGGGTCGCAAGCTCGTCTGTGGCGCCCGCCCAAGAGCCTGACTGGGCGTAGACTTGGGCGGCTTGATCGGCGAGACGCTGGGCGCGCGGTTGGCCCCCGGTGCGGACATAGAGCGTGAACTCGCGCGCGATGACGCGGTTGGCGACCAGGGCGACCGTGCCCACGCCCAGCAAGGCAACCAGGACAAATGCCAGCAGAAACTTGGTGCGGAGGCTCATAGCCTCACTCCTCGGCGAACCGGTACCCGGCGCCGTACACGGTCAGGATGTAGGCCGGGTGGCGCGGGTCGGGCTCGACCTTCTTGCGCAGGTTCTTGATGTGCACGTCCACGGTCCGCTCGTAGCCCTCGAACGCCGTGCCCTGCACCCGGTCGAGCAGCTCCATGCGCGTGAACACGCGCCCCGGCTGTCGCGCCAGGACGGCAAGGAGGTCAAATTCAGTCGTGGTCAGGTCGACCGCCTCACCGGCGCGCTCTACGCTCCGTTTCTCGACGTCCAGCACCAGGTCACGCACCCGGATCAACGGAGTGGGCGGCTCGCTATCGGTCATGCGCCGCAGGACGGCGCGCACGCGTGCGACCAGCTCGCGCGGGGAAAAGGGCTTGGTCACATAGTCGTCGGCGCCCAGCTCGAGGCCCACGATGCGGTCTGTCTCTTCCACGCGTGCGGTAAGCATGATGATCGGCGTGTTGCGCTCGCGGCGGATGGCGCGCGCGACGTCGATGCCGTCCATCCCCGGCAGGTTGAGGTCGAGCACGACCAGGTCGGGCTGCTCGTAGCGATACTGGGCCATCGCCCCCTTGCCATCGTAGGCCAAGACGACGCGGTATCCGGCGTTCTCTAGATAGTCACGCACCAGATGGGCGATCTTTTTCTCGTCGTCGACCACTAATACCGTGTTCATGCTTCCCTCCTTGGATCGCGATCAAGGATAGCACATCCGGCTCGGGGCGTCAACGCGGCGACTCTGGAAACGAAACGACCCCTTCCCCCCACTCTGCAGGGGGAAGGGGAAGATGATCCGTCGTCTATTGGCGCATTCGGCCCGCGCCGGGGCTCGCCGCGCGACTGCCGCGCATCTGCGGTGCGTTGGGCTCGCCGTCGTGCAGGTCACACACGCCGTCGCCGTCCGCGTCCACAAAGTCGTCGCAGGGGGCGTTCTCGTTGGCGCCCAGGCCCTGCTGCTCGCCCGTGCGGTTCCACTCCATCGAGCCACGCA
>JAFGIE010000118.1 GCA_016929775.1 Anaerolineae bacterium
GACCCGGCAGTGCAGAGCGAGCTGCCCGTGCTGTACTGGTTCGTCGCCGACCCTACGGCAGCCGAGACCGACGCCGGATCACGGGCCTCGGTCTTTTACGACGGTGTGCTCTATGACAACGTCCTGGTCCGCCTGCGGGGCCTCACGGCGCGCTACTGGCCCAAGAAGAGCCTCAAGTTCGACTTTAACCAGGGACACCACTTCCGCTATGCGCGGGACCGGGCCCCGGTCGAGGAATTCAACCTGAATGCGACCGTCACCGACAAGTCCTACCTGCGCCAGGTGCTGTCCTGGGAGGCATACCGCGATGCGGGCGTCCCGAGCAGCATCAGCTTCCCGGTGCGCGTCCAGCGCAACGGGCGCTTTTACAGCGTGGCGATCTTTGTCGAGCAGCCCGACGAGAGGTACCTACTGCGCCAGGGCCTCGATCCAGAGGGGGCGCTGTACAAGATGCTCAAGCGCAACCTGCTCGACTCTGCCACCTCGAACGTGGAAAAGCGGACGCGCCTGGACGAGGACGCGAGCGACCTCCAGGGGTTGATCGATGGGCTCAACCTTCTCCCACGCGAGCGCACGCGCTTCATGTTCGAGCAGGTCAACGTGCCGGAAGTGATCAACTATCTGGCTGTGGCGACCGTGCTCCACGACAGGGATCAGGGCGACAACAACTACTACATGTACCGCGGCGCCGGGGCGAGTGACCGGTGGATGGTTCTCCCGTGGGACAAGGACATGACCTTTGGGCGGACGTACCTGCCCGACGCAGGCGGCACGTTCAACGACGTCATCTGGGCCGACCAGGACCCGGAAAGCCATCCGTTGCAGCCCTACTATGTCGGCAACCGGCTCTTCGACGCGCTGCTCGCCGACCCTGTGATCCGCGAGATGTACCTGCGCCGGCTGCGGACGGTGATGGATCTGCTCCTGCAGCCCCCGGGGACGCCCGCATCGGCGCGCGTCTTTGAGCGGCGGATCGACGCATGGTACGACCAGATGGCGGCGGACGTCGCGCTGGACGCCGAGCGGTGGCCCCTGGAGTGGGGGGAACCGCAGAGCTTTGCGCAAGCCGTTGCCGCGATCGTGGACGGCTACCTGCCCGCGCGCCGGGTACACCTCTACCAGACCCACGGCGCCTCGGGCAGTGGTCTCGTCCCGGAGGCGCAGCCGAGGCGCGTGCGGGTCCGGTTCGGAGAGGTCGAACTGGACCCCCCGTCGGGCAACCAGGACGAGGAGTACTTGACGTTGGTCAACGACAATCCCTACGCCGTGGACGTGTCGGGGTGGAAGGTGGTCTATGACGTCGAGTACACGTTCCAGCCGGGCGTCGTCATCCCAGCGGGCGACCGGATCTATGTCTCACCGGACGTGGCAGCCTTTTACCGCCGCTATGGCGACGTACCGGGGATGGGCGAGCGGCTGGTGCAGGGTAACTACCGGGGCCAGCTATCCAACACCTGGGGAGCGCTCAAGCTCTACGACGCCGGCGACCGGCTGGTTAACATGCAGGTCTTTCACGATCGAGACCTGCTGGATAGGTGAACGCCGGCGCTGACCCCGACCAGGGGGCAGGGCCTGACGGATACCGAAGGAGGGGATCTCGTGGACCAGTTTATCACCTTGGAGCCGTTGTCACTGGGGATACTGCTGCTCAACTTGGCTATAGCAACGGCGCTCTCGTCGGTCGTGGCGGTCTACTATGCCCGCTTTGGCGAAGCGTTCTCCAACCGCCTTAAGTTCGCCAGGCTGCTGCCGGTCTTGTCCCTCACCACGCTGTTGGTGATCTCGGTGGTCAAGGCCTCGTTGGCCCTCTCCTTGGGCTTGGTCGGCGCGCTGTCGATCGTCCGCTTCCGCACGGCGATCAAGGAGCCAGAAGAGCTGATCTACCTGTTCATCGCGATCGCGATCGGCCTGGGCCTGGGCGCCGACCAAGCGCTGTCCACGGTGGCAGCCACGTGCGTGCTCTTGGGACTGCTGTTCGCCACCCGGTTGGTGACGCGACGCGTGCAGCGCCGAAATCTGTACCTCAACATCCGGGTGCCCGAGGCGGGGACGGATCGCGCGTTCGAGAGGGTGAACGCGATCCTGGTCGCGCACGCGGGATTCGTCGATATGCGGCGCCTCGATCGGGACGGTTCTCTGCTGCAGATGACCTATCTGCTCGACTGCCGTGACCAAGACGCGCTCGCGCAGCTCATGGACACACTGCAGGAGCAGGTGCCCGGCTCGTCGTACAGTTTCGTCGACCAGAGCGCCCTGTCGTTGTAGGTGGATCCGTGCGCATACGATCCCGTCCCGGACAGCCGAGTACCTCGGCAAGCGCGTGGCTCTCTACCCACCGCTGGGCGCTGCCCGCTCTGTGGGCAGTTGCCGTGTGCGCGGCGCTGGCTGTTGCCGCGGCGATCTGGTACCGGTACGAGGGGCGCCAGGTCGTCGGTCCGCTCCTCACGCGCTGGTCTCGCGGCGCGCAGGAGCACGACAATGGCCTGCCCATCCTGCACCTCGAGCTGGACGATCAGGCCCAGAGGGCGCTCTCCAGAGAACGTGCCTCTGCATTCGAAAGCGGTCTCCTGTCGGGCGGCGCGGCTTGGCACCCGGCAAGCGCAGATGCGGGCGGCGCGACGCTCCCAGTGCGCGTCCGCCTGGTTGGCGATAGCGTCGATCACTGGCAGGAGGGCAAGTGGTCGCTGGACGTAGACGTGGGTGGCGATGCCTCGCTGCTGGGACTCCAGTCGTTCGCGCTGCGCTCGCCTGCCCTGAGCGGGTACCTGAACGGCTGGTTGTACGCGCAGGCCCTCTCTCGGGACGGGCTCCCGGTATTGCAGCGTACGTTCGTCAACCTGTCGGTCAACGGAGAGGGATGGGGCGTGTATGCGCTCCAAGAGCGCCCCAACGCGCAGTTCCTGGCAGCGCGCGGGATCGAGAGCAGCGCGATCGTCCGCCTGAGCGATAGCTCACTTGCCGGGCATCCCTTGGCCTTTGAGTTTGACGACCCGGTCACTGTCGAGTTGGTGGGCTCGACGGTGGGCGCCGCGTCCGACGGAGCGCTGGATGCGGTACGGGCGCACGTGCGCGCCTGGCAGCAGGGAGCCCTTGCGCCCTCCGAGGCCTTTGACGTCGAGCTGCTGGCGCGCGCGATGGCTCACGCGGACCTGTGGGGCGCCGACCTGTCGCTGCCCGCTGGCACGTTCTACTATGACCCGCTGCAGGCGAGGCTAACCCCGATCGGCGACCCCGGCGCGCTGTCCAGGCTGTCGGTCGACGCACCGCTGGGCGCCCTGTCCGCGTTGTCGGACCTGCAGATCGCCCGTTTCTATGCGCAGGAGGCGGGACGGATCTCGGAACCGGCGTACCTGGCGGGACTGCTGGACGCACAGGGGGCGGCATTCGAGCGTTACCGCGCGGCGCTGGCTCTCGAGTTCTACCCGGAGGAGCTCCTTCCGCCGTGGGAAGCCCTGTCAGCGCGGCAGGACGCGCTGCGTGATGCGCTCCATCCGCCGCAGACGGTGCACGCGTACCGCGCCGGCGGCGCGGCAGGCGCGGTGGAGATACGCGTCGCCAACCTCCTGCGCCACCCGGTCGTCGTGGACGCGATCCAGGTCGCAGGCCACACGCAGCATGTCGAGGTCTCGTGGGTTGCGGAGGCGGAGCGCACGCTCCTGGAGCAAGGTGCGCTCCCCCTGGTCGTGCTGCGCCCCGCGGCAGGTCCTGTGCCGTGCTATCTCACGCTGCGCGTGCCCCTCGCGACGCTCGATCAGGGTCCCGGCGCGCTGCGCGTGGTGACGCACCTGGTCGGCGTGGATCAGCCCGTGGTCGTCGAGGTGGAAGAGGGCCTAGAAGCCGCGTTAGGCGTCTCCCGCTACCCCGCGGCGCCGTCCCTGGACGAGGCGCTGCAGCGACATCCCTTCCTGTACGTGCCCGAAAAGCCCAGACTTCTCGCCCTGAAGCCGGGGACTTGGCAGGTGGACGGCGACCTGGTCCTGCCCAATGGTCTGGGCCTGTGGGCGAGCGACCCGGTCACGCTGACCTTCGAGCGTGGCGCCGGGCTATGGGCCACGGGTCCGCTGATCCTGAATGCCCCGGGCGGCGCGGGCATCCACCTCCTCCCGGCGGACGGGTCGTGGGCTGGGGTAGTGGTCGTGGGCGCCGGCGAAGGGATTCCGTCCCTGCTGCGCAACGTCGAGATCCGTGCGACCGCCGGATCCCAGGACGTGGGGAGCGGCATCGCGTTTATCGCGAGCGCCGTGCACTGGGCCGACTGCCGGATCCTGGGCTCGACGGCGCGCCGCGCGATCGGCGTGGTCGGCAGCACTTTCTCGATCGTGCGCACCGAGGTCGCGGGCGCCGCCGCGGATGCCTTTGCCGGGGCGCGCGCGATGGGCCGCATCGAGCAGAGCGCGTTCCACGACGTCGTGGGCAACGCGATCGTGCTCGCCGAGGGCGAGCTCGCCGCACAGGGTGTGAGCTTTTTGCGCGTGAACGGGGTGGGGATCGCGGCGGACGACGGCAGTCGGGTGCACGCGCGCGGCGTGCACGCCCGAAACGTGGCTGCCGCACTGGCGAGCACCGACGCGTCCTCTGTGAAGGCCCAGGACGTGGTGGTCGAACAGGCATGGGTCGCGGCGTTCCTGTCCTACCTGGAAGACCTATCGTGGGGAGAGGCAGTCCTCTCGACGTCGCAGGTCACCTTGCTGGACGACTCGCCGCGGGCCCTGGTAGGACCCGGGGGCAGCGTGCGCCTGGATCGCGCTGCCGGCGCCGCGCCTCCTGGCGACCTGGACCCGGCTCTGCTGCAGCGGCGCCTGGCGATCGCGGCGCCGCTGCAGGTGGTCCACTATACGCTCGGTCCCTCCTTGCGGCTTGCCGGCTATGAACTGCGCACGCCCGAACTGGGCGCGGGCGAGAGCGTGGAACTGGTGCTCTATTGGCAGGCGCTCGCCAAACTCGGTCGCGACTATACGGTCTTTGTGCACCTGCTCGACGAGTGGGGACAGATCGCTGGGCAGTGGGACGCCATGCCACGGGAGAACGCGTACCCGACCACGGCGTGGCCCGTGGGTGAACTGGTCGACGACCCGCGGCGCGTGCCCCTCTCTCCCGACGCCGGACCGGGCAGCTACCGGATCGCACTCGGCATGTACGATCTGGAGACGCGCGACCGCCTGCCAGTCACCGGTCCCGACGGGCAACCTGTGGCCGGCGGGGCGATCGAGCTGCCTGCCACGGTCCGCGTGCGGTAGCGCGGATGGGGGGATGATCGCGTTCCTGCGGGCACGTCCCGGCGGCGCGGAGGCCCAGGCGCATGCCCGAGCGCGCGTTCCACAGCGACATCCACTGCGGCGCGTCAGCCATAGTACGTGCGATATGTCTCGAGGGCAGTGCACACCGCCTCGACGTTCTCGAGGGGGACGTCAAAGCCGATCTCGGCTTTGAGCCACAGCCCGCCCTGCGGCGAGCCCAGCGTCTCGACCGCTTGGCGTACGTGAGCGTCGATCTCGGCGGGGGTGCAAAAGGGGAACAGCTGCCGGTCGAGGTCCAGGTCCACGCACACGCGCCCCCTGCAGGCGTGCGCCAGCGGCTCCAGCCCGTTCGCCCCGACCTGGGGGTTGACGACGTTGACGCCGCAGTCGATCAGATCGGGGATGATCTCGACGATGTGCCCGTCGGTGTGCATGTACACATAGTGCCCTGCCTCGCGGAAGGGGCGATAGATCTGTTCAAAGCACGGTTTGAGGTAGGTGCGCCACTTGGCGGGGCTGATCGGCAGGCTGGTCTGCATGCCCAGGTCGTCGCCAAAGTACACGATCTGGCCCTTCTCCTCCAGCCCGTCAAGCTTGATCCGCGCCTGGCGCAGGTTGTACGCCAGGACCGTGTCGATCAGCATCTGCAGCTCGGGCGGCTCCTCGGCGAAATCGACCATGAGCTGCTCGAACCCGCGCAGGTCCGCCAAGCGCAGGTACATAAAGCCGTGCGGTAGGCCCGCGTCCTGTTTGGGCATCTCGAGCGCGCGCACCGCCTCGCGCGTGGGCACGGGGTGCACGGTGACGATCGACTCCATCCCCGTCTGGACGTTGCTCCACACGCAGCCCCACACGTCGACGTGCTCGCCGGCGACATAGGTCCCGCCGACGGCGTCATAGTCCCGGTCGGCTACCCGTTCCCCGAACAGGGTCGGGTGCCGCGCCACGATCGCGTCCATGGCTTCGCGATGCCGCATCCAGGCGGCGGGCAAGATGCTCACCGAAACGGGGATGTTCTCGGGATAGTCGAACGTCAACGACTTGATCCGGTCCTGCTGCATGCTCATGGGGTCCTCGTCAACGGGTGCATGTGCGCGATCCGATCGGCTCTGCCAACCGGGCGCGATCGGCTGAGACGGGACGCGATCGTACACCGGATCGGCGAGATCCGCAAGATCACACCGCGCCGCCCGCCGCCTGGGCGTGCCCGACAGCGAGTAGGGGGGCGTTGCGCCCTCAACCGCGACGCGGTGGGAGCGGGATCGGCATCGCGAGGTCCGCTGCGCGCTCGTGGAGCGCCAGCGTGGCGCGCGCGTGGTCGACCATGGCTGCCATGGGGTCGCGTGCGGCATCCGGACCGGCAAGCGCGGCGTAGGACACGGGCGGGCCAAAGGTCACGCGCGGGGTCAGTCCGCTGCGCGCGCCGAACAGGGACTGGGTCGCGATCTGGAGCACCTCCGCGAGCTTGAGGCGTTGCCAGCCTGCAGGCGCCAGGCGCGTGAGCGGGTGAAACAGGAAACGGGGCGCCATGACCCCGTCGACGATCGCCGGCACGAGCTGCGCCTCTGGCACCCGGCGCAGGGCGATCAGCACGCTGCGCGACCACGCGCCGAGTCCCTCTGACGCGCCGGGCAGCAGCGCCGGGTCGGGGTCGAGATAGCCCCCTGGGAAGATCAGGACTGCGCCGCCATCTTGGAGGTGACGGATCATGTCGCGTACCGCCTGCACGCGTCCTTCCGTCCCTGTAGGGGCATAGATCAGGTGGGCGCGCCCTGCAGGGAGGGCCCGCGTAAAGGGCACGTCGCTGATCACGATCTTGAGGTCGTCGCGCGGCAGGGCAGCGGCGATCACGACGCTGTCCGTGGCGCCCGGGTGGTTGCTGGCGACGAGCAGCGGACCGGATGTGGGAATCGATGCCGCCCCGTGCTGGCTGCAGGCGCTGATGTAGCGGGGCAGGAACCTGCGCGCCCCTGTGCTGAATCCCAGGTCGGCGACGTCGCGATCAAAGGCGGCAAACAGCGCCGCGAAGCGCCGGGTTGCGGGCCGGATCGCGATCGCGATCAGCCTGCCCAGCCATCCGCTCGGCGCCACGCCGATCGACACGAGTACCTCGTCGGTGATCCGGTCGCAAAGGTCGCGGACCAGCTCCCGTTCTACCACTCGACTCTCCATCCCGGTGTGCGGTCTGCGCCAGCGGACGCACAATGCGCCTCCGGCGCCTGTGTGAACAAGTCTAGCACACTCTCGAGTGGGATGCAAAGCGCCCGACCGCGGGGGGATGTGCGGGTCGCGTAGGCAGGCGCCAGGCGGGACCGGACGACCCGCGATCGGGATGGGCGAACGCGTACTGCACGCGCAACGATGTGACGGCTCTACACGCGCTAGCCCAGTAGAAAGCTGACTAAGGCTATCCAAACCGCCCGCATCGGGCGGAGCAGTGCGCGGGCCTTGAGGGCGTGCGCCTGTGCGGCGCGATTCTGTGCGCGGACGGCGCGTTCCCGCTGCAGTTCGATGTCCAGACGTTGATTAGGGTACATGAGCTCTTCTCCTGCGGACGCTGTGTACGGCGATCCGACTATGAAAAGAGTATAGCACGTTCCGCACAGCGCCGATACGACTTCTGTCTGCCCGACCCGCGCCAGTTCGGGTGCTGGATCTCCGCCCAGATCCTGGCACGCAGGGCCTCAACGCGCGCGATTTCACACAAGGTTTACGGGCAGCGCGCCCAGTCTGTGATACAATGGACGCTGTGCGCTGCTCTTGGCGAATCGCTGCGGCAGCGCGCGCATCTGAACCTCGGTAGAACCCGGCAGAAGGAGGCGGCTGAAGCGGAGCATCTGTCCCAAACTCGTACCCACGCACGCAACCACACGCGTGCGGACGCCCACTAGAGAGAGGAGATAGCGCAGTGAACGGTGCAAGGGCAAGACACGCGACCAGATGGGTGCTCGGGCTGTTGATCGTGCTGAGCCTGACCGTGCTCCTCGGTCGGAGCGCGCAGACCCAGTACTATGGCCTAGGCGATATTCCGCTCGATCCCGAGACGTACCAAAAGTACCTCAAGGTCCGGCCCAGGGAGCTGGCGCTGGAGATGGATCAGGCTCTTCCAGTGTCCTATGACGCGCGGAGTGAGGGCATCGTCACCTCTGCCAAGAACCAGGGCTCGTGCGGCTCCTGTTGGGCCTTTGCCAGTGTGGGCGGCTTCGAGTCGCACGTTCTCAAGCTACAGGACCCCGCCTATGACTTTTCGGAGCAGCAGCAGGTCTCGTGCAACACGAGCATGTGGGGCTGCAGCGGGGGGAGCGCGTCGGCGATCCGCTACTGGGAAGGCAAGGGCACTCTCGAGGAGCCGTGCTTCCCCTACACCGCGAGCGACAGCACCCCCTGCGCGGAGGACAGTTGTGTCCAGTTCCCTTACCGGGTGATCGACTATCACACCGTGCCGGCGACGACTGCGGATTTCAAGGCCTCGCTCTACACCTACGGCCCCAGCTACTGGCGCTTTGACGTCTACAGCGACTTTTACACCTTCTGGAACGATGGTGTACCGGGCCAGGTGTACGTCCAGTCAACCGGCGGTTATGAGGGCGGGCATGCCGTCCTGTTGATCGGTTGGGACGATGACAAGGGCGCGTTCCTGTGCAAGAACAGCTGGGGCAGCGGCGGTCCGAACAATGACGGGACGTTCTGGATCGCGTACGGCGGGCACGGCTACGACCTCAGCTTTGGGATGTCGAATTTCAGCCTGACGATGCCCCACTACTGCGGCGATGGGACGTGCGATGCCGATGAGGGCCCCTGTGACTGTCCAGGGGACTGTGGCCCCCCGCCCGCGACTGAAACGAGCTGCACCGACGGCGAAGACAACGACTGCGATGGACTCACGGACTGCGATGATAGCCACGACTGTGGCAGCGATCCGGCTTGCCAGTGCGGCAACGGCGCGTGCGAAGCGGGCGAGGACTGCCAGACATGCCCCGGCGACTGCATCAGCGGGTCAAGCGGTGGCACCTGTGAGGCCTGTTTCAAGGGGGTCTGCGACGGCGCCTGTCATCCGGTCAAGGAAGGTCCAGACTGCGCGGACTGCGCACCCGGCTACTGCTGCGGCGACGGCGTCTGTGAAGGCGCCGAGGATGGGACCAACTGCGCGATCGACTGCGGCGCGCCCCCGGTGTGCGGCGACGGGACCTGCGACTCCGGCGAGACTTCCTGCAACTGCGCTGCCGACTGCGGCTTACCTCTCACCACGGAGGTGACCTACTGCAGCGATGGCCTGGACAACGACTGCGATGGTGCGGCCGATTGCGGCGACAGCGACTGCGCAAGCGATCCGGCTTGCGACTGCCTCCCCCTAGGAGCGTCATGTAGCGTGAACGACGAGTGCTGCTCAAACAAGTGCGCCGGAAGGAAGTGCCGGTAGTAGGGTCGGCGCGCGCGAGCACAGAGCGGAGACGTAGGGCGGGGTCGGCTGCCGGTCGGCCCCGCCCGCTGTTGCGATGGCACGATGCCCATTGCCACGCTTGCCCGTCTGTGGTATGATGTGTCTGCCACAGAAAGGGAGGCAGGCGATGGAGCCGCAGCGACCTGACATCCTGTTGATCGTCCTCGACACGCTTCGCGCGGACCGGCTGTCGTGCTATGGGTACCCGCGCCTCACCACACCGCACATCGACGCCTTTGCCCGTCGCGCCACGCTCTACGAGCGCGCGATCTCGCCGGCGCAGTGGACCATCCCGGCGCACGCCTCTCTCTTCACAGGCGAGTATCCGAGCACCCACCAGACGACCCAGGTGTACGACAAGCACAGCCCGGACTACCCCACCCTGGCAGAGATGCTCGCCGGAGAGGGCTATCACACCGTCGGGTTCTGCAACAACGTGCTCCTGGGCGTGGTATCGAACGACCTGGATCGGGGGTTCCACGAGTTCTACAACTATGGCGGGTCGATGCCCAACCGCCCGCCAGTCCGCGAGGCGCGACCAGGCAGGCTGGGCCGGATCGCGCAGCGCATCACGCAGCCCGTGCGGCGCATCGCAGCCCCGATCCAGGATGCGTTTGCGCGCAACGACCGCCTGCTGCGGATCGCCTATCGCCCGTGGATCATCCCGCTGTGGCACCGCTTTATGAACTCCAAGGGGGACACGGCGCTCTCGATCCGTGACATGGTCGGGTACGTGCGCGCGCGCCGCCGGCAGGGCGTACGGCGCCCGCTCTTTGCCTTTGTCAACCTGATGGAGACGCACCTGCCCTATGGCCCGCCGCGCCGCTTTATCCGGCGCTTTGCGCCCTACTATGCGCAGGATCGCGCGGCGCGCGCCTTTCTGCGGCGCTACAACCTCGAGTACTATCGCTGGCTCGTGCCGCTGGTCGATCCGCTGCCCGCAGACCAGGCTCGCGTGCTGAACGACCTGTACGATGCCGAGCTGGCGTATGAGGACCACCTGCTGCGTGCCCTGTTCCGCTACCTCGAGGAACCGGGGGTGCGCGAGAACACCATGGTCATCTTGACCTCCGACCACGGCGAAGGGCTCAACCATCACGGCTTGGTCGGGCATTCTCTCTTTGCATACGACGACCTGCTCCACGTGCCGCTCGTGATCCGCTACCCGCGCCTCTATCCTGCCGGGGTGCGCGTGGGCGCGCGCGTCTCGACGCGCCGCGTCTTCTATTCGGCGCTCGAGGCTGCCGGGATCGGGGTGGGCGCGCAGGGGCACGGTGGCGGCGCGGCGAGCGCGGATGGCGTGAGCCTGGCGCGCGCCGTGGACGATGCGGGCGGAGAGAAAGAGCGGGTCTATGCCGAGTCATTCCCGCCTGCGACGCTGCTCGCCCTGATGGCGCACGACGACCCCGATGCCCTAGAGCGCTATCGCTGCCGCCTGGCGCGCCGAGCGGTGTACGAGGGCGCGCACAAGCTGATCGCCGTCGACGGGCGTGCGGACGAGCTGTTCGACGTGCAGCGCGACGCGAACGAGCTGGACAACCGGATCGAGGCCCAGCCCCAGGTCGTCGCCGAACTCGAGCGGCTGCTTGCCGCCTTTGTGGACGACGCCGAGGGACGTCGCGCTGGCGCGCAGGGCCCGGCGCGCGCCAACCTCGAGCAGGATCCCAAGGTCGTCGATCGGCTGCGGCACCTCGGGTACATCGGCTAGGCGGGAGCGTTCCGGCGGTGCACGGGGCGTGGTCTATGTTAGGAAGTTTCTAGCACTTTCGATACCTATTTCATACCTTGGCATGGTATAATAGATCGAGAGGCCTCGCGTGCTGCAATGGCGCAGCGCGACGTCGCTTCTGCTTGATGTCCCTCTCAACACGTTCGTGGCGTGTCGACGCATTGTGTATCGGACCTGCGCCGCCCAGCGGCGAGGTCCAAGGAGGATTTCCATGAAGAGAAAGGGTCTTTTGGTCCTGACAACGCTGCTGGTTGCCCTTGCGCTGACGGTGAGCACGGCGGCGCTGACCGAAGGCAACCTGCCGGGCGGCACGTCGCTCTCGGTGGACGTCACGTCTCCGACGGATGGGCTGCTGGTCGCCTACCCGCCAGGCAACCTCACGCTCGAGGGCACCGCCGCGATCGGCGAGGGCGAACCCCTCGCGAACTCGCTGATCGTCTACGTGATCGACGTCTCGTACAGCGCCATCCGCGGCGACGGGGGCACGGGCTGCGGCGGGGACATGAACGGCGATGGCGTGTACGACACGGTCCTCGACTGCGAGATCATGGCTGCCGTAACGCTGAATGAACTCGCGGTGGACGAGGGCACCGTCGGCGAGGTGGGCGTCGCCGTCTATGGCGGCAAGGCTGTTGGCGACGCGGCGGACACCGGTGGCGCCGTCGCCGACGTGGGACCCGCAGCCGGCGCGCAGCTCGTGACCGAGCCAGCGGCTGACGCGGACGGCTCGCTCGAGGTGGACGTGGTCGAGGTGCTGACCTCGGCGTACTCGGAAGATACGACTGGATTCCCGGCGGGGGTTGAGCTGTTCACCCTCGTGGACGTCGGCTCGAACGGGACCAACTTTGCGGCGGGCCTGCAGGCGGCAGTCGACATCGTCGCCGCCAGCACAATGGACAACAAGATGATCGTCTTTATGTCGGACGGCATCGCCAACACCGGGGTCGCCGTAGGGGGCGTGAGCGTCCCCGAGGACGTCGTGATCAACACCTTTGCCGTGGGCAGCGTCGCCAGCTGCTCCAAGGATGATTACGGCTTGGGCTCCCTAGACGACATTGCCGCCATGGGTGCGGGCGGCGTCTGCAAGCACGTCAAAGAACCGGCTGACCTGCCGGGCGTCATCCCCGAGGTCGTCGCCTCCGAGCTGTACGGGCTGGATCTGTCGGTCAATGGCGGCGCGGCGATCGACATCTCGGGCGATGTAACCCCTACGCTCCCGCTGGAGGGCCCGGCGAGCGTGTCGTTCGCACACGCGCTGTCCGACTATGAGCCCGGCGAGTACGAGCTGTGCGTGACCGCAACCGGCAGTGACGCAGGCGGCGAGGGCATGGTGACCGACTGTACCACGGCGATCGTCGCGGGCATCGTCCTCGAACCCGAGACTGCCGTCAACGAGTTGGGCACGCCAGGGCAGACGCACACCGTCACCGCCACGGTCGCCGCCGGCGAGGATGGCGGTGTCGAGAGCGTGATAGTGACCTTTGAGATCGAGAGCGGACCCAACACGGGTGGGTATGCGCAGGCTCCGACCGACGAGTTCGGGCAGGCGACCTTTACCTACGAGGCCATGCAGGGCATCCCGGGCTTGGGCACCGACGTGATCGAGGCGTGCTTTACCGACGACCTCGGGATCGTGGTTTGCGACACGGCAGAAAAAGAGTGGGTCGACACCACCCCGCCCGACGTGTCGTGTGTCGAGGGGACCAACCCGAGCGGCAAGAACACGCCCCGCAGCAAGAACTCGGACGGCTTCTGGAAGCTGCTCGCCGAAGACGCGGTTGACCCCGACCCGATGATCTATGTCGTGGACACGGGCAGCGGCGAGGTGTTCGGCCCGTTCGAAAGCGGGACCCAGATCAAGTACACGCAGGCGCCGGGCGTCACCCCCAAGGCCAAAAAGATCGGCAGCGAGGATGGCGCGCCCTTTGTCGACTGGCACATCCTCGGCAAGGGCGATCCGTGCGTCTATGCGATCGACTACTCGGGCAATATCGCCGAGTGTGTCGAGTGCCTCGTCCCGCCGCCGCCCAAGTAGGGTAGGCGCGTAGGAAGACTCCTCCCCGGACAGGGTCCTGTGCCCTGTCCGGGGCTTTCCCTTGCCCCTCAGGCGCGTTCAGGGGACCTGCGCGTTCCCTGTCTCCATGTCCCTGGCGTGTAGGCGCGCTAGAAAGCGCGCCGCGTCGACCACGTAGCGCGCAGTACATCGACGACGCGCCCGCCGCATTCGCCGCTCTGTCCCGGTTGGATCGCTTTCATCGGTCTCCCCCTGTCGCTTGCGCCCCGCCAGTCCGTCGGTCGCATGATACCGCATGACGCGTACGCCCGCGTTCTTTGCTTGCGCCCGCCGGATCCGGTATAATAGAGGCCGATCGAGCCTGGTTCCGCGTACGCTGCTGCGGGTTGGAGGGGTGTCATATGAACGAGGTCCCGTGGGGTGCGATCGTGGGCGGCACCGTACTGCTCCTGGTTGGGCTGTACTTGGTGTTCTATGAGGAGATGTCGACGTCGATCGGCGACGCGTTCAGCACTGCGCTGGTCGAGCAAGCGCACCCCGACTTCTTGCGGTGGCTGCGCTGGGTAGGCGTCCTGGTCTCCGTACGCGGGCTGTACCTGATCTCGACGAGCTATCTCCGGTCCCCCGGGCTGTCGAGCACGCTGATCGCGTTCGGGCACGAGGCGCTGAGCCTGCTGTCCGTTCCCCTGGTGCTCTGGCTGCGCGACCACGCCGACGTGATCCCGGTCGTGTCCCTCGTGGACGGGCAGATGCGGGTCCGACCGCTGCAGGCGGTGGGCGCCGTGCGGTCGGCGCTGAACGTGCTGGTTACCCTGATCCTGATCGGCGTTGCGTTCTCTGTGGCCCGCATCGTGACCGGGACCGGGACGCGCGGCGGCGAAGGCTGATCGCGCGCCGAGCCCCGCTCGGTCCGCTGTGTGCAGTCAGGAGGAGGCGCGCTGTGCGCCTGGGCCAATGTGCGTGCCTGCGGCAGCCTCTGCCCGCGGACCAGTACGAGCTGCTTGGCTCGATCGGCGTCGACCAGACCGGTGGGCGCTACGGTCGGGTCACGCTCAAGCGCTGCACGCGCTGCGGGCGGTGGTGGCTCCACTATGCGGTCGAGTACGAGGCCTTTGGCGGGTCGGGGCGCTACTACATGGGCCTGATCTCGCCGCGTCGCGCGCGGCGCCTCCGGGCGGACGAGGCGGCGGCGTACCTCGATCGCCTGCCCTGGCACCTGTACGGCGGCTCCTACTATGACGGGCGGGCGGGTCGCTCGCGCGGCAGAGTGCGGGTCGACCTCTAGACTGCCGCTGCCCCTCGCGCGCGGGGCTACAACGTGGCGCTAACGCCCCACGCCGGGGCGGGCGCGTCCTCCGCCGAGCTAAGCGACCGGCGGAGCGATTGCGCTAACATTGTGGCCCACACGACGGGGAGCCGCTGCAGTAACGGATCGTCTAGGTCAACCGTGGGCAGGTGGAGGACCGATGAACAGCCGCGAGCGGGTGACGTGCGCCATCGAGCGGACGGGGCCCGACCGGATCCCGATCACGCACGCCACGCTGCCGGGCGCCGTCGCGCGACACGGCGAGGCCCTCGAGGCCCTCTACCGTCGCTACCCGTCCGACGCGATCGGCGTGGGGAGCGCGACGTCGGGCGAGTTCGGTCCGCGGATCGGCGTGCCCAGCCGCGACACGTGGGGATCGCTCTGGGTCCGCTACAGCGACGAGCACAAGGGGCAGGCGGTTGGGCACCCGCTGGCGGACTGGGATGTGCTCTCGACCTACCTGCCGCCCGATACCGCCAGCGACGCGATCATGGCCCAGATCGAGGCCCGCCTCGCGGCGAACGCTGGCGAGCACTATGCGTTAGCTGACGGCGACACGCTCTGGCAGCGTATGTTCTACCTGCACGGTTACCAGGCAACGCTGCAAGACATGCTGCTCGCTCCCGAGCGCTGCGCATCGCTGCGCGACCTGATCCTCGAGGTCATGCTGCGACGCGTCGAGCGCCTATGCCGGCTCCGCGCGCTCGATGGCGTGCACTTCCGGGACGATTGGGGCACGCAGCGGGCGCTGATGATCCGGCCCTCCCTGTGGCGCAGCATGTTCTTGCCCGCCTACGCCCGCCTGTTCGGCCTGGTGCGTGACGCGAGCAAGCACGTCTGGTTCCACAGCGATGGCGCGATCGCCGAGATCGTGCCCGACCTGCTCGCCGCAGGCGTACAGGTGCTCAATCCCCAGGTCGGGACAGTGGGCAGAGAGCGGTTGGTCACGCTCTGCGCCGGGCGTGCCTGCATCGAAGCCGACATCGACCGCCAGTGGACGCTGCCCTACGGCACGCCCGAGGATGTGCGCGCTGCGGTGCGCGCCGACATCGAGGCCTTTGGCGGGCCCGACGGCGGCTACATCGGGCGGGGCGAGGTCGCTGGCGACGTCCCCCTGGAGAACGTGGCGGCGATGTTTGACGCGTTTGCGCGGTACGCCGCCTGACTAGTCGAGCGCAAAGGAGCACAGCCTATGGATACCATGACCGCGATCGCCGCCCGGCGGAGCATCCGGCATTTCGCCGAGCGTCCCCTTCCCGACGACGTGCTGGACCAGATCCTGCACGCCGCCACACTGGCGCCCTCGGGCAAGAACCGGCAGCCGTGGCGTTTCTGCGTCGTGCGCGGCGAACAGCGCGCCGAGATGGTGCGCGTGATGCGCGAGGGCATCGCGCGGTTGGAGCGCGAGTACGGCGTCGAACCGGGAAGCGCCTACTGGAGCGCGGGTGTCATGGCGCAGGCGCCCGTGACGGTCTTTGTCTTCAACCCCTATGCCGGGACCTGGGACGCCCCGCAGTTTCCCGAGAGCCTGCAGATCGTGGTCGATGTCCAGTCTGCTGGCGCGGCGATCCAGAACATGCTGCTCGCCGCCCAGGCATTGGGCGTGGGCTCGCTCTGGATCTGCGACGTCTTTATGGCGATCGAGGAGCTGTGCGGCTGGTTGGGCGAGACGCACCAGCTGGTTGCCGCCGTCTCCCTGGGATACGCGGACGAGGCGCCGGGCCCGCGACCGCGCAAGTCCGTCGACGAGGTGACGCGCTGGATCGAGTGAGGTCCTCCGGATGAACCGATGACACCATCGATCGCACTCCTCTTGGGCATTATCGGGGCGGGACTCGTCCTCCTGGCGATCGACCGCTTCCCGGCTGACGTGATCGGGCTCTGCATCCTCGCCGTCCTGAGCCTGGCGGGGCTCCTTCCTCCTGGCGCAGCCTTTGCGGGCTTTGGCAGCGACACGGTGGTCATGATCTTTGGGCTGCTGGTCCTCACCGCCGCGCTGACGCGTACCGGCGTCGTCGACGCGATCGGGCGCGCGATCCTGCGCTTCGCCGGGGATCGGCCCCGGCGCTTGTTGGCGGTGATCACGGTCGTGCCGGCGGCGATGAGCGCCCTGATCAGCAACACGGCGACGACGGCGCTCTTTGTGCCGATCGTCCTGGGCCTGGCGCGCCGCCTGCGCATCAGCGCCTCGCGCCTGCTGATGCCGTTGGCGTTCGCGACCATCCTTGCCAGCTCGGTCACCCTGATCAGCTCGTCAACCAATATCGTGATCGGGGGCTTGATGGTCCAATACGGCATGCTCCCGTTGGGCATGTTCGAGCTGAGCCTGGTCGGGCTCCCGGTTGCCGCAGTGGGCCTTGCCTACCTGCTCTTGCTCGGTCCGCACTGGGTGCCAGAGCGAGAGGCGCCGGACGAGGAGGCGGGGGGGTTTGCCATCCGTCCCTACATGGCGGAGGTCGTCGTGCTGCCCGACTCGCCCCTGATCGGCAAGACGCTGCTCGAGTCGGGGTTTGGTCGAGACCTGGATCTCACGGTGCTGCGCGTGCTGCGCCCGCCCAATCACTACCTCGCGCCGCGCCCCGAGCTCCGGTTGCAGGCGCACGACGAGCTGGTCGTCAAGGGGCAGCACGACGAGGTCCTCCGGGTCAAGAGCGCAGTCGGGATCGGGATCAAAGCCGACGTCCGGCTCTCCGATCCGCGGCTCCGGGATGAGGAGGCGCAGCTTGCCGAGGCGCTGATCCTGCCCCGCTCGCCCCTCGTCGGGCGGACGCTCAAGGGCGTGCGCTTCCGGCAGCGGTATGGCTTGCAGGTATTGGGGCTGAACCGCCGCGGGAAAAACATCTACCGCAAGCTGAGCCAGATCCCGCTGCGCGCCGGCGATCAGGTGCTGGTGCAGGGACCGCACGCGCAGATCGCGACCATGGATGCGGACAATGTGTTTCGCGTGCTCGGGTTCGTCGCTCACCAGCGGCTCGACCGGCGGCGAGCGCCGGTCGCGATCGCCGTGTTTGGCGGAGTGCTGCTGCTCGCAGCGCTCAACGTCCTTTCCCTGCCGCTGGCGATCCTGCTGGGCCTGATCGCCATCTTTGCCACGCGCTGCATCACGCCGACGCAGGCGTATCGCGAGGTCGAGTGGAAGGCGATCGTCGTGATCGGCGCCATGCTTGGCCTGGGCAGCGCGATGGCGTACACGGGCACGGCAGCCTATCTCGCCGCCCAGATCGCGCACGTGGCGGGCGGCGCCCATCCCCTGTGGCTGCTGGGCGCGTTCTTTGCGCTGACCCTGCTGCTGACGCAGCCCATGTCCAACCAAGCTGCGGCAGTGGTCGTAGTGCCGGTCGCGATCGAGACGGCGCTGCAGCTCGGGCTGAACACGCGCGCCTTTGCCGTCATGATCGCCGTGGCTGCCAGCTGTTCCTTCCTGACGCCCCTCGAACCAGCCTGCCTGTTGGTCTATGGACCGGGGCGGTACCGGTTCGCCGACTTTGTGCGGTTCGGGGCGCTGCTGACGGTCCTGGTCTTCGCCGTCGCCATGGTGCTCGTGCCGCTGATCTGGCCCCTCTGAACCCAGCCCAGCGCAGCGCGCTGCGCCAGTGACCGCCCGCTCAGAGGGGCACGTCCACGCCGGGCGCGACCTCGGCGAGCTGGGCGAGGACCAAGGACTGGATCTGGTCCAGGCGCTCCGGGCTACGCGCCTCGAAGCGCAGCACGAGCACAGGCTGGGTGTTGGAGGCGCGGACCAACCCCCACCCATCGCCAAACAGAATGCGCACGCCGTCGACGTCGATCACGTCGTACGCGCCGCGAAAGCGCGCCGCCATCTCGTCGACGATCGCGAACTTGAGCTCTTCGGGGCACTCGACGCGCGTCTCGGGCGTGGCAAAGTAGCGCGGCAGGGCGTCGATCAGGTCGACCAGCGGACGGTCCTGTGCGGCGAGCAGGCGGACCAGCCGCGCCGCCGCGTACAGGGCGTCGTCGTAGCCATAGTACTCGTCGGCGAAAAAGAGGTGCCCGCTCATCTCCCCTGCCAGCGGGGCGTGCAGCGCCTTCATCTTGGCCTTGATCAGCGAGTGCCCGGTCTTGTACATCACGGGCTCGCCGCCCAGCCGCGCGATCTCTTCGACCAGCCCCTGTGAGCACTTGACCTCAAAGATGATCGGCGCGCCGGGATGGGCTGCCAGCACCTCCCGCGCAAAGAGCATCATCAGCTGGTCGCCCCATACCACGCGTCCCCGGGCGTCGACGGCGCCGATGCGGTCCGAATCGCCGTCCCAGGCGATGCCCAGGTCGGCTTTGTTCGCCTGGACAGCGGCGATCAGGTCCGCCAGGTAGGCGGGCACGGTCGGGTCGGGGTGATGGTTCGGGAAGCGACCGTCGACCTCGCAGTACAGCTCGACTACGTCGGCGCCGATCGCGCGCAGGATCTGCGGCCCACACAGCCCGCCCGTGCCGTTGCCGGCGTCGACGACGACCGTGATCGGGCGCGCGATCGCGCCGACGCGGCACACGACGTCGTCGGCATACGCCTCGCTCACGTCGCGCGTGGTCACTCGGCCCTTGCCCTGCGCAAAGCGCCCTGCCTCGACGATCCGGCGCACCTCCTGGATCTGCTCCCCGTGGATCGTCGTCTTGCCCAGGGCGAGCTTGAAGCCGTTGAACTCGGGCGGGTTGTGGCTGCCGGTGATCATCACCCCTCCGCCCACGTCGAGGTGGAAGAGCGAGTAGTACAGGGTCGGCGTGGCGATCAGGCCCAGCTGGATCACGTCGACGCCAGTGGCGGCGACCCCGCGCGTCAGGGCCTCGGCGAGGTCGGGCGAGCTGAGGCGCGCGTCATAGCCTACGCTCACGCGGCGCACTCCTTGCCCGGCGGCGAGGGTGCCGTAGCCGCGTCCCAGCAGCTCGGCGACCTCGGGCGTCAGATCGCGCCCCACGATGCCGCGCACGTCGTACTCGCGGTAGATCTGTGCGTTCACGTCCATGTCGGTCCTCCTTCTCGCTGCTGGGGCCATTCTAGCACGAACCGGCGGCGGGGTCAACGGGCTTGCCCAAGGGGGGGTGCCATGGGGCGCGGATGATTTGCGCAAACGGGTCACCTGTGCTACAATGGCGCTCGCTCTGGGGGATAGTTTAATGGTAGAACGGATGACTCTGGATCATTTGGTCGGGGTTCGAATCCCTGTCCCCCAGCC
>JAFGIE010000119.1 GCA_016929775.1 Anaerolineae bacterium
GCGGGGGGACGCCCGGCACCACTCCCCGTTCGTAGTAGTGGCTTCAGCCGCTGCGTGGGGACGCCCGGCGCACGGACCCCTCCCCCGACCCCTCCCCAGCATGGAGAGGGGAGACAGGGCAGCCGCGCCGACGCTGGAGCATCGGCGCGAGCAATGGGGCGCGTGGGGACGTCCCCGGCGCGAGCAGTGGGGGCGCGTGGGGACGAGGACCCCACAGCACCGCTCAGCCCTGCCCATCGAGGCCCAGGCACGCGGCGATCTCTGCCGCCGTGTCGCCCTCGGCGCGCCGCACGCGCCCCTCCTCCACCACCGTCGGGATCGCTTCCAGCGCGACGACTTGGGCGCCCTGCAGGGTGACGCGCAGGATGGCGCCCCAGCGGCAGTCGAGCGGGTAGCGCTGGTCGAACAGGGCGTTGCCCAGGCTGTACGCGACCAGCGTCTCGCCGACCCACTCTACCCGCTGGAGCACGTGCGGCCCGTGCCCGGCGATCACCGTCGCCCCTGCCTCCGCCAGCGCGCGGGCAAGGGCCCGCTGGCGCGCGCTGGGTTCGGCCTGGTACTCGCCGCCCCAATGGATCGAGACCACCACGGCTTTGCCCTGCGCCGCGGCGCTGGCAACGACCGCAGCCGCCGCACCGACGTCGACAGGGACGACGCTGTCGTCGAGGGCCAAGCCAAGGACGTCTGGCGCCTGTACCGTGCTCGTCGGTGCTTGTACCGTGCTCGTCGGTGCCTGTACCGTGCTCGTCGGTGCCTGTACCGTGCTCGTCGGCGCCTGTACCGTGCTCGTCGGCGCCTGTACCGTGCTCGTCGGTACCCCCTCCAGCCAGGGAACGATCCCGGCTTGGCGCACGGTCCACACCGTCTCGCGCAGCCCGTCCGCGCCCGCATCCAGCGCGTGATTGTTGGCGAGCGAGACCGCGCTAAAGCCGGCGGACCGCAGCGCGGCGACCGCCTCGGGCGGGGCGCGCAGATCATATCCCTGCCTGACCTGGGGCAGCCCGGTGAGCGGCGACTCGAGGTTTGCGACGACCAGATCGCGCCCTGCGCCCAGCCAGGGGCGCACCCCGGCAAACGCCGCCTCCCACTCCCCGTCCAGCGCACCCGCCACCCCGCGCCCGAGCATAACGTCGCCGAGCAAGACCAGGGTCAAGGGCGCGGCGTCCGGCGGCTCTCCGACGCCAGGTCGCGCGTACCCGCTGCCCGGCAGCGCCAGGAGGGCGAGCACCGGCAGCCAGGTGAGGGCGCGCGCCGCGCCCATTCCCCGCACAGGATGAGCGCCCACCGCTACCGGAAGCGCTCCGTCCACGCCGGCTGCGCGGGCGCCTCGCCCGCCGCCAGCATCGCCTGCCACGCCTCGTCGGTCAGGCGATCGCCCATCGGCCACGTGAACTCATAGTACGAGAACACGCCGCCCCGCGCCACGTGCAGGGCGCCCTTGGCGTCTGGCACGACGACGTGGATCTCGTGCACGTAGCCGATCGCCTCCTCCAGCACCTCGCCGTTGGGATCGGTCGCCACGTCGGCGACCAGCGCGGCGGGCTCTTGCTCCTCAAAGTACGGCCTGCCCTCTCCCTCCAGGTCGGCAGCAGCGAGCGTCATCGCCTCCAGCTCACCGCCATAGTAGTCGATCCGGTAATAGTCGTCCTCGTCCAACGGCGCACCCGCCAGCTCGCGCTGCGCCACGTCGAGCAAGAACGCGAGCAGATCGGACAATCGCTGCAGGTTGGCGCGCGTGTTCTCGGTCAGCAGGTCCCGGCTCGCCAATCCCCTGCGCGTCATGTCCGCCAGGGCCAACAGGCGGGCATAGACCTCGGGGTTGGGCTCGACCCACCCGCTGGGCAGTTCCTCTGGCCATCCGCCTCCCATCTCAGCCATCACCTGCTTGGCATACAAGATCGTGTCGTGCTTGAGCTCGGTCCACGAGCCTAGTGCGGTCTGCAGGTCCTTGCGCGCCCACGCCTCGCTCCGCATGAAAGCCGGGTACTGCGCCCCCTTTGCCGAGAGCAGCGGGTCAAACGCATACAGCCACGCCCAGTACAGGTTCTGGGTCCACGAATCGAGCTGCAGCGCCCCGATCTCGCCGCGCAGCTTGGCCATCTGCTCTGGATAGTGCGCGTACGACGTCTCGCCCATCTCGTCGAGGAGCGCGTACGCCTCCTCAGATCCGAGCGCCGCCATCACGTCCAGCCCTTTGGGCAACCAGCGCGGGTTCTCCAAGGTGCCTACCTCGCGCCAGGTCAGCTCTTCGAAAATGTAGGCGTCGAGGACAAAGCGCTGGCCCATGGTGCGAAAGCCCTGCGTTACCTGCTCCTTGTCCTCCCAGATATAGACAAACATTGAGTTGATCTGGGGTGGGGGCAGCTGCCGGGCAGCCTCGACGAACGCCGCCAGCTTGGCCTCGTCGGCAATGTCGGACAGGGGCGCATCGGCGCCGTATACCTCGTCCCACAGCGCCCCGTACTCGTGAAAGCCCAGGTCGTCGGCCTTGCCCACGATGAACACCGTGGGGTCATACACCCGGGCCCACACCGTGGCTGCCGGCTCCCCGTTGACGTCTGTGTGGCGCAGGAGGTAGGTGATCAGCAGCGCCATGCGCGTCTCGCTAGGACGTTGCAGCCGCATGTTGATCCGTCCGTACCACATCATCGTCCGGAAATAGCGCTGCAGCTGCTCGCTCCGCGTATAGTGTCCGCGCGGCACGTACTGCGAATAGTCCTCGCACATGCACGCCTTGTCCACACATTCGGGCGGGGGATCCGTATCGCACGGATCGCACCCTGCGGGGCACCCCTCGCTAAAGATGGCGCTCGGTCCGAGCCCGGCGTGCGCCTCGATCAGCGCCAGCTCGCCCGCCACCAGGTCGGCGACCTCGGGCGGGGGCACCGCCTCCGGGTCGATCAGCGCGTCGGCGACGGCAAAGTAGGCGACCACGCCGCGCGCGACCTCTTCCAGCGAGGTCCCGCGCTGCTCGGCATAGATCGCCTGTGCCGCCTGCAGGCAGGCTGCGGTCAGGGCACGGATGTCGGGCTCGAAATGTGCCCGTTCCAGGTCGCGCAGCATCTTGTCAAAGATCAGGTGGTAGATGTGAAAGACCGAGTCGGTGGTCACGAACACGGGCATGTCGTCGTAGCGGACCCGGTCGTAGAGCTGGTAGAACTCGGCCCACTCGGCTGGGGTGACCACGAACCCGTGCTCTGCCAGCTGGGCGCGCTGCGCCTCGCCGAACCCCAACGCTCCCACGCCGTCCACTGCCGCCAGGTCCAACGGCAGCGCGTATCCTTTGTAGGCTGCGGGCAAGGCAACCTCCCGCGCGCGATAGTCGGCAAAGCCGGGCCCACGGGCGTCCGCGACCGCGACCGGCGTCGCAGTGGGCGCGCTGGTCGGCGTTGCGGCGGGTATGCTGGTCGGCGTTGCGGCGGGCGCGCTGGTCGGCACCTGCGGCGTGGATGTGGGCGTCGCAGTTGCAGTCGGCTCGGGCGTCGCAGTCGGCGCCAGCGTCACAGTCGCAGTTGGCGCCGGCAGCGCAGTCGCCGTCGGAGGGGGCGTCGGGCTGGGGCGACATGACACCGCAGCGCCCACGGCGATCAGGAGCGCCATCCAGACATAGCATTTCAACCTCATCAGAGACCTCCCCGAGATCGGTCCACGATCTCGCATCTCAACACGTCATCCCCCCGTCCGTAGTTGCGGCTTCAGCCGCTTCCCCCGGACCTTCTTCCTCGTCCCTCCGCTCCAGCGGGGGGACGTCGCCGGCGCACGGACCCCTCCTCCGGCCCCTCCCCAGCGTGGAGAGGGGAGGCAGGCAGGCACGCCAACTCATCCCTCGTCCCTCCGCTCCAGCAGGGGGACGTCTCCGGCGCACGGACCCCTCCCCCGGCCCCTCCCCAGCGTGGAGAGGGGAGGCAGGCAGGCGCGCCGACTCATCCCTCGTCCCTCCGCTCCAGCGGGGGGACGCCTCGTCGGACCTCCGGGCGCGTCACGCCGCGCCCCTACGGGTCGATCGCCGGCGCCAGCCCGCATCGATCGGCATCGTCCAGGCAGGCGAGGTCATACACGCCCGGCGCAGAGCGCCACACCAGCGTGAACCCGAACCCGTTCCAGCGCCACACGTCCACGTGCGTGCCCGGGCCCTCGCGCCCCGCGGCATACCTCCCCTCGACCGTCCATACCTCTGCCATGCCATCCCCGTCCGCGTCGTCCACGACCAGGCCCAGCAGCGGCACGGGCAGCGCCGAGCCAGCCCAGATCTCGCGCCCGTCCGCCGGGTCGAGCAGGATCAGGTGACAGCTGTCGCCCCGCGCGTCGTGGAACGCCGCGATCGGGCTGGGCAGGGCACTCCACACCTGGATCGGCCAATCGCGCCACGGTCGCCAGACCAGCAGCACCCACTCGGCGACGCCGTCGCCGGTCACGTCTGCCAGCGCCGACGCCGTAACGCGCCACCCGGGGGGTAGATCGGGCGTGCACGGCGACGCCCTGCCCGCGGGGAGGATCAGCAGCAGCGCGATCAGCGCCAGTCCTGCCGTAGCTCTGATCATCGTCGGACCATCCGCATCTATGCTCAGCGAACCAAACTGTCGCTAGACATCACATACATTGTACCACGTCCCTGCGCCGGTTGCACGACGCCCGGGCGTCGTTTGGGGTACGCCCCCTCCTCGCCCCCGCGCCCCTTTCTTCCTCGCCCCAACGCGCCGACGCTGGAGCATCGGCGCGAGCACC
>JAFGIE010000120.1 GCA_016929775.1 Anaerolineae bacterium
GACCCTTGGGCCCGAACTGGCAGCGCGCGTCTATGGCCCCTTGCCGGAGGACGGGTGATGCTTGCAGCGTCTATCTCTGTGGCGCTGCTCGTGGCAGAGGCCCTCGATGCCCTCGGGGTGCTCTATGCCATTGGCGGTTCGACCCTGACCATCTTGTTCTCTCTCGCTGAGCGGTAAGCTGCTTCGAGCAGAGCCACTGCATGTGCACCATCGCGAGGTGGGGAGAGGTTAGGTGTACCCTCTGTAACCGCAGACACGAATGCACCGCACGCCGATACATTGTCTACGCGTGGCTCGATCTGCTCCGAGGCGCCACCGCGGTGTAGGTAGACACTCCCTCCGGTCATTGTATCGGCGGTCAGAATCCCGTGATCGCCATACACCGCGACCCGCCGTCCTTCGACGCGCATATCGGCTGAGGTCAGGGAAAGGAGGACACCATTGGCCAGTCGGGCCTGGATGGCGATGAACCGTTCCACGGGCGCACCAGCCGTCTCCTCGATGGCAGCCACGTCCGTCGGTGGCGCGCCTCCCAACCACAGCGCCAAATCCAGCCCATGCTGACCAGCGTTCGCCAGCGCACCGCCCCCGATCCGCGCCGGGTCCATATGCCAGTTCCCCTCTTCCGTCCAGTCCTCATAGAAGGCAGCGGGAACACCAGCCTGCTTATACAAGGGAACGGCCATCCCCGCGATCGTGTGACGTAGAGCATCGGACTCCAGCTCGGTGCCCAGCCACCATCGTGGATAGGAAAGGGCGACCGTGACCTGACGGATAGGCCCGATGGTACCCTCGCTTAGCAGCCGTACCGCGGTCCGCCACTGCCCGGTAAAGCGAGTTGCGCAGCCGATGGTGACCACCCGCTCGGCCTGCTCTGCAGCCAGGGCTATTTGCCACGCGTCACCGGGTGCCAGTGCCAACGGCTTCTCCACGAACACGTGCAGCCCGCGTTCCAGCGCAGCCATCGTCTGCTCATAGTGCAGGTGGTGAGGTGTGCAGACTAGCACGGCGTCAAGGTCGGCGCGGTCGAGCATCTCACGCCAATCGGTGTATGCCTGGGGCACCCCGAGTAACTCCTGGGTTCGCCGGAGTGCTTCTGCATCGCGCCGGCAGATGGCGACGATCTCTGCCCGACCGATTCGTTGCAGGTCGGGGATACGATTGATCAGCGCGATCATGCCGACGCCGATGACGCCTACTCGTAGCAGATCGGTGCTCATATGGCCCCCTTCTGAAAGCTAGAGAGGATCTCTCGCAAGACTCAAAGACGCCTTCCTCCACCCTTCCCTGAGCGAACCGAGTCGATCACTTTTCGATCGTGCCAACTACCTTGCCAGGTACACGCTCTCCTCCTTCCGGCACCAGAAATGGACTCTCTACCCGATCGAGCGTCCACGACTAGGGGAGAGGGCCTTCTATGGTACTTGTGCGTCTCAAGATCGGTCTAGAACCGGCGCCTGCAACGCACCTATCGTACAACACATCGCCTGGACATCCAATGACAGTGCGAAGAGCAGACCGTCCGTGATCGCGCCAAGCGAGCTCCATCCCAGGTTCCAGGCGGGGGTCGTCGTCTGGAGGCACACTAGGACGCCAGTGGGCCACATGTGGCACCTTGGGCAGCGATCTCTTGCACTTGGCTCAGGGCTGTGTGATGGAAGTGTCAATCTGTGCACGCTCTTTTGTGGTGACAGACCGGAGGGCATTCGCTGCCCAGACTGCGATGAGCAACTCCTCCCGGGGAACGAACTCGGGTTCCAAGTAGTAGAAGCTGAAAGAGTCGCCCACTTTTCCTCTCAGCGCCACAGCGCACCTTCTCTGCACCGGCGATGCACGATCTGCCCATCCTAGCACGGCAGAACGGGTTTGTGAAGGGCGCCCTCTCCCGCTCGCTACTCCCTGTGGCTTTCTGCCCAGCGGGCCTTGTGCTCGACCATCTCTGCGGTCAGCGCGACTGCCGGTCCCGGACACTGGTTCTGCGGGTCATACAGCCACCGTCCCTGGTTGTCGCGCAGGATGGGCATCCGCTGTGCGACTGGCGGGGGATCGACGACCACCGTCGGGGCCTCGGCGTACCAGTACGCCACGCTGCTCATCTCGTTCGCCAGGTGATTGCCATGTCCGTGCTCGATCGTGACCTTGATCTCGCGCGTGAAGCGCACCGGGTTCTCGATGTGGAGCACATAGCTGGTCTGGTAACCGCCCCGCCATCGCCCGCGCCCTGCCCCGGGGACGCTCGCCGGGATCGTCCGCGGCTCATAGATCGATGACCCGTTGCGCAGGAAGGCGTTCTCTTGCATGCCCCATGCCTGGTTGAGATAGTCTTCGCTCCCTGTGCCGTGCAGGTCGGGGGGCCAGTGGTAGCCGTCCACCCAGATCATGTCGTCGCCCTCGCCCCACCACGTCCCCTGGAAATTGGTCACCGAGAGGTTGCAGCCGATATAGTGCCCCCGTCCCTGGGTCTCCAGGATCACATAGTTGCTCTGCCAGGCCTGCCGTTCTACGTTGACGACGTTGGCCTCGGGCGTGTTGACCAGGACCTCATGCCCCCAGCCGCCAAAGGGGTTGGCCCGCCGGAACTCGGCGTGCAGGTACCCCAGGCGCTCGCTCGCCGGCGCCTCCTCCAGGGTCTCATAGTCGACGTAAAAGTACTGCCTGTGCTGTTCCTGGCTCTCGTTCACCAGCTCGATCACCGCGCGTTCGGCAAAGGGCATGGGCGCGTAGCAGTTCAGCGCCGCGCCGGCGTCGAACTGGTAGGGGGAGTTGGTGGACGCCGAAAAGAGCAGCGACTGGTACGAGTTGACCATGCCGTGCCCGAGCCCGAAGAAATCGCCCAGGGGACAGAGCACGCTCGGATGGGCGGCATTGTCGTACGTGATCTTGAGCAAGCACTCGCGGTAGTGGTTGCGCTGTGTCATCCAGAGGTGCGTGATGCACGCCGGGCCCTGGATGTCAGCCAATACGCGCGACTCGCCTGGCGCGATGCTCCAGGCGTCGCTGTTCCGCCCGCTGGTGTCCCACGAGGACACGCGGTGGGTCTTGCGGTTGTGGATCCGTGCGAGTTCCAACACTTGGATGCCTCCTTCAAGTGAGAAGTGCGTGCAGCCCGAAACGCTGCGCCCAGTATACCACAGAATCTGCAGCGCGCACGCCTGTCGACACGCCAGGCCAAGTCGCAGACCTGCGATAGGGCGGCACACGGGGTCCATGTTGCCCCTCCGCGGCAGCCACGCTATAATGGGTTCAACCTATGTAGATCCCCGAGGCAGTGATACCATGAAATGTACCCAATGCGGCGCCGAGATCCGTCCCGCAGACCGCTTCTGTGGACGGTGTGGCGCCCCGAGGCCACAACTTCCGCCCGCCTTTGCCCAGGCGCAGGCGCGCATGGAGCAGCTCCAGGCGCTGTACGCCGCCGGGCAGGTCGACGCCGCTGCCTTTGAGGTCCGGCGACGGGACTTGACCGTCCAGGGACCGGAGGGCGGCTACTGGTCGCCGGGTGGCGGCGATACCTGGTACTGGTATGATGGCAGCGCGTGGGTGGAGCGCGAGCCGCCGCTGGTCGGCGCGTTCACGCCGGCGTACACGCCCCCGCCGCCGGGCGCCCCGGTCGAGCGACCCGCGGCGCCTGCCGCGCCCACCACGGGGCGCAGGCGCCGCCCCTGGCGCTGGGTCGCCGTGGCTGGGGCCACGCTCGTCGTCGGGACCCTGGTCGTCCTCCTGGCGCTGCGGGCGGCGCCGCGCTGGTTGGCGCGGGGCGAGGGACCCGCTGCGACGTCGGTCGCCGCGCCGGCGACCACGACGCCCGGGGCAGGATCGACCTCGGCAGCGACCCCCACGCCGCCGGCGGGATCCGCGCCGAGGGCAAGCGCCACGTCCACGGCGGCGCCCAGCCCGACGCCCAGCCCTGAGGCAGCGCCGGCGGGCGAGTTGGGCCTCAGCCGGGCGGCGCCGCTGCCCCGCACCGCGCGCGTCGAGTTCCTGACGTGGGAGCTGCAGGTGCTGGACGTCCTCCGCGGCGAGGCAGCGTGGCAGCGCATCGTGCAGGACAGCCCGGACGCCGCGCCGGCGCCCGACGGGCAGGAGTACCTGGTGCTGCGCCTGCGCGCGCGCTGCAAGGCAGTCGACACGTACTCGCACAGCTTTGGCCTGTACGAGCTGTACGTCACCGGGGATTCGCGCCTCGTGTACACGGATCGCTTGATGGACGTGCCCGCCCCCGAGCTGGTGTTCATGGACTTTTACACCGCGCAGCAGTTGGAGGGCTGGATGGACGTCCTGGTGGGGCAGGACGAGCACAACCTGATGCTCGTCCTGAGCCGGGTGCTGTGGGGTGAGGATCGGGGCGCCCACGTGCGCTACGTGGCCCTCGAAGAGGGCGCCAGCCTGACCGTGCCCGGCGAGCTGGCGGCGATCCCGCCCAATGACCTGGGCACTGCTGCGGCGCAGCCCGCGCCGCTGGGAGAGACGGTCGTGTCCGAGGACTGGGAGATCGCCGCCCTGCAGGTCCTGCGCGGCGCGGAGGCGTGGGCGTTCGTCCAGCAGCTCTCCGATCGCAACGCGCCTCCCGAGGAGGGAATGGAATACGCCCTGGTCGAGGTCCGCGTCCGCTACATCGGGGCGGAGGACGGGGCGCGGGTCGTCTCGCTCAGCAGCTTTGTCGCCCTGGCGGGCGACGGCACGACCTACGAGGCGGCGCGCGTCCGGAGCGCCGATGCCGCATCCACGTGGATGCCAGCTGGCCTTTTTCCCGGCGCGGCGCGCCAGGGCTGGGTGCCGCTCCAGGTCCCCGTCGAGGACGAGGGAACGGTGCTGCGTTTCGTGCCGCCGGATGTCCTGGGAGGCGACGACCAGGCCAATACCCGCTACCTCGACCTGGGACCGTGAGCCTGGATCGGGCGATCGCGCGCCGGTGAGTGCATAGACCCCCGCGGTCGGCGGGCATCTCTGCCCGCTCGAGACCGCCGGGGGCTGCGTCTGCGGGGTCTGGTCGATGCCGGTGCGCTCAGTTCGCCAGGTTGGGGGCTGGGGCGCCGTCGCGGCGAAACGCAAAGCGCTGCGACTGTGGGGCTCCGTCCTCCATCTTGCCCCAGGCGCTGATCAGCGTGCCCTGCAGGCTGATCGTCTCACCCTCGGTCGGGATCGTCCCCGTGACGTGGTAAACGGCTTGCCCGCCGTTGGGGCAGTCGTGAAAGTTGACTGTGCCCACTACGGTCGTCTCGCTGTCCTGCAGCAGGCTCACGGTCCAGCGGTAGGGCATGTCCTCTCCCCCGCCGCACAGGGGGCCATACCAGTTGCCGTCCCACGAATCAGCGCAGTGCACGACGATCCAGTCGAACCCAGCCCACTTCCACGCCTTGTCGCTCTCGCTACAGCTGGTTGCCGTGCAGCCCTCCACCAGGAACCCGAGCGTGTTCGCGCCCGGTTTCAGCTTGACCGGCTGGTCGAGCGTGACGCCCAGGTCCTCGGTGCGGTAAATCTTGAGACGGAGGTCCAGCCGCTTTCCCTCGAACTGGGGCGGGGCCTCGATCCGGAACGTGAGCTGGCTCTGATCGGTCTCGAACTCGGCGGTTGGGTCGAGCGGAGACTCGCTCTCGAGTCCTTGGGGGTCGCGCTCGACCGCCAACAGGGTGTACGCGGGAAAGTAGGTCGGGGCCTCGGCGCGGAGCCTCCCGATCAGCGCCGGATCGCCCGCCGGGCTCCCGACCGGAAAGCGCCCGATCGTGTCGCTCTGCGCGTCGATCCACAGCCGCCCCAGGAGGTTCCAGTTGGCGTACGACGTCCGTCCTATGTACGTGAACTGGTCATAGATGAATCGCTCTCCCTCTGCCCAGGCCCAGATGTTGCCCGCCGACGTGTACTTGGCGAACTTGGTCCCGTCGTAGACCAGGGTCTGTTCCATGCCCGGGTAGTTGGGATCGACGATGTACAGGTCATGGCCCATCTTCTTGTAGCAGATCAGCCCGTGGCCCCCGGAGGATCCGGAGCGGTAGACCGCCAGGAGCTGCGGCTGTCCCGATTGCTCCAACGCGTAGGCGAGCGAGTAGAAGGTGCGCTGGTGGTCGTTCAGGTTGGCGTCGCGGACGACGTATTTCCTATCCTCGATCGGCGCGCCGACAAAGCTCTGCGCCACCGAGACCAGGCGCATCGCCGTGTCGTCGTCCTGCCAGAAATTCGGCGTCTTGCCCTCTGGCCCCAAGTTGTTGTCCATCAGCCCCCTGAGTTTCTGGCCCGTGACCGGCTTTTCCTCGATGAAGTACCAGAGTGCGGTCAGCGACAGGCCACCGCAGAAGCCGCGGGGCGAGATGTAGGAGCCATAGTTGCGCAGGTGCCAGCTGTCGTCCTCGGGGTTGAACTTGGTTTCCTTGTCGAGCGCGTCGAGCCGGGCATAGTCCGTCGCGGTCAGGACCAGGTCCCCGCCCCGCCGAGCGGCGACGGTCACGGACCGCTCGTCTCGGTCGACCAGCGGCAGCCCGTCCAGCGCGCCCGTGGCGGGCTCGACAAAGAAGGCCATGACAAAGGCGTCGGCGGGCGCGTCGACCGGCACCTTGAGCTGGACCGGCGCCTCGGCATAGCCGTCTCCGCTGTCCAGCGTGATCAACGGGGAGACCGGGGCGAACGTCTCTCCCCGCTCGTGGGCCTCGATCGCGCGCGCCGAGACCCGGATCGGTTGGGTCTGGGTGTACGCGCCCTGTGGGACGACGATCTGCAGCCCGTCCAGCGGATCGCCCGGTGCGTCCACCGTGATCGTCCCCCCGTTCGCGTCGACGGTCGCCTCTGCCAGCGCCACACGCTCGCCCAGGCGCAGCCCGTTGGCGCTCGGGGCGGCGGGTGGGGCCTGTGTCGTTGCCAGCGGTCCTGCTCCGGTCGTCGGTTGGGCGGCGGGTGGAGCGCCCGTCGGTCGCGGGAGACAGGCAAGGGGGAGGATGGTCAGCACGAGGGTGACCGTGAGCGCAAGCGTCCTGGGGGTGTGGAGTCTGGGCATCTGTCTCCTCAGCTTCGGGCTGGGCACGCGGACGGCAGGGCGGCACTCGCCGACGAGCTATGGTTTCATTGTACCCAAGGGAGCGGAAAAGGGCAAGGTTGCGCTGTCTGCTACGGCGCCGGCTCGACGTACTGATCCAACGCCCGGCTGCCGACAAAGGGGATGAACCCGAGCGACCGTGCGGTCGCGACCACCCAAGCCACGTTTTCCGGCAGCAGCGCATAGTCCACCGTGAAGACGGGCAGTCCCTTGGCCTGTGCGGCGTACAGGTCGCGCAGGTACGCCTCGCTGCTGACGTGCAGCGTGCTGTCGGGGTCGCGGTACACGCGGCGGCAGGCGCGCGAGAGCGAGGCGCGGTAAGCGCGCGTGTCCACCTCGTCCTTCGTCCGGGGCAGCGGGCAGTCGCCTGGGGGGTCGTTGTCCGCCCCGCCGTCGAACCAGACCTGCTCCTGCGCCAGGGCGTCGATGATCGCCGCATAGTCGTCGCGCGCGACCAGCTCGGCGGCGTTCTGGGCGACCACGAGAAAGCCGGGACGCTGGGCGCGCCCGTGGGCGGCGAGATCCCCCACCCAGCGCACCATCTCGTCCACCGGGTCCACGCCGTCTCGCCCGGCGATCGCGATCACGCTCTCGTCTGCGTAGGCCTCGACCCAGTCGAGGTACGCGCCGTCGAACCCGGCGTCGACGACCTGCCCCAGCAGTCCGCCCTCTCCCAGCCAGATCGTACGCCACGCGTCGCGCCAGAACGCGACCGGATAGGCGCCCTCCCAGCCATCGGGATCCTCGCCTGCGATCCAGCCGGGATCCCCGACTTCCCATCCCTCTTGCCAGTAGACGCGATAGTCCTCCGCCTGCCCGATGTCGAGGTAGGCGAGGACCAGCTTGGGGTGGGGCGCAGCGTGCAGGCGCGCGACCATGTCCGCCATCGGATAGCCTGCGTTCCCCGCCTCGGAGGGGATGTCGTCCAGCACGACCATGTCGTAGCTTGAGGAGGCGATCTGGTCGATCGTCTCTGCATCCAGGTCCACATCGATCAGGTAGAGCCAGTGCCTCACCTCCGCCAGGGGGCCACGCGCGGGCATGGCGCTCGGGCGCGCGATGGGCGCAGAGCCCGTCTCGAGCAGACCGGGCTGTTCGCCACGATCGCAAGCTGCCCACGTCAAGGCGCCACAGAGCAGGATCGCCCAGAGTACCCCATGTCGCGCGCGTCGTCCCATCGACCTGGCTCCTTCTGCCCAGCTGCACGCGCTGTGCGCGATGCGCATTATACGCCTGGCGCCTGGCGCCGACAACCTGCTCTTCTGTGCACGCTTGACAAAACCTACAGTTGCGGATATAATATATCTGTAGTGGATATATTCACCCAGGAGGAGCGACGCCCGATGACTGAACCCAACCTTACGCCGCACGACATGATCCCACTGACGCCCGCCGTATTCCACATCCTCCTAGCGCTGTCGGATCGGGAGCTGCATGGCTACGGGATCATGAAAGCCGTGGAGGCGCACACGGAGGGCGAGGTGGCGATGGGTCCGGGGACGCTCTATGGCTCGATCAAGCGCATGCTCGCCGCACGCCTGATCGCCGAATCCGACGAACGGCCCGATCCGGTGCTCGACGACGAGCGGCGACGCTACTACCGGATGACCGACCTCGGACGCCGGGTCCTCGTGGCAGAGCTGGACCGTCTCTCCCGGGCGCTCCAGATGGCGCGTGAGAAGCACATGTGGAACGGGCCCACCCCTGCGCCACAGTCAGGAGATGCGTGATGTTGGGCGCGGCGTGGCTGTCCCTTTCGGTCAAGCTCTACCGTCTCTTGCTGGTGCTCTACCCCGCGGCGCACCGGCGAGCGTACGGCGCGCCGATGGCGCAGCTCTTCCGCGACGCCTGCCGGGATACCCTGCGGGAGAAGGGGACCCGGGGTCTGGCTGTCCTGTGGATCCGTATGCTGGGCGACGCAATCGCGAGCGCTGCGGTCGAGCGTCTGTCCGCGTGCAAGAATGGAGGGGTGGTGCTGATGACTGAGCTTTTGCAGAACAGACGACGCTATGCCGGGTGGATCGTCGCCGGTTCGCCTTTGGTGCTCGCTGCTTTGCTCTCTGCCCTGAACCCGCGTTTCATGGGCCTGATGGTTCTCCCTCACCCGGACCTACAACCGCTGGGCTGGGCGTTGACCCTTGGCGTTCTGGTTCTGACGGCGCTCGCTCTCTTTTCCCAGCACGCGGGCGCCGTGCTGGCAGTGCGTGCCCCGCAGCGGGCGGCTGCCACGCGGGCGCTGTTCGCCGGGAGCATCGTGTTCCTGACCCTGCCCGCGCTATGCCTGGTCTTCTTTGGCCCGGCGTTTCTCCAGCTGTTGGGCGCGGGCGTGCTGTGACCAGGCGCCCGCGCGCGCTGCTCCCGCGGGCGACATGGGCGCCGTGCGCGCACGATAGGTGTCCGCGGGGACTGTGAATGCCAGCTCGCCATGCCGTATACGACTGGCGCCCATGCTCTGCTGTCGGCGCCGGTCTGTGTTGACGGCAGCATCGAACCGCACCCCCAGCGATGGATGCCCCTCCATAAGTGGCGGTTGACAACGACCACGCTCATGATATAATCATGATAGCTACATAGATGACCGCAGGCGGCTCAGCCAGCCTACCTACCCGACCACGCCCACCCCACAGACAGCGCGCTGCCTGTGCGGTGGGCGTGGTCGCGTGCGTGGCGGGGAGGATGCAGATGAGCGACCGGATCCGTCCTCTGTGCAAGGGTGCGATGGTGGTCTTGTGTCTCGTGCTGGTAGGAATGCTGGTCTCTCGGTCTGGGGTCCCCGCGCACGCTGGGCCGCAGGTGCGGGAGGCTGCGCTGCGCGCACAGGCGGTGGTCGATCACGGCGATCCGCTGATCCGTGACGAGCGCGTGGACGCCATGGACCGGGGACGGTATCCCTACCAAGACCTGGTCTGCGGCGCGGGATGTGGCGCCGGGCTGGTGAACGTCGTATTCGGCAACCTGGTCTACACGCGGCGTGACCTCTCGATCCCGGGACGTGGGCTGCCCCTGGAGGTCTCGTTCACCTACAACAGCGGCAGCACCACCCAGGGCCGATATGGGCGCGGTTGGCAGATGAACTATGGCCTGCGCTACGTCACCAACAGCGCCAACGATAACGTGATCGTCGCGCGCGAGGATGACCGCACCGACATCTATGTCAGGCAAGTTGGCGGCAGCTTGCGCGCGACCTATGGCGTGCGCGATACGCTGGTCGAGTACGCGCCGGATCGCTACCGGCTCACCGACCGGGCAGGCGTGGAGTACTGGTTCGAGTCGCCCGACCACCACTATGTGACGCGCATCGTCGACCGGAACGGGAACGCGCTGACTCTTGCCTACGGGGCGCAGCGCGAGCTGACCGCTGTGACCGACGGCGCCGGGCGGCAGCTCCTGTTCAGCTACACCGGCGACCTACTGACCCAGATCACCGATCCCGCAGGGCGAACGGTGCGCTATGCGTACGATGCCAACGGCGACATGGTCGAGGTCACCGATCCGCTGGGGCACACCACGCGCTACACCTACTCCCCCGACTGTCACGACCTGCTGAGCGTCACCGATGCCCGGGGCCACACCTGGACGGTCACCTACAACGCCGATTTCCAGGTCCAGCAGATCGACGCCTGCTGCGGAGGCGTGAGCTTTGCCTACGACCGGGGCGCTCGGCAGACCACGGTGACGGACGCGAACGGCGACGCGACACGCTACACCTATGATCACAAGCAGCGCGTGATCGCCCGCCAGGATGCCCTGGGGCATGTCCAGACCCGCACCTGGGACGACAGCTATGCCCTGATCGGCGGGACTGACGCAAATGGCCATACGACCTCCTACACGTATGATGGACGCGGCAACCTGCTCACCCGGACCGATGCGCTGGGATACACGATCAGCAAGGTGTGGCACCCGCAGTGGAACGTGATCGCGCAGCTGACCGACGCGAACGGGAACGTCGCCCTGTATGACTATGACGCGCACGGGAACCTCGTCCAACATGTCGACCCGATGGGGCACGCCATCGACTATACGTATGACCCGCACGGGCAGATGGTGAGCCGGACAGACGCGTTCGGCGTCACCCAGTTTGGGTACGACGCGTACGGCAACGGGACCGTGATCACCGATGCCCTGGGCCATGTGAGCACCTATGCGTACGACCCGGTCGGCAACCGGATCGGCGAGACCGACGCGAACGGGCACATCACCACGTACGCGTACGATCTCCTGGGTCGCTTGGTGGCGGTTACGAACGCCCTGGGCAACGTCAGTACCTACAGCTATGACCCGGTCGGCAATCGGATCGGCGAGACCGACGCGAACGGGAACGTGACGGCGTATTCCTACGATGCCCTGAACCGCCCGGTTGCGATGACCGACACCCTGGGCTACGTGAGCACCTACAGCTATGACCCGGTCGGCAATCAGGTCGGCGAAACCGATGCGCTGGGCCACGTGACCACCTACAGCTATGACCCGGTGGGCAACCGGATCGGCGAGACCGATGCCCTGGGCTACGTGCGCACCTACAGCTATGACCCGGTCGGCAACCGGATCGGCGAGACGGACGCGAACGGGCGCGTGACGACCTACTCGTACGACCCACTGAACCGCCTGGTACAGATCGCCGACGCGCTGGGCGGCGTGACGACGTACAGCTATGACCCGGTCGGCAACCGGATCGGCGAGACGGACGCGAATGGGCACGTGACCACGTATTCCTACGACCCGCTGAACCGCCTGGTGGCGATCGCCGACGCGCTGGGCGCCACGACGACCTACAGCTATGACCCACTGGGCAACCGGGTCGGCGAGACCGACCCGACCGGGGGTGTGATGACCTATGTGTACGACCCGGTCGGCAACCAGGTTGGCGAGATCGACGCGCTGGGGCACGTGAGCACCTACTCGTACGATCCGGGCGGCAACCGGATCGGCGAGACCGACGCCGCCGGGAACGTGACGACCTACTCGTACGATCCGCTCAACCGCCTGGTGATGATCAGCGATGCCCTGGCGCACACAGTTACCTACACTTATGACCCAGTGGGCAATCTGCTGAGCCGGATCGACTCGCTCGGGCGCGTGTGGCAGTTCAAGTATGACGCGCGGAACAGGTGCATCAAGGGCACGTCCCCCATGGGGCACGAGACGGTGTACGCCTATGACGCCGTGGGCAATCGCGTTGCGCGGCTCGATCCGAATGGGCTGCACACCGCCTACAGCTATGACGCCGTGGGCCGCATGGTCAGCGCCGCGTCTCTCGACGGCACGTCGGCGGGCTATGTGTACGACGGGGTCGGGAACCTGCTCTCGATGGCCCACACGGGCGGGCTGAACGAGGTCACGACGCGGACGTACGACGCCCTCGACCGGCTCGTCTCAGAGACGATCGACTATGGTCCCTTTACCAAGACGGTCTCGTACGCCTACGACCTTGCCGGCAACCTGCTGACGCTGACCGACCCGGATGGGCGGACGATCGCGTATGCCTACGATGCGGCGAACCGCCCGGTCACGGTGACCGACAGCGCGGGTGGGGTGACCGCTCTCGCCTATGACCTGGCAGGACGGCAGACCGAGATCCGCTATCCGCACGGCATGCGGGCGGCGTACGGCTATGATGCGGCGGGGCAGTTGGAGAGCATCGTCACCTACGATGCGACGGATGCCCCTGTCTGGGAGGTTGCGTATGCGTACGATCCCAACGGGCGGGTGATCGCGGTCACGCGGGAGACGGGGATCGCCGAGGCGGTCTATACGTACAACGCCGTGGGTTGGCTGACCCGGGCACAGTACGCCACTGGACAGGACCTGTACTACAGCTACGATCCAGCCGGGAACCGCACGGCGCAGGTGGACGGGGGATCGGTGATCTCGTACACCTACAATGCCGAAGACCGTGTACTCGACCAGGTCGGCGCAGGCTGGGCGATCGCGTATACGTATGACGCCAATGCCAACGTGGTCCAGACTGCCAGCGGGTGGGGTGTGGTCGACCATGCGTACGACGCCGAGAACCGCCTGGTCGCGACAAGCTACCCGCCGCCCTACGGGGCGATCGCCACCTACTACTCGCCGGAGGGCCAACGGCTGGCGCGCGACGAGCGCGGGCAGTGGACGTACTACTATCCCACGCGTTTGGGCGTCGTGGTCGAGATGGATGCGTCAGGCAACACGGTCACCCACCTCAACCCCGAGATCAGCCTTTCCCACGGGGCGCCGCCGGGCCCAGTGGGCGCCGCGAACGGGGATGGCACGACGTACGTGCACTGGGATGGGCGCGACAGTACGACGCAGTTCACGGACAGCGGCGGCGCACAGGCAGCGTCTTTTGGGTTTGGCTACTTTGGCGAGATGCTCGCGCGCCCAGCCGACCCGACTGTGATCGATGCGGTCGATCCCGCCCTGTACGCGGGGGACCGCAAGGTGGATTGGGACCCGATGCTGGGCGCCGAGCTGATCGGCGGCGACTATGCGCCCGACATCGCGCAGCACTATGGCGGGACGATCTTTGACCCGGATGCCCTGATGGGGCCTGCGTACGGGCACGCCTACGGCTGGGTCGACGGCGATCTGGGGGGCGGCGCGGAGGATCGGGGCGGCGAGATTGGCGACAAGGAGAAGGCGCCGCCCGAGCGCCTCGTACACCCCGCCGAGCACTGCCGGAACCAGTTCGGCACCGTGACGCGGGTGGCAACCCGGTGCAAGCCGACCGCAGCAGAGTGTACGGAGGGCCTCGCCCGAGAGATCATCCCGCAGAGCGACCTCGAGCGGATCTACCAGGCCAAGTGCGAGGGGCGGCTGTGCCCGGAGGACGAACAGGGATGCCGGCTCGTTTGCAAGGTCGAGATCGACGACCTGTCCTACGAGGCTGCGACCGGCGAGCCAGAGTGGTGCAAGCGGTGGAAACTCACCCCCAAGCAGATCCGGGAGTGCATTGATTGGGCGATCGCAGAAGGGGTGTGTGAGGACATGGGGTGGGTCCTGTGCCGCCTGTATGCCCGGTTCAGCTGGCGCTGCGAGTGCAAGTAGGCGCCGCTGTGCAGCGGGGCGTCCTGCAGTGGTGTGCGGGCGTGTCCGGGTCTCGAGCCGTGGACGTCCAGGGGTAGGTAGAAAGGGCGGGAGACGATGAGAATGCAGAGGTCACTGCGGAACTTGGCCCTGGCGATGACCGTGCTCACCCTCGGGGCAGCGGTATGGATCGCGCCGTCGCCCCGCCTGGGCGGAGAGATGGCCCCACAAGGGGCGCTCGCCGGCGCGATGCCGCCTGTGGGCGAGGGCGCCGTGGTCCCCGCTGTCATCTGCCATACGATCGATACCTCCAGGCCCGAGTGGCTGGGCGGGGCGGCGTACCTGCCGATCGTGATCCGGGAAGAGTAGCTTGTCGCGGCGTGCGGGTCGCCCGGCGCCCAGGCGCAGGGGGCGTGCGGGGCCTGTCCTCGGGATCGCACCCTTGTCACATCCTGGAAGTGGCGCCGGATGGCTGCCTGCTCTCGCCGCGACGGCGTGACGCGTCCCGTTCTTGCCGGGAACAGGGGCGCGCGCTATCATGTTGGTCAAGGCTCTGCGTGATACGCAGCGCGCTACGCTCCGAGGTTCGAGCGCTGGACCAGGGCGCGGATCGGTCGCGATCCGCCTGAGAACACATGCGCGATCAGAAGCAGGTCAGGAGGTCTGACATCACAGCGGCATCGACCGACCACCAGCCCACGCCTGACGCCTCGTCTCGGCTCTCCTCGCCCACGCTCCCTACGGGCACCGTCACCTTTCTCTTTACCGATATCGAAGGCAGCACGCTGCTGTGGGAGCGCCATCCCGCGGCGATGCAACGCGCCTTTGCGCGCCAGGAGGCGATCGTGCGGGAAGCGATGGGCGCCCACGACGGGTACGTCTACAAGATGATCGGCGATGCCTTCCAGGTCGCCTTTGCCACCGCCTCAGACGCATTGTGTGCGGCGGTGGCTGCGCAGCGTGCGCTGCACGCGGAGCCGTGGGGGCCGATCGGCGCCCTCCGGGTGCGCATGGCGCTGCACACCGGCGTGACCGAAGAGCGCGGCGACGACTATGTGGGCCCCGACCTCAACCGCATCGGTCGCCTGCTCAGTGCAGGACATGGGGGACAGATCCTGCTCAGCCAGGCGACCGCCGACCTGGTGCGCGACCATCTTCCGGAAGGCGTCGTCCTACGCGACTTGGGCGAGCACGTCCTGCGGGGCCTGGTCCGTCCGGAGCGCATCTATCAGGCAGTTGCCCCCGGGCTGCCAGCGGACTATCCCCCGCTGAGAACGGGCGATGTCCCCCTGCTCAACCTACCCCTGCCATCCACGCCTTTCGTGGGGCGTGAGGCGGAACTGGACCGGATCGCGGAGCTGCTGCGGGACCCGGCGTGCCGCCTGATCTCGCTCGTCGGGCTGGGCGGCAGCGGCAAGACCCGCCTCGCCATCCAGGGAGCCGCGCAGCAGGCAGATGCGGGCGATCCGGTCACGGGCCCGCGCGTTTGCTTCGTGGGCCTGGCACCGGTGCTGACCTTGGAGGGGATGGTCGCCGCCATCGCCGACGCGCTGCGCATGTCTTTCTATGTCCGCCCCGGGTCTGCGCTCTCGGTGCAGGAGGCCCAGGACCAGCTGCTGAGCTATCTGGCGGACAAGGAGGCGCTGCTGGTGCTGGACAACGCCGAGCACCTGCTCGCCGATCCCCTGGTCGCAGGGCCGTGCGTCGATCTGATCGCCGCCCTCTTGGCTGTGCCAGACGTCAAGTTGATCGTGACCTCGCGCGAGCGGCTCAACCTGCCCGGCGAGTGGGTGATCGAGGTGGGGGGACTGTCCTTCCCGGCGGGCGATGGGGAGAAGGAGATCGCACAGTACGCGGCGGTGCAGCTGTTCGTTGGATGCGCTACGCGCACGGGCCCCTTTGCCGCGGAGGCAGCCGACTGGCCCGCCATCGCCCGGATCTGCCAGCTGCTGGCGGGTATGCCACTGGGCATCGAAATGGCTGCCGCCTGGACCAAGGTCCTCTCCTGTCACGAGATCGTCGAGGAGCTGGAGCGCGACCTGTTGGCCTTGATCGCCACCTGGCGCGGCGTGCCGGAGCGGCACCGCACCTTGCGCGCCGTGTTCGATCACTCGTGGCGCTTGCTTGCGGATCAGGAACGCCAGGCATACGCCCAACTCGCGGTCTTTCAGGGCGCCTTCCGCCGCGAGGCTGCCGCAGAGGTCGCCGGGGCGTCGCTCCCGCTGCTGGGTGCGCTGGTGGACAAGTCGCTGTTGCGCCGCTCTGCCGGGGGGCGGTTCGAGATGCAACCGGTGCTGCGGCAGTGCGCGTCCGAAAAGCTGGCAGCCGATCCCGCGCTGTCCGCCGAGGCACGATCGCGGCACGCCCGTGCCTACAGCGCATGGCTGAGGAGGATGAACGAGCAGCTCAAGGGCAGCGCGCAGCTGCAAGCCCTGGCAGAACTGCGCGCCGAGACGCGCAACCTGCACGATGCCTGGCGCTGGGCGATCGAGCAGCGAGACCTCGAGCGCCTGTACGGGATGCTGCCCGCCCTGATCCTGTTCCATGAAATGAGGGGCCGACCTGCCGGTGTGCGCGCGGTGGTCGAGCTCTTGCTCGACACGCTGCACAGCCTGGACTACACGCCCGGCAACGACCCCCTGCCAGCAGCCGTCCGCAGAGCGGATCCATCCTACAAGGTCCTGCTGGCCCTTGTGTTGGCTGCGCTGCGCCATTTCGGCCAGGTCTTCGGCGAGCAAGAGACCACGAGACTCTACCAGCGCGAAAGCATCGACATCGCACAACTGGTGCCCGATGACGCGCCGGCGGATGATCTCGCCGGGAAAGCCTTCGCACTGCTGCTGAACTGCGAGGGCGCCGGCATCATGACGCCGGAGCAGTGTGTGGCGCTGTGCCATCAATGTATCGCGATCTTGGAGCGTGTAGGCGATACGTGGGGTGTGGCGCTTGGGCAGCTGATCCTGGCGGACGAGGTTACCTTTGGGTCGGCGATCGATCCCGAGGGCGGGCGCAGCCTGTACCAGTCCGCCTTGCAGGGCTTTGACCGGTTGGGCAACGCGTGGGGCTGCGCCCTGTGCCTGACCGGGCTGGCGCACCTATGGCGCCAGAAGGGGCGCTTGGAAGAGGCGTACCGCACGGGAAGCCAGAGCCTGGATACCTATGCGCAGATGGGCGATGCATGGCGTGTTGGCTTTATTCACCACATGCTGGGCGAGGTTGCCGAGGAGCTGGGCAGGCTCGATGACGCGCGGCGGCACTATGAGGGCACTCTGGCGCACTCGGCGCAGGCGAGGGATGTGTTTCTGCTCGACCACTGCCGCGAGCACCTGCAGCGCCTCGACGAGCGTGCTCGTGCCGCCGCCGCCCGCGCTGCAGGCGATCAGCGCGCGCCGGCATCTCTTCCGCCCGGTCCCCCGTCTCCTGAGCCAGCTCACTCCCGGGAGCACGCGGATGGGCTTGTCGAGCCCTTGAGCGCGCGCGAGCTGGAGGTGCTTGCCCTTCTCGCGGAGGGGTTGACCAACCGCGAGATCGCGCAGCGGCTTTGCCTTTCGCCGAACACGGTGCGCGTGCACACGCACAACATCTATGGCAAGCTCGGGGTCAGCACTCGCACCCGCGCTGTCGCCCAAGCCAGGGCGCGGGGACTGCTGGCGCCCTCCTGATCCTCGCTCATCTCATCTTCTACGCTCCTGCTGCCGGCGAGATAGTACACGACTAGTACATCCATCGGATGCGCGCGGGACAAGACCCGTGGTATCCTATGCGTGCAAGGCGGCACTATGCCATCGCTGCACTGGCCCGACCTGGACTGGCGCGCAGAGCGGAGGAGAGAACAGCGTGGACAACGAACAGCCATCCAACCCCCCAGCACCCGTGATCCTGAAGGACGTACCACGCATCGGGTATGACGTCCACCTCTCCCCCTTTCCGGGGGCATTGCACGCCTATCTCGCCTACCTCGGCGATCCACAGCCTTATGACTATCTGATGGGCGTCACCGGTGCGGCCCTTCGCCGTCTCTGGAACCGTGACGACGGCGGCAACGTGAGCATCCTCCACTACGAGGACGAGCCCTTCCGCCAAGCCTTTGCCGCGCTGGGTTACGCGTGGCGCACGCTCCCGGTCGATGCAGAAAAGGAGACGATCGTCGCCGCGATCGCTGAGACGCTCGCCCTCGGGCGCCCTGCCATCTGCTTTGGCATCGTCGGTCCGCCTGAGCCGGGATTGGTGACCGGGTATAACGGGGATGGGATCCTCTATGGCTGGAGCTACTTTCAGAACCAGCGCGAGCAGTACTATGCGCAGCGTGACTGGTACGAGACGATGGACAGGAGCGGCGGCGTGAGCCTACTGCTGATCGGCGGGAGGTTGCCGGTGCGGCCCACCGAGCGCGAGGTGCTCGTCGCTTCGCTCCGCTGGGCGCTGGACCTGGAGCGCACCGCGCACCGGCCCAACTTGCCCGACCACCTGGGTGGCTTGTCAGCCTATGACGCCTGGGCCGACGCGCTGGAGGTGGACGCCGACTATCCGCCCGGCGACCCCGACACGATGGGCCTCCGGATCATGGTGCACGGCGACCAATGCGTGATGCTGGAGGAGCGCCACGAAGGAGCGCGGTTCCTGCGGCGCATGGCGCCCTTTGGCCCTGAGGCAGCAGGACACCTGGAGGCTGCGGCTGCGCTGTACGACCAAGTGGGGGATCGCGTCGGCCCTTTGTGGCCCTGGCCGATCGATCCCAGTCTGGGGGCCATGCAAGCCTTGGCCGATCCGGGCACCCGCCGCAGGCTGGCGGCGCACGTCCGCGCCGCGCGGGACGAGGAGGCCAAGGCGGTGGCGTACCTGGAGCGAGCGCTGCGTACGCTCGAGTAGCCAGAGGGGGCACCCGCCACGATGCTGGTCACGCCCCGAATAGAACGTTTTTTCTAGTTTCCTGACAGAATATGACTCGATGTGGCAGCAATACATGGTATCCTTGGGCCACCATGCCTGCCAAGCTGGGGGGCTGAGCGGCAGTCGTTGTGGCGCCCGATCCGTGTCTCTGGAATGCCGCTTCTGGGACACAGGACATGCGAGGGATGTACGATGAGAACGATCTACAAGACGGAAGGCGGAAGCGTTGCTTTCGTCATGGCGGAGCTAGAGCCAGCGTACCACGATGCTGCTCTTGGGCTCTACTATCGCCCTTCTGCAGAGGGATACGCCAAGCGTTTTCCGGCAGATACGCCGCATCTGGAGCGCATCTATCAGCGCTTTGCGCGATACGCCGAAGAGATGGTCTTGCAGACCGCGCGGGTGCATCCCGCGCCCTGGGATAGAGCGCTCGCCGCCTTTGTTGAGATGATTGAGGGTGAGCACATTGCCTGGCGGCTCACGGGCAGCGTTGCGCTTGCCCTGCGTGGGATCGATGTGCGCCCGCGCGATGTGGACTTGGTAGTCGGCAATGCCAGTGCTGAGAAGCTGGGCGAGCTGCTGCTGGATTCCCTGATCGAGCCCGTTCTGCCCACCCCGGGATGGGTCGGGAACTGGTTTGGGCGCGCCTTCTTGCACACCCGAGTGGAGTGGCTCGGGGTCGACGATCCGTATGCGATGGCGGGACTGGAGGTCGTGCATTGGCGTGGGAGACGGATCACGGTTCCCCCTCTTCAGATGCACCTTGATGAGGACAGGCAGCGGGGGCTTACGGAGCGGGTGGAGAAGATAGAGCGCTACTTGATGGACCAGCGGACGGATCGCTAACCCGCTGAACTGGCCGCCGACGGGCGACACGCAGCTGGACCAAGTAGAACAGATTTTCAGCTCCTCTTGTGGGCGTAGGAAGGATGACGAAATGGAGGGATGTGAACGATGAGCGAGTATCCCGCGCGTGCTGTCTTGGAAGGTGTACCCCGCGTGCAGTTCTATGAAGGGGGCAAGCGCTGCCCGGAGGACATCATCCTGCCCTCCGTGATGCGAGCGGTGCTCGAGTTCCTGGGCGAAAAAGACTATGGCTGCAAGCACTGCCTGGCCCAGAACCCGGACTGCAAAGTGTTGTGTACCTATTCCTTCCTGGTTGGCGTGTCAGGCGCAGCCTCGTTCCTCTCTTGGAAGGAGGGCTGGCACGGCGACAACGTGGCCCTGTTCTACATGTCCGCCGATGCCGCCGCGCCGGAACGCCACATTCTCGACGCCATCGGCTACCAGTTCGAGTGGGTGACCAAGGAACAGGGGCGCGAGGACGAGGCCCTGTTCCGGGAGCGGATCGCAGAGAGCATCGGGCGGGGGATGCCGGTGCTGGGGTACGGCGTGATCGGCCCGCCAGAGCCCTCGATCATTGCCGGCTATGACGAGGACGGCGAGGTGCTGATCGGCTGGAGCTTCTTTCAGAACTTTCCGGAACACAACGCGGGCGTCGCGTTCGAGCCATCGGGCTATTACCGCAAGCGGGACTGGTTCATGGATACGGAGTGCCTGCTGATCATCGGCGACAGGACGGACACGCCCTCCCTCGATCAGACCTGCCGCACGGCGCTCCGTTGGATGCTGGAGGTCGCGCGCACGCCGGTCGTTCGCCCCGAGGCAGACGCGCCCGAAGGGTACCGGCAGCGGCACAACGGGCTGGCAGCGTACGAGGCCTGGGCTGAGCACCTGCTGCGCGACGAGGCGTGGCCCGCCGGCGATGAGGCGGTGCTCCGCGCCCACCACCGGATCCACGACGATGCTGTGGGCACCGTCGCCGAGGCGCGCTGGTACGGCTCGGTTTTCTTGGCGCAGCTGGTCGAGGGCTTTGTCGGCGGGCCGGGCAAGCGGGGCACGCAGGCAGAGATCCTGCATGCCGCCGCCTGCTATGCCCAAGAGCACGATCTGATGTGGGAGGTGTGGGATCTGGCAGGAGGCAACGGCAGCCCCGAGGCGTACCGCGCCATGGCCGATCCTGCCGTGCGGCGGGGGATGGTAGACCTGGTCCGGCAGGCGCACGCGCAAGATGCGCGCGCCGTCGAGCATCTGGAGAAAGCGTTGACGTGACCTGATCATTTACCTTCGCTTCCCGGTCAAGCGCAAGATCAACCCGTAGCATCGCTGCTTCTTTGGAGGTGAACACGTGACGAACATGACAGTACCGCGCCAAAAGATCCTGGACGGCGTGCCGCGCGTTGGCTTTGACGTCCACATGTGTCCGTTCCCTGGTTCGCTGTACGCCTGCCTGGAATACCTGGGCGACCCGTGCGACTATGAGTATCTCATGGGCGTTACGGGCGCGGCCTTTCGCCGCTTCTGGAACCGTGACGATGGCGGCAACATCGACCTGTCCTACCTGGGCACAGAACCCTTCCGCCGCGCCTTCGATGCGCTTGGCTACAACTGGCGCATGGTCCAGGCTGGAAAGGACGCGCTGTTCGAGGCGGTTGTGGAGAGCATCGATCGCGGCGTGCCCGTGATCTCGTTCGGCATCCTGGGACCGCCCGAGGCAGGCATCGTCAGCGGTTACGATCGAGACGGGCAGGCGCTCCATGGCTGGAGCTACTTTCAAGACTGGCCCGAGCATGGCGGAAAACGCGACGCACCTTACCAGCGGCGCGACTGGTTCGAGACGATGGACAGGCACGCGGGCAAAGACCTGATCGTCATCGGCGACAAGCTGCCCTCGCGTCCCCCTGCCTGCGAGGTGCTCCTTGCCTCGCTCGAATGGGCTGTGCACCTCGCGCACACGGCACACTGGCCGACGCTCCCCGATCACGTGGGTGGCCTGGCAGCCTACGATGCCTGGGCGGATGCGCTGGAGGTGGACGCCGACTATCCGCCCGATGATACCGAGGTGATGGGCGTTCGCCTCATGGTCTACGGCGACCAGTGCACGATGTTGTACGAACGGCACTCGGCGGCTAGATACCTGCGCCAGATGGCCCAGGTCGCGCCGGGTCTAGCCGAGCACCTGAACGCCGCCGCGGCGTGCTATGACCAAGCCGCGGCGCACGTCGAGCAGATATGGCCTTGGGGATACGACATGGGACGCGATGCGCAGCTGGGACTGAGCGAGCCAAAGGCGCGGCGAGCATTTGCCGCACACGTCCGCGCCGCCCGGGCTGAGGAGGCCGAAGGGGCAGCGCACCTGGAGCGCGCGCTGGCATAGGTCGCAGTCCCGACATGACAGAAGGTACAACGGCATACCCGACTGCCTCGCCGGGATGGCTGTGCCGGACGGTGCGCCCGCCCCAGAGGGCGTGGTCGTGCGGCAGGTACCCGGGTCGCTGTATGCCGTATTCGAGTGCGCGGCGGCGAGGATCGGCCCGACCTACAGCCATGTCTACGAGACTTGGCTGTCGTCCTCGCCGTACGAGTTCACGCCCGGCGGCGCAGATTTCGAGTACGATCCGCCGGAAGGTGCGGCAGGCGTCTCGCCGGCGATCTAGATCCCATCCGCGACAAGGAGGGCAGCACAAGTGAGTGAGGGTCCCGATTTCTTGATCGGCCAGATGCGCGTGCAGACGATGCGCGAGCAGCCGTTCTTTTACGTCGTCAGCCGCCCGGTGCCGATGGACGACCTCGACGAAGAGCTGGATCGCCTGATGCCCCAACTCCAGGCGGCGCGGGACGAGGGCCGCATCGGCGGGCCAGTCATCATCCGCTACTACCCCACCGATGCGCCTCGAGCGTACTTGATGGAGGTCGGTCTTCCCGTGGCGGTAGGGACGCCGCCGCTGGGCGAAGCGCAGGTTAAGACGCTTCCCGCCTATCGCTGCGCGTCGCTGCTCTACTGGGGCAGCCTGGAACACATGGGGCAGGCCTACGAGACGCTGATGCAGGCGATCAAAGCGGCAGGGCTGGAGCAAACGGGCGAGGGGCGGGAGTGGCACTATTACTTTGAAGGGGACGCCTCGCCGAACAACGTGATCGGACTGCACATGGGCGTGCTCTAGGAGAGGAGTATCGCGTGAAACACGAGATCGGCATTGAACAGCCGTCCTACCTGGTCGAGGATTGGCCCGGCAAGTACCAGGTCTTTTCCTGGCTCGAGTACGTCGTCACCGTGCCCAACCCGATCTTCTTGGTGACCACGCGCAAGGCCAACGGTGCGGCGAACGCCAACCTCCATTCCTGGGGGCTGTTGGTCGGGGAGGGAGCGCATTACTCGTCGCTGTTGGCGATGCTCGAGCACACGCACACCTATGCCAATATCGTGCGCGAGGGGGAGTGGTGTCTCAACTACCCCTCGGTCGAGGACTACCCGCAGTGCTTCGAGACGATCCAGTGCAACGGTCCCGACAACGACGAGATCGTCGACGCGGGCTTGACCGCCGAGCCGGCGCACGTGGTGCAGGCGCCCCGCATCGCCGAGTGCGCGATTTCCCTGGAGTGCAAGCTGACGTGGCACCGACCGCTGTACGAGGACAGCCAGTGGCACCTGTTCGTCGGGCGCGTGCTGCACGCGGCGATGGACGAGGCGGCGATGGCGGTCGATCCGGGGGAGCGCATCGCCGCGCTCGGCCTGATGTACAACGTGCGGGGCACGGTTCACCCGTTGAGCGGCGCGTACTATGGGCCGAATACGCTGGGCTTGCTGAACCGAGTGATGCGCATCTTCCCCGAGTAGGAGGTCAACGATGAACGACACACTGGCAAGAGGACGAACGTTCATGCTGACGCACGCCCGGCTGCTGGAACGCAGGCTGTTCGAGGTCGCGTTCGCGGGCGCCGACCCCGCAAGTGTGGGTCGCGTCGTGCGCGCCTACCAGAACGCCGACGGTGGGCTGGGACACGCGCTGGAGCCGGACTTGCGCTGCCCGGAAAGCCAACCCCTCTTCGTCGAGGTGGGGTTGGGCGCCCTGTGCGAGGCGGGCTACCGGGACCCAGACCTGGCGCTGGCGGTCTGCGGTTTTCTGGCGTCTGTATCGGATGAGGCGGGCCTCGTCCCCCCGATCGTAGAGTCGGCGCTCGCCTCTCCCCACGCGCCGCACTGGAGCGCTGCGGCGACGACGCCCGACCTGAACCCGACCGCCGGCATCTGCGGGCTGCTGCATTACCAGGGGGTAGTGCATCCATGGCTCTCGCGCGCCACACAGACGTGCTGCGACCTGCTGCTGCCCGACCCGCCGCTCGAGGCGCACACGCTGCTCAGTGCCACCCGGCTGGCGGACCACCTGCCGGACCGGGGACTGGCACGACGCCTGTCCGACGCGATCGCGTCTGCCCTCCTGCGCGCGCGGTTCTTTATCCCCGAGGCGCCGGTGGAGGGGTACGGGCTGACGCCGCTGCACTTTGCCCCGCGTCCCGACTCCTCCTGGCAGGCGCTGTTCACTGCGGAGCAGATCGACGGGCACCTGCGGGACCTGCTCGCCCGGCAGCAGGAGGACGGCGGATGGCCGATCAGTTGGGAGCCGCCCGGAGCGGCGGCGCTGCTCGAATGGCGGGGGCGGGTGACGCTGGAGGCAATCCGTCCTCTCGCCGCCTATGGGAAGAGTTGAACCATGCACAAGCTGACCGTCGCTGCCGTCTCGACCCGCAACCTGCTGGGGCAACCCGACACCGCGCTGGCGGACATGCGAACCTGGACCGAGGCTGCCGCGCGACAGGGCGCCGAGCTGGTCCTCTTTCCAGAGCTCAACGTCACCGGCTACATCCAGCACCCGGTCGTGCGCCGGTTCGCCGAGCCGATCCCCGGACCATCCACCGAGCAGGCGGTCCAGATGGCGCGCGAGATGGGGGTGACCCTGGCGTGCGGCATCCTGGAACGGGACGACGAACAGCATTACTGCACCCACGTGCTCGTCAACGGGAGTGGGCTGATCGGGAAGCAGCGCAAGATCCACACCCCAGTCCAGGAGCAGCCCTTCTGGGGGCTCGGCGACGCGATCGAGGTGTTCGACGCCGGCAAAGCCACGGTGGGCATAGCGATCTGCCGCGACGCCTTTTTCGGCGAGATGACGCGGACCCTGTATTTCAGGGGCGCCGAGATCGTGCTCATGCCGTTCGGTTACTATAACGTGCCGCGCAGCCGCTACCTCAGGGAAACCATACACGGCATGTCGATCGTCAAGGCGTGCTGGACGAACGGCACCTATGCCCTACTCTGCAACAGCGCCGAGAGCCGCGTTCCCAGCGAGTGGGAGCCGGACGGCTCCAAGTTCCCCGGTTGGGCCGGCGTCGTCGGACCGTGGGGCAACGTGCTTGCCTTCGTGGACTGGGAGGGCAACGACGAAGCGATGGTCGTGGTCGAGATCGATCCGGATGCGTTGCGGGATCGCCGCGAGCACCCCAACTTTTTGGCGGGCGAGCTGCGCCCAGAGCTGTACCAACTGGCGCCGCGCTGAACAGATCGCGCGACGTGCCATCACCGGTTTGACCCGCATAGGAGGACGATGTGTCCGATCACGGCACGATCCGCTGGGCGGAGCGGGTATCGCGCAGGGACATCCAGCGGCTGTACGAAAGCGATCTACGATGGCCCGGCACGCTTGGTCAAGCAGTCCCATTCCCACAGCTAGGTGCAACACATCGCCGCGCAGCTCGGCATCCAGGGCCGGAGCCACATGTCGGAGGAGGAGCGGATCCCCGAGATCCTGCGTCGCGCCCCTGAGCTGGCGCCGAGCCCAGAGGGGGTAGAGAACGCTGAGCGGGTTTGGCAAGAGAGATAACGGGAGGATGGACCCATGATCGAGTTGCCTGAAGCGAGCGTGATCGCTCACCAGATCGCCGAGACGCTGGGAGGCAAGCGGGTCGCGCATGCCGTGGCAAATGCGTCGCCGCACAAGTTCGCGTGGTACACGGGTGACCCAGCCGAGTACAACGAGCGGTTGGCAGGCAAGACCGTCGGCTCTGCAGAGGGCGTCGCCGGGCACATCGCGATCCACGTCGGCGAGATGCTGCTCGCGATCAGCGCCCCGATCCGCTACCACGCCGCCGGCGAGAAACGGCCCAAGAAGCACCAGCTCCTGGTCGAGTTCGAGGACGGGACGGCGATCAGCGCCAGCGCTCAGATGTGGGGCGGTTTCCTGTGTTTCCCGGCAGGCGAACCTGGCGGCTTTGCGGACTATGATCTAGGCCAAGCACGTCCCTCGCCGCTGAGCGAGGCCTTTGATCGCGCCTATTTCGACACGCTGTTCGACGACGAGACGCCCAAGCTGTCCGCCAAGGCCTTCCTGGCGACGGAGCAGCGCATCCCTGGGCTGGGCAACGGTGTACTGCAGGACATCCTGTGGACGGCGCGCATCCACCCCAAGCGCAAGATGGGCGAGCTGTCGGAAGCCGAGATCCAGGCGATGTTCGAGGCGGTCAAGCGCGTGCTGGCAGAGATGGCGGCGCAGGGCGGGCGCGATACGGAGCGCGACCTGTTCGGCCAACCGGGCGGGTACGTGACCGTGCTGAGCCGGAACACGGTGAGCACGCCCTGCCCGGCGTGCGGCGCGACGATCCAGAAGGAGGCCTACCTGGGCGGCAGCATCTACACCTGCCCGGGGTGCCAGGCGCTGTAGGATAGGCAAGGCCGACATGGACGCACTGCTGTGTCACAGAGACCAGCAGTTCATACTTTTGACTGATGAACTTGGAAAGGAATGCGTCTATCATGTAGCCAACATCCCTGCGCAGCAGATGAGCGCTTATACCTCCCATTTTCCCTCGTCAGCGCTGGACTGCCTGCCCGCCTTTGACGCACGCGAGGAGGGCTTGACGTGGCAGACCGACGGGCGATCTGGACGATCCTTCGCGTATTCGTAGCCGCGCTTGTGGCTGCGTGTCGTTTCTCCATGCCCAGCGGCGAGATCGTACAAGCCGACGTGCCGCGCATCGCAACATCCCCTGTTCCTGATGCGCAGTTGGCTCAGTTCGCCGCAGGGAACAATGCCTTCGCCTTTGGCCTCTATCGGGCCACTGCCGCCGAGACAGACGGCAACCTGGTCTTCTCCCCGTACAGCATCTCGCTTCTGTTCTCCATGGTCTACGCCGGCAACCGGGGGGAAGCCGAGCGCCAGATGGCCCAGGTGCTCCACTTCTTGCCCCAGGAAGCGCAGCACCCTGCGTTCAACGTGGTCGACCAGCGATTGCGCGATCTCGGCGAACCCCCAGAACGAGTACAAAGTGCCCTTCCAACTCAGCCTGAGCAACGCGGTATGGGGACAAGAGGCAGGTCGAACATCCTGCTCGTGTCGTGCATGTAATCGTCAACCAGCACGTGTGGTCGGCGTTGAGCTACGGTGCGGCTCAACCAAGTGAGAGGAAGGTCAGCACGATGAGAGCACGACTCCTGGCTATCTCGCTTGGCATCACGATCTGTTTCGCCTGTGCGGCGACGCGGTTTGCTCCTGCATCGGCGCTCAGGTCCCATGTGCTTGTCCCGGCTCCAGCGACTGCGCAGCGCGTCGGCGTTCCCTCGACCTCATCCTGGCGTGTCCCTGTTGTCGCCGAACCGGCGCGCGAACGACCCTCCCCCTCTTCTCTACCCGTGCGACCTGCCCTGGTCAAGCCTGACGGGATCGATCTGGACGTGACCTACATCAACCGCATGCCGATGTACAAGAGCTACTGCGTCGCATACCCCGAACCGTGGAATGGCACGGTCGGCATCCCACAGCAGTGCCCGGGCACGGAAGATGAGAGGCGGTGGCCCGACCCGGGAGAGGTGGTCACCTTTACCGCGCACATCGTGAACAAGGGGACCATCGACAGCGGCGCCTTTGCCTTCGCCTGGTTCATCGATGGGAGCGCAGTGCTCTCGGGTACACATGCCGGGCTGGCGCCGGGAGAGGAGGGGACGGCGACCTATCTCTGGCCCTGGGCGCACGCGATGGCGGGAGAGTGCGTGCTCGATGACCACACCGTCCGCTTCGTGGTGGACCCGCCGGAGGTCATTGCCGAGACCTACGAGTGCAACAATGCGCTGGAGGACCGGACCAATGCCCTCAGCCTGCGCATCTCGCTCACGCCCGAGATGCTCCAAGCCTACAACATCCCTGTTACTTCGACCCACCCCTTCTCCGCCGAAGATTGGGTGCAGAAGCAGATCGCGGCGATGAACCAAGCTCTTGCCGACTCGGTCTACCCCGTGACCCCCGGCGGGGCTACCGAGCGGGTGCGGATCAACGCCATCGTGGTCGCCCCCAAGCCCCCGCCCGACGAGCGGACGCACGACGGAGAGTGGTTCCTGGAGAACGATGTCCGCGACCCGGAGGTCAGCTTCTACACCTACGAGGAGGACATCGACTGGGGCCTGGTCCACGAACTCGGGCATCAGATCGGGCTGATCGACCTCTATGCGAGCATGATCGACGCCGTGAGCGTGCGCGTGCTGGATGGGGAGGGGTTCCCGGCGAACTTTTCCTACGAATGGCCGCGTGGGGGCCTGATGTTCGGCGGAGATACCGCGCCGCACAACAACTCCCATCTCTTCTCCAGCCACAGCGCAGGCGGCATCTCGTCGGGTAAGGGCTATCGCAGCAACTACTACGGGGCCTACCAGTACGATATTCCCGAGCGCAACGATCTGCTAGTACTGGACAACGAGGGAGACCCCGCCGGCGGGGTGCAGGTCGCCCTCTACCAGCGCAGCGGACCTTTCAACTGGCTCGGACTGCCCGAGATCGATAACGTGCCCGAGATCACGGGCACTACGGACGCAGACGGGCGCCTCACGCTCGCCAACCGCAGCGCGCATGGCGGCGCCGTGACGCCGGTGGGCCACACGCTACGCGACAACCCCTTTGGCCTGATCGACATCGTGGGCGTGCAGAACCGCTTCCTGGTCAAGCTGAGCCAGGGCGATCACGTCGAGTTTCACTGGCTGGACATCACCCAGTTCAACCTCGCCTACTGGATGGGGGACACGATCAGCCACACCTTTACGATCTCGTCCCACATCCCGCCGCCTGGTGCACCGGCAGCGCCGCGCACGGTGCGGGCGCAGAACGCCGACGCCCACGTCGCACTGTCCTGGGCGCCCAGCCCCTCGCCGGGGGTGGTCGGTTACCGCGTCTACAGGGCCACGCCTCCTGAGGACAGCTATCTGCTTGCCGGCGACCTGGCGTTAGGGACGTCCTTTGAGGAATGGATGGTTGAGGGCAGTACCTGTCCCGGTCACTGTGTCTATGCCGTCACCGCCGTCGACGGAGGGGGGCTGGAGAGCGGGTTCAGCAACCTCGTCTACGCGCCCAGCCTGCACGCGGTTCAAGACGTGGCAGTGTCGGCTGATGGGACGAGGGTCGTGCTCGATCCCTTCAACCCCTATTCCCTCCTCCGCCAGCAGCCCGACGGGCGGTACACGCACCGCCTGGCTGCGCCCTGGCATGGCATGTTCGACACGCGCTACCTGGCCCTGGACGACAACGGGCGCATGGTGATCAGCGATGGCGGCAACCCGTGGGATGAGCACAAGCCGGTGCGGCTGTTCGAACGGGACGGAACCCCGTCCTTCGCGTTCGGGGAACGGGGATCGGGCCCGGCGCAGTTTGATGTTCCCACGGGTGTGGCGTGGTGGGGAGAGGCATATACGTATGGCGGGCCCTACGGGTTGGACGAGCACACGACCCTGCTGCTCCACTTTGACGGCGACTATGGCGGAGTGGAGGGAGAAGTGGGGACAGCGGCGGGCACCTCTTTCGCTCAGGGACACGATGGGCAGGGCGTCCTGGTTGACGAGGATGATACACTGACCTACGCCATGGCGGGCAACCTCGATCCCGCCGCCGGGACGATCGAGTTCTGGGTCCGGCCCAACCACGACGATGACGTGGGCCAGATCCACGTCTATTTCGAGTTTGACGAGTCGGACAACGGCATCCAGATCGTCAAGCACGGCGGCGGCAACCTGCACTTCCTGATGCGGACGCCTACGAACCTGGCAGACATCTTTGCGCTCGCAGGCGACTGGCGAGCGGGGGAATGGCACCACGTCGCGGCAACCTGGCAGGGGAGCGATATGGCGCTGTACGTCGATGGGCTGCTCCGGGCGAGCAGCGATGCCGCAAGCCCACCCGAGACGCTGGCGAGCATCTTGAACATCGGCTCCTCGTCGCGCGGGGACTGGCAGGCTGATGCCGTGATCGATGAGCTGCGCATCAGCGACGTGCCGCGCCTGGGCAACAGCGATACCTGCGGGCGTATCCTGGTGGCGGACAGTGGCAATCACCGGATCCAGGTGTTCGATAGCCTGGGCACCTATGTGACTGCCTATGGCGGGCATGGCAGTGGTCCGGGCCAATTCGACGACCCGCAGGGCATTGCGGTCGACACAACGGGGCGGGTGATCGTCGCCGATCGAGGGAACGATCGCCTGCAGGTCCTTGGGTTCGACGGCACAGCCCTGAGTTTCCTCGGCGTCATCGCCGCTGGTCTGAGCCAACCGACCGGGGTGGCGACCGATGGACTCGGCAACATCGTCGTCGCCGACACCGGTCACGACGCGATCGTCGTGCTCGACGCAGCGGGCGACGTGCGCGCCACGTACACTGCGCCCAACGACGGCTATCCGGGGCCGTTCAGCGCGCCGCACGGCGTGGCCGTTGACGCAGAGGGGACGATCGTCGTCGCCGATAGCGGCAATGGGCGCGTGGTGACGATCCGCGAGGCGCCGGCGTACCGGGCCTACCTGCCCCTCATGTTGCGCGGCAGCGGGGCCCTGCCGTGAGCGTCGGGCCCCAAATCGGCAGACTGAAAAGGAGGCCAAAAGTGGGTCGCAGATCGGTCTTCTGTATGGAGGCATGCTGGGTGATCGTGGTAGGAAGCGTGGCCTTGGCGCAGGTGCTCGGCCCGCCTGCCGTGCATGGTGTGGGAGGGAGCACGCAAGCGCTCTCCTCCAAGAGTTGGGGCTGGATGCAGGTGAACGACGATGGTTTCGGCGACCCGGCGAACGTCGGTGTGACGGCACTCGAGGTGTTCGAAGGGCGGCTCTATGCCGGCGCTAGCAACTGGGAAGCCGCAGGGCGCGTCTGGCGCAGCGAGGATGGCGTCTCTTGGCTGCATGCCAGCGAGATCGGGTCTCAGAGTCCCTACACCGGCACCAACCCGGCGATCATTGACCTGATCGAGTTCGAGGGCCAGTTATACGCCGGGACCGGGTGGGGGGATGGCAGCGGGCAAATCTGGCGCTCCCCGGATGGCGCCAGCTGGGAGCAGGTGGAGGGAAATGGCTTTGGCGACGCCCACAACTTGAGCATCACCACCTTCACCCTGTTCGGCGATACCCTCTACGCAGCGACAGAGAACATCGCCGCCGGCTGCCAGATTTGGCGCAGTGATACGGGAGACCCTCTCAGCTGGACGAACGTGGTCACCGCGGGCCTGGGCTATGGCACCAACAGGCAGATCACGGGTCTTGCGCTGTTTGGCGGCGCGCTCTATGCCGCGACCGAAACGGTGGGCCCGGGCGCCCAGATGCAGGTCTGGCGCACGCCGGATGGCATCGCCTGGACGCCGGTAATCGCAGATGGGTTCGGCGATCCCGACAACTATTCTGCAGGCGGGTTCGCGCTCTTTGGCGGCGACCTGTACCTCGGCACGCGCAACGACGTCACCGGGGCGCAGCTGTGGCGCTCCGACGACGGCACGACGTGGACGCAGGTCTTTGGCGATGGCCTCGGGGACCCGGGCAACGTCAAGGTCGAGTCGCTGTCCGTGTTCGAGGGCTACCTGGTCCTGGTCACGAACAACGAGGCATCAGGCATGGAGGTCTGGTGCTCGTCGGACGGCGCGACGTGGGACCAGGTCAGCAGCGATGGGTTTGGCGACCCCGCCAACTTTGCGACGCTGTGGAGCAATGCCACGGTGACCTACCGTGACCGGCTGTTCGTGGGCACGTGGCGGTATGGTCATGCCAGTGGCGCAGAAGTGTGGATGACGGCAGACCAGGTCTTTCTGCCGCTGGTGCTCCGTGACTGAGCGCACGCGCACGCTGTGGTCGGCGAGGCTCGGTCACGGGGGGTGGCAGCGCACCTGGAGGCACGGGCCATGTCCCGGCACAGATGGTTCGGTGCGGTCCTAGGTTGGATCGGCGTCGTCGCGTTCGTCTGCGCGGGCTGCCGCGGGCAGGGTGGCGTGATGGACGATGGGCCGCTGCCCACGCCGATCCCTGGTGACGCGCAGCGCCACGAGAGCGGCGGCGCGAGCGCGGGCTCTGGACGCGCGACCCCAGCAGCGATCGCGCCCGAGGGCCTGTACGACCAGATCGCGAGCCTGCAAGCAAGCCTGGCGCAGCGCGAGTCGGACACGTTTGCCGGACTCTGGGTCCAGAACGAGCCGGAGGTCCGTGTCTTTGTCGCGTTCACCCGCGATGGACAAGAGACGGTCAGGCCATACGTGGAAGGGACACCACTGGCGGGCACGATCGTGGCCCAGCCTGCCGACTATACGCTAGTGGAACTGCTGGCTGCCGAGGCGGAGGTGGGCCGCATCGTGCGCGAGCTCGGCTTTCCCTTCACCTGGATGGTGGACGTGGAGGGAAACCGGGTGAAGCTATTGGTGACCGCCCGGGCAGCGTTCGAAGCGGCGCTCAAGGACGCGAACGTCGAGCTGCCCGATTGCGTCGCCGTAATCGAGACCTACGTGCCGCCTGGCCAGGCGCCTGCCGGGATCACGCCCGTGCCCGGCGTGGCGTTCCCCCAACTGCAGGCGGGCAGCACGGTGCACCTGGATCTGGATCCTCTCCGCGGGGAATTGGTCCTCGAAGACGGCTGCCTGCGCGTCAGGACGAGCGATGGGGCCTCGCGCCTCGTCATCTGGCAGCCTGGCTATTACCTGAGCAGCGATCAAGGCGCGATCGAGATCGTGGACCGCGAGGGCAGGGTGGTGTGGCGCGTGGGGGAACAGATCGCGCTCGGACTGGCGAGCGTGCCCGACTGGGAGCGCCAACTGCGCGAACCGCTGCCGGCGCACTGCCCAGGCCCTTATTGGGTCATGGACGAGATCGCAGAATAGGAGGGGTCAGACCAGAATCATCCACGTTCTGTAGCGCTCACACTACCGGATAAGCCTTGTCTCGCGCTGCAACCCAGCATGGGAGGTTCACGTGAAACACGCATCCGTTCGAATCACCCTCGGAGTCCTTTTGCTCGTCAGTTCGCTCGCCACCAGCGCAGCCCGGGCTGCGGGGCCTGGGCCGGAACCCTTCCGCGTGGCTAACCTGAATGCAACCCTGGAGCCGGGGGTTCTGCACAGTTGGGTGATTGGTCCCTCCGCTGCGTGTGGCGGCTACATCGTCGAAGTCACGCCCAAGCGCCCTGCGGCGGACGGCGCGTACGTACAGACCGCACTGGTGAGGCCCGAGTTCGACGGCGAGGCGTGGCACGATGTGCTGCGCGTCGGCATCCCCGATGGAGATCGGCCGCTCAAGGCCAACATCCGCGTCTACCAGACCTGCGAGTTCGTGGTCGCAGGCGAGTTCGAGGCGACCCTGGTCGCGGGCGAGTGGATGGGCTGGGTCATCGGTCCCGCGTCGATGGACCGCGGCTTTGTGGTCGAGGTCACGCCGTTGGAGCCGTCGGTCGAGGGTGCAATGGTGGAAAGAGCCGTGGTCCAAGAAGAGTACTTTATGGACGAGTGGCAGGACGTGCTGCGGGTGCAGCTGGCGGCAGGCCTGCCGGATCTGAGGGCGCAGTTCCGCATTTTCGCCGCGGACGGCATCCCTATCCTGGCTGAATATGACGTTGATCTGGAGCCAGGGGTGTGGAAGGGCATCAAGCTCAGGCCATCGACAGGCCTAGGGGGGTACATCGTCGAGATCAACCCGTGCGCGACGCCAGTCATGGGCGAATTCGTTGAGCGTCTTGCGGTTCAACCCGAGTTCGACGGCAAGCGGTGGAACGACGTGCTGCGCATGATGACGCCGATCGACCAGCCGCCGCTGAGCGTCCAGGCGCGGGTGTACGGCTGGGGCCCGCCGCCCCAGCGGCCGTAGCGCGTTCGCAGGCGCCTGCGGAATGCGAAGGAGCGCCTGCGCGCAGTACGATACGTGGATAACCGTTGAGTACGTGGTGTGCACGTAACGCTGTCTTGTGGATCGCGATCGCTATCGTGTTGACAGGCTGAGGCACACGGGTAAGCCGTGCGCAGCGTCGACGTCTACCCGCTGGTCAACTGATTCGCGTGCCTGACGCTGACCAACACGGCGTCGGGTGAGACCATCCTCTGGGCCGATCGAGGATCAGGCGGCGCTGCACGGGGTGCTCGCCAGGGTGCGCGACCTGAACCTGACCTTGATCGCCGTGAACCGCGTGGAGTAAGGCGCGCGCTCGGTCGCGCCCGGGGCTCCTCTCAGACCCCCGAGGTCGGCGGGCATCTCTGCTCGCTCGAAACCTCGGGGGTCTACGCACTTGATCGCTGCGTCTAGGGAGACTATAATAGGGACGCGATCGATACCGCCCACCCGCCTGCCGTTTCCCCGCTGTGGCATCGCATCCCGTGCACGAGGAGGAGCGACCATAGCACAGTCACGAACCGTGGCAGCCCAGTTCCAGCCAGATCGCGGCGCTCATTTCGCACGTGCGGGTCGGCATGGCTGGACCTAGAGATGTATGTGGAGGCACAACGATGAGCGAAAGTGAAACCACCCAGATCGCACAACAGACAGGAGTCGACGAGTCGATCGCCCTCTCGGTGCAGGGCGAGAACGTCACCGTCAGCGAGTCCCTGGTGGGCTACCTGGTCGGGGGCGATGTCTCGTGCGAAGAGTCGCTGATCCTGGTCGGCAACGTCGGGACGCTGAGCGGCAACGCCCACGTGCTGCTCGATCTCAAGAGCGCGATCGTTGCCGCTGCCGTAGAGGGCGTGGTGATCGGCCTGATCGTGGGTCTCCTGCGTCGCAAGAAGGGCTAGAAGACTAGAACAGATTTTCTAGTCAACGGCTCAAATACGCCGCTATCTGGCAGGAATACGTGGTATGCTGACGGTGATCGCCCCGCGTGGCGATCGCCGTGTCCCGCACGGTCCCACACCAGAGGGAAGGTGCAAGACGATGCTCGACCCCGACCCACCGCACGCCTATGGCCTGTCCGCCTTTCTCGAGCCAGTTCGCACCTGGTTCGAGGCTCAGTTTGGAGCGCCCACGCCGCCCCAGGCGCAGGGTTGGCCCGCCATCCAGCGCGGCGAGCACACGCTGATCCTGTCGCCGACCGGCTCGGGCAAGACCTTGGCGGCGTTCCTGTGGGGGATCGACCAGCTCTTCCACGAGCTGACCGGCGCACAGGGCGAGGCGACGGAAGGGGGGGCGGAGGGCGGCGGCGGGGTCCGGCTGATCTACATCTCCCCGCTCAAGGCGCTCAACAACGACATCCGGCGCAACCTGCGCGTTCCGCTGGCGGGCATCCGGCGCACGGCGCGCGACCTGGGGCTCGACTATCCCTCGATCCGGGTTGCGGTGCGTTCGGGCGACACGCCGCAGCGCGATCGCCGCGCCATGCTGCGTCAGCCGCCGCAGATCCTGATCACGACCCCCGAGTCGTTCTACCTCCTGCTGACCAGCCCGGTGGCGCGGGATATGTTTCGCACGGTGCGCACCGTGATCGTGGACGAGATCCACACCCTGGCAGGCAACAAGCGCGGCGTGCACCTCAGCCTGAGCCTGGAGCGGTTACAGCACCTCGCCAATGGGCCGGTGCAGCGCCTCGGCTTGTCGGCGACGATCCAGCCGCTCGACGAGGTCGCGCGCTTTTTGGGGGGCAGCGCCTGGCAGGGAGAGGGCGATGCGCGCGTCCTGCAGCCGCGCCCGGTGACAGTCGTCGACGCCGGGTACGAAAAGCCCCTCGACATCCGGGTGGTGTCCGTGGTCGAGAACTACCGCCAGCTGCCGGGCGACTCGATCTGGCCCTCGATCATCCCACGCGTGCTGCGCGAGATCCAGGCACACCGCACCACGCTGATCTTTGTCAACAACCGCCGCCTGGCAGAACGCACCGCCGATCGTCTGAACGAGCAGAGCGCCGCCGAGGAAGCGGGCCGAGCCACGGGCCTGATCGAGGGGGGCGTGGCTGTGGGCGTGGGCATGATGGCTGCGGGCAAGGGCGAGCACCCCGGGCCGATCCGCGTGCACCACGGCAGCGTATCCAAGGAGGCGCGCCTCGAGCTGGAGCGCCAGCTCAAGGCAGGCGAGCTGCCCGCCCTGGTGGGGACGTCGTCCCTGGAGCTGGGGATCGACATCGGCGCGGTGGACCTGGTCGTGCAGCTCCAGTCGTGCAAGTCCGTCGCCCAGGGCTTGCAGCGGGTGGGGCGCTCCGGGCACCTGGTGGGCCAAACCAGCGTGGGGCGCATCTACCCGACGCACCGCGAGGACGTGGTCGAGGCGGCAGCGATCGCCGGCGGCATGCTGCGCCGCGAGGTCGAGCCGACGCACACCCCCCGCCAACCCCTCGACGTGCTGGCGCAACAGATCGTGGCGATGGTCTCGGTCGAGCCGTGGGACGTCGAGGCGCTGTACGACCTGGTGCGCTGCGCCTATGCTTACAACGAGCTGACCCAGCGCGTCTATCTGACGACCCTGGGGATGCTGGCGGGGCGCTATCCGAGCGAGGCGTACCGCGAGCTGCGCGCCCGCCTTTCCTGGGACCGCGTCAACCACAAGCTGTCCGAGCTGCCTGGTTCTCGCATGCTGGCGCTGACCAACGGCGGCACGATCCCTGACACGGGCGCCTTTGGGGCCTACCTCGGCGACGGCAAGACCAAGCTGGGCGAGCTGGACGAAGAATTCGTGTTTGAGACCCGCATCGGCGATACGCTCATGCTTGGCTCGCAGGTCTGGCGCGTGATCGACGTGACTGACGATCGCGTGGTCGTCTCGGAGGCGCCGGGCGCGATCCCGCGCATGCCCTTCTGGCGGGGCGACTATCCGTGGCGCCCCTACGAGCTGGGCAAGCGGGTCGGCGCCTTTCGCCGCGCCGTGGTCGAGCGATTGGTCGAGGTCGGACGGGAGCTGTCATTGGCGCACCTGGGCGACGTCCGCGACCACCGCGAGGCGCCGCCCGTCCAGGCGATGCTGGACTGGTTGTCCAGCGAGTACGCGCTGGACGCCTTTTCGGCGTGGCACATTGTCGACTATGTGTCAAGCCAGCTCGACGACGCGGGGGCGATCTCGTCGGACCGTACGATCCTGGTCGAGGTGTTCGAGGATGCGCTCGGCGACCCGCGGCTCGTGATCCACTCTCCCTTTGGCGGGCGGATCAACGGCTCGTGGGGACTGGCGCTGAGCAGCGCGCTGCGCGAGCGCATCGGGCTCGAGGTCGAGATGCAGACCAACGACGACGGCATCCTGTTCCGTCTCCTCGACGCCGAGGGTGAGTTTCCGCTGGACCTGGTGACGCAGATCGGACCTGCCGAGGCGCGCGAGCGCATCCTGCGCGAACTGCCCAACTCGGCGGTCTTTGGCGCGCGGTTCCGGCAGAATGCGGCGCGCGCCCTGCTGCTGCCTGGCGGGCGCCCTGGGCGCCGCACGCCCTTTTGGCTGCAGCGCCTGCGCGCGCGCGACCTGCTGCAGGTGGTGCGGGACTTGGGCGACTTTCCGATCGTCGCCGAGACGTACCGCGACTGCCTGCAGGACGTGCTCGACCTGGCGCACCTGGAGGAGGTCCTGGCGGCGATCCAGGGAGGCGAGATCGACGTGATCGTGACCGAGTCGGTCACCCCTTCGCCGGTGGCGCAGAGCCTGCTATGGGACTTGATCAACGTCCACATGTACGAGTGGGATACGCCGCGCGCCGAGCGGCAGCTCCAAGAGCTCGCCGTGAACCGGGACCTGCTGCAAGACCTGCTCGTAGACGTCGCCCTGGACGAGCTGCTCCGCCCGGAGGCGATCGACGAGGTCCGGGCGCGGCTGCAGCACACGGCGCCTACGGCGCAGGCGCGCACGCCGGAAGAGCTTGCCGTCCTCGTGCAGCAGATGGGCGACCTGTCGACCGACGAGATCGCCTCTCGCACGACGGTCGACCCGGCAGGCTGGATCGCGCACCTCGCGGCGGAGGGGCGCATGGTGCCGCTCTCGATCCCCACCGCGCAGGGGTCCGAGATGCGTTGGGTGGCTGCCGAATACGCATCGCTGTATGCGACCGCATTCGACCTCGGCGCCGAGGGCGAACGGGTGGGCGCGTCCCCGCTCGTACAGGACAGGGAGGAGGCGCAGCGCCAGATCCTGGAGCGCTACCTGCGCCACGCCGGACCGGTGACCGAGGAGGGGATCCGGGCGCGGTATGCTTTTTCCGCCGCGTGGCTGCATGCAGAGCTCGGGGCGCGGGTTGCAGCGCGCGAACTAGTGCACGGGCGCCTGACCCCGCGCGCGGGCGAGCCAGTGCGGGCGCCGTCCGAGTTTATCGACCGGCACACGCTGGAGCAGATCCACCGCCGCACCATGCACATCCTGCGGCGCGAGGTGCAGCCGGTCCCCTTGACCGCCTATGCCGATTTCCTGGCGTGCTGGCAGCACCTTGCCCCAAGCGAGCGGCTGAGCGGCGACGGTGCGCTGGTGCGGGTGCTGCAGCAGCTGCGCGCCGCGCCGGTCGTGGGACCGGTCTGGGAGCGCGACGTGCTGCCCCTGCGCCTGGTGCAGTACCAGCCCGCCGAGCTGGACGCGCTGTGTGAGAGCGGCGAGGTCGTGTGGGTCGGCTCTGGCGGCGTCGATCCGCGGCGCGGGCGGATCCGGTTCCTGTTCCGGGGCGAGGGGCACGTCTACCTCGAGCCGGCTCCGGCGGACCTGGCGGAGGTGAGCGACGAGGTGCGGCGCGTGTACGAGTTCCTGCGCTCCGAGGGCGCCGCGTTTTTCGCCGATCTGTGCGCGGCGCTGGAGCTCCCGGACAAGACAGTCGAGAACGCGCTGGTCGAGCTGGTCATGGCGGGATGGGTGACCAACGACAGCGTCGAGGCGATGCGCCAGATCGTGCAGCGCGGCGCGCCGCGCACGGAGGAGCCCAAGCCGCTCAGCTCGTTGGAAGAGCAGCTCGCCCGGCGGTGGGAGCGGCTTGGCCCGCGCGCGAGGCCCTTTGCCCAGAAGCCCACTCGATCGCGCTACCACGCGGCGGCGCGCCGCGTGCGCAGCCACATAGCGCGCAGCGACGCCACGCGCTGGGTGGGGCGATGGTCGGCGGTGCACCGCTTTGGCGTGCTGGGCAAACCCGTACCGGCGACCGAGCGGATCGCGCGGCAGACGCGCCAGCTCCTGGCGCGGTATGGCGTCGTGACGCGCGAATCGCTGGCGGACGAGATCGGCGCGTGGGAATGGCTTCCGATCTTGCGGCAGCTGCAGCACATGGAGATGCGCGGTGAGGTGCGGCGCGGCTACTTTGTGCAGCGCCTGCCGGGGCTCCAGTTCGCGCTCCCCAACGCCGTCGAGGAGCTGCGCGCGGCGCGCGATCGCATCCCGGCAGAACCGGAGCTCGTGGTGCTGAATGCCTGCGATCCGGCAAATCTGTATGGTCCGGCGCGCGATGACGGGCCACAGACCGAGGCAGGCGAGCCCCTGACCTTCTCGCGCGTACCCTCGACCTGGTTGGTACAGGAGCGCGGGCTTCCCGTGCTCGTCGCCCGCGACGGTGGGGCGCACGTGGTGGTCACGCAGGGCGTGGGCGAGGGGCTCGTTCAGCGCGCTCTCTGCGCCCTGCTCGACCACCTCGCCCGCTCGACGCGCCGCCTGACGGTGGAGACGTGGAACGGGACAGCGATCCTCGACAGCCCGGGGCGCCTGGTCCTGGAGGGGGTGGGGTTCTACCGCGACTATCCGGGCATGACCTGGGAGCGGCGTCCGTAGGGGCAGGTTCGGGTGGCAGTGGCTGGGTCGCCGGCGCAGGTCGGCAAACCTGCCCCTACAAGGGCGGTCTTGACGTCCACGCCGCGGTGGGCACGATGCACAGCTTGAGGTCGAGCAGGTTGGGCCCGCCCGCGACGCCTACATAGTAGGTCAGCAGCGTGTCCGCGCCGTAAAAGGCGATGCTGGCATAGCAGTACGACCGGCTGCGATCGCGCTCGACCAACCGGTGATGGCCCCACGTGCGCCCGCCATCGTGGCTTACCGCGGCGGCGAGGGGCGTGCGATGGTGAAAAGGCGCGCTCCGGTCGGCGCTGTAGGCGACGCCCCGCCGGTCGTTGTACAGGATCAGGATCGCGTCCGACCCGGGCAGCCTGCGCGCCGAAGCGGGAGCTGCAGGGGCGACCAGTTCCGTGGGCGCCGGGTCGCTCCACTGCTCGCCGCCATCGCGCGACCAGCTGGCATAGATCCGTCCGCGGTCCGTGCGCGCATACATCCACAGCTCCCCGCCGGCGCACTCGACGATCCCGGGCTCCTGCAGGCCCACCGGTCCGCCGGGCAGGTCAAGGTACGGGGCACAGCGGCGCCAGGTCTGTCCCTCGTCGTCGGAGCAGAAACAGGTCGAGACGCAGTGATAGTCGGCGTCGATCGACTTGGCGGCGGGGACGAGCAGCCGACCCTCGCCGGTCTGCAGCAGCCGGTCGTTGTTGACCACAAAGTAGCCCGCCTCCGACGTCGCCAGGACCGGCGGATCCCACGTCTGTCCCTCGTCGTACGAGCGCCGCACATAGTAGCGGCAGTCGTCGCGCGGATGGTGCTTGACCGCATAGCCAAAGAGCAGGGCGCCGGAACGGAGCCGCAGAAAGCCGACGCTCATGACGTTGCACTGTCCCACGTTTTCCTGGAGCAGGGCTGGCGCATCCCAGGTGAACCCACCGTCGCTCGACGTACGACCCCAGATCTCTGCCGCCGCGTGATCCTGTCCGCCGCCGGTGAAATGCGTCCAACCGAGGAGCAGCCGCCCGTCGCGCAGCGGGACGATCGCGCCCTCTCCGTTGCGCGGGTTCCCCGGACCGGTCGGGGCGATCAGTGTCTCGTGGCGCCTGGGGACCTGGTCGTGCATCGTACCTCCCTGGGTAGGGCGAAGAGATCGGGCAGCGAGGCGCGCCTATCGCCGCCGCATGGTAAAGGTGCGCTCGATCGCGATCCACTCGCCCTCGGGCGGCGCGTGGACGGCTGTGTCGCCTCGAATGCCGCCCCCCGTGTACGCCGCCTCGAACAGGCGCTGCAAGGGCGTGCCAAACCCCGCGCCCTGGCGCTGGGCATCGATCGCGCGCACCCCCGACTGCTGCAGCCACGTAAAGTCGGCGGGATGCGTCGTCGCGAACAGCTTGACCGTCTCCGTCCCCTCGTCGCCCGGGAACGCCGCGGGAAAGCGGAGGCCGATCTGCCCGCCCGCGCGCTGGGCGATCAGGATCGGGGTCCCGAGCGGGTCGAAGCGCTGGCTGGGGCGGTTGGGCGGGTAGAGGAGCGAGATGCCCCTCATCAGGCCCAGGTCGAGGACGCTGACGTACACTGGCGCGTCGTGCAGGACCGTGATCGCGAGGTCGATCGCATCTCCGTCGCGAAAGACCATGCGCTCGTCCAGGTCGACGTCCACCCACGCTTCGCCCACCTTGCGCACGAGGACGAAACGGACCTTGTCGCGCAGGAGGGCGTGGGGGTCGGGGTTCTTGAGCGCCAGCACGTTGCGGTAGCGGGCGATCTTTTCCAGGTTCTCGCGCAGCAGCGCGGTCACGCCAAGCTCGCGCGCGAGGTGCGGGGGTGCGATCGGCGCCCCATCTCCGATCAGGGCCCATGTCGCCTCAGAGAGAGGGCCGAGTTGGGGGGCGGGATCGCCCGCGCGCACCTGGTGGCGTGGCGCGAGGAGGGTCGCGCGCACCGACGCCACGTCGACCGGTTCCCCCTCCTCGCGCAGGCGGAGGAGCGCCGAGCCCCGGATCTGGGCTTCGAGTGAAGCCACGGCGCTCGCCTGTTCTGCCCAGGCGGCGCGTTCGGTAGAGGAGGGATGCACGTCGACGACGAGGCGCATCTCGCCATAGCGGTGCGTGACCTCGACCGCCCGGCTGTCGACGGCAATCGCGCCCGGCGCCGTCTCGATCCTCACGCGCGCGGCAGCAGAGACGGCGCCCACGCGCTCGATCTCGACCTCTCCCAGCGGCGCGACCTGCTCGGCGGGGAGGTGAGCGCCCTGGGAATAGATCGCCCACCCCGACCCGGCGGTCACGCCATGCGCGGCGCCGCCAGCCAACGTGACCAGCTCTCCCCGGCGCGCGATCACGGGGATGGCGGGCGTCACCTCGACCTTGCCCACGCCAAACACGAGCCGGTCCTGTGCGCCTTCGGCCTGCGGGTGCTGTTGGGGGTGCATCGCCGTGACTTGAGCGCGCACGCGCTCGAATACGTCGCGATAGGTGGCCCCCTGCGCGGGGTGGAGCAGTTCTTGGGCCAAGTAGTAGGTCAGGGCGCCGTGATAGACCCCCTGCTCGCCCTCGACACGCTGCTCGTAGGCGCTCTCGTCGTCGTCGCAGCCGGCGATCAGGGTGTAGCGCTCGCTGAGGGGCAGCCAACCGCTCTTTCCTATAGAGCGCGCGCCGCGCACGATCGCGTCGCGCATGGCAGGCGGGATGTCCGGTTCGGGGAGCTCCTCGGCGGGCGTCTGGTCGTCGGGCACCCACCGCGCGCCGGGGCCGAAGGGGTCGCGCGTGATCGTCCCCGAGTGGCACGAGTCAAAGATCAGGGTGATGTAGGGTGTCTTGGTCGAGAGCTGGAGCAGGCGCGCATAGATCTCGTCGTCGGTGATGTCGGCGTTCTGCCCGTAGCCGCGCCCGCTGTCAAAGGGCACGATCGTCTCGTCCCACCCGTCGGGCTCGTCGCCCTCTTTGTCTCGGCGGCGCGATCCATGCCCGCTGTAATAGATGACGACGCCGTCGTCCACGCCCGTCTCTGCGACCAGCGCGTCCAGGGCGCCCAGGATCCGGCGCCGCGTCGCCTGCCGGTCGACCAGCCCCGTGATCGGCCCGAACGCATAGTGCTCGCGCAGGACTTTGGCCATGAGCAGGACGTCGTTCACCGCTCCGTAGAGCTGCCGCTCGGCAGGAAAGCGCGGGTAGCGGTTGATGCCGATCAACAGCGCGCGCCTGACTTGGGTGTGGGCTGTCTCGTTCACGGCGCCTGCCTCCTGTGGGGCAGCAGTCCCTCGGTGGGCGCTAGGTCTCGGCGCCGACGAGCACAAAGGGCGCCCAGTAGCGCGGGTGGGCGTAGCGCGGGTCGGCGCGCACGGCGCGCATGGCGCCCTGCAGCGCGATCGCCTTGTCGTCGAGCTCGATGTAGCGCCGGTAAAAGGCCTCCATCAGCGCTGCGGTCGCCGCGTCGCTCACGCTCCACTGGCTGACCAGCACCGAGCGCGCCCCGGCGACGAGAAAGGAGCGGCTGAGGCCGATCATGCCGTCGCCCGCGATCTGTCCTAGCCCGGTCTGGCATGCGCTGAGCACGACCAGGTCCGCCGGGAGGGGCATGTACAGGACCTGGCGCGCGGTGAGCAAGCCGCGCTGCCCCTCTGCCGGGGCCAAGTCGTGCAGGAACTTGTACTGGATCCATCCCCCGGCGCCGGCGTCCGCGCGCTGTCGCAGGGCTTCCATGTCGCCCTCGTCGGGGACGGCGAGCGCGATCGTCGAGGCGAGCGGGTCCTCGGCGTCGGCGATGCCGTGCGTGGCGAGGTGCACGATGCCGTGCTGCGGCATCGACGCGACCACGGTCGCCCAGTCGGCGGCGTCGCCGGTGAGGAGCATCCCCCTCGCCCGATCGAACAGGGCGTGCACGGCGCGCGCCTCCTGCTCGGCGCCCGGCAGCGGCTGGAGCGCGATCGCGAGCCCGCGCCGCTCGGGCAGGACGGGCATGGTCGGGTTGCCGACGATCAGGGGCGCGAGGTCCGCTGGACTGCCATAGTCCTCCTCGTCCCGGATCTCGTCGAGGACCTGGGCCGAGGGTGTGTAGAGCAAGGGCCAGCGGTCCGCCATCCACCCACCGTCGGGGTCCTGCAGGGCGGCGAAGGGGAGCAGCCACAGCGGGCCATGCGGCTCGATCGCGACCGGCGTGCCGTCCACGGGCAGTGCGTCGGCGACCGGCGCGACCAGGTCGGCGTACAGGGCGCGCAGCAGAGAGACGTGGTCGGGTGCGGGCGCAGCTTCGGCCTCGGGAAGCACCGTCCATCCCGCTTCGCGCGTGACGTCCATGCCGCGCGGGCGCTCCACCTGCAGGGCGTGTCGCAGCGCCGCAACGCGCTGCGCCAGCGCCTCTCGCCCCACGGGCGCGATGTGCCCGCTCAGCTCGCCGTCGACCGTAACTGCGATCACGGCTGTGCGCGCGGCGAGCACGTGATAGACCAGGCGGGCCAAGGGAACGGGGGGCGCGTCCGGCTGTGCGGAGCCGGCAATACCCGACGGCTCCTGCGCCTCTGGGGCCCGCTCAGGCCAACGGGGGACGGCGCTCGGGATCGCGTCTGCGTCTTCGATCCACATGTCCAACCCCGCCGTGTCCTCCTGCCACAGCCCATCGTCGAGCAGCGCAGGGAGGTCAGGGCGAGCGGAGTCAACGCCGGGCGCTGCCTGGCGCACCATGTCGGCGATGGAGGGTGAGGGCACGTCGATGCCGGGCGCCGCCTGGCGCACCATGTCGGCGATGGAGGGTGAGGGCACGTCGACGCCGGGCGCTGCCTGGCGCACCATGTCGGCGATGGAGGGTGAGGGCACGTCGACGCCGGGCGCTGCCTGGCGCACCATGTCGGCGACGGAGGGTGAGGGCACGTCGACGCCACCTGCGGTCTGGCGGACCGAGTCGGCGGCAGACGACGCGCGCTCGGAGAAAGGGCGCTGGCGTACGGGGCGCGTGCCCGCCTGGCGCGAGGCGAGGCGCCGCCGCCGCATCCCCATCAGGTCGTGCAGGGCCTGCCCGCGCGCCTCTTCTGCCACGCGAAGCAGGTCGCGGTAGGCGCTGGGGTCGCGCCACGCGCGATCGACGTGCACGTCGATCAGGCGCGCATAGATGTCCTGCACGCTGTCGAGGAACGTCACCTTGCCCTCGTCGGTGCGCAGCTCGCGGTGGCGGGCCTCGATCTTGCGCAGGCTGCGCCCGAACGCGTCCGCTGCGCCGTCGAGGTCGCCGGCGACGTGGCGGCAGCAGCCTAATCCCCAGTAGGCGTGCCACAGCGTATCCTCGTCCCGCACCCCGCGCGCCAACTCGAGGGCGCGTTCGAACGCAGACCGGGCCTGGTCGTACTCTTCGCGCAGCAGGTGGAGGTGCCCCAGCCCGGCGCGCGTCCGCCCCTCGCCGAGACGATCGTCGACCTGCGCATAGAGGGCCAACGCCTGCTGGTAGGTCTGCACGGCGCGATCGCCTTCTCCGCGCGCGCGATAGATGCCCGCCAGCGCGCCCAGGGCGCGGCGCCTGTCCTGCGCAGCGCCTTGTGCATCGAGCAGGGCCAACGCCTGCTCGAGGGCGGCTTCGGCCCGATCCGTCTCTCCCTGCCGGCGGTGGATGATCCCGATGTGGGTCAGCGCGTGGGCGCGCAGGGCGGGCGCCGCCGCCGACTCGGGCTGCGCCAGGGCGCGCTGGTAGGTCTCGAGGGCGACGTCCAGCTGCGGCTGCTGGAGGTAGGCGTTGCCGATGTTGATCAGCGTCTTGACGGCGAGGGTGGGGTCGGCTTCGGCGTCCGCCAGTTCGCGCGCCATCTGTTCGCGATACAGGTCGGGCACCTCAAGGTATGCATGGCCCGCCTCGTAGCCTTTGGCCATGCCGCGCAGGCGGTTGATCTCGGCGCCGAGATCGCTCCCCGGCTCCTTCGCCAAGGCCTTGAGGCCCGATTCGTAGGCGATCACGGCGCTCTGGATGCGCCCTGCCGCCTCGAGCGCGGCGCCAAAGCGATTGGCGACGACGGCGGTCAGGCGCGGGCGGCTCAACTGCTCGGACTGCGCCAGCGCCTGGAGGTGCAGGGCGATCGCCTCGTCGTGCCGTCCCTCCGCCTGGGCTGCCAGGGCATCCCTTTCGAGGAGGGCGATCTGTTGGTAGGTGTCCACGGTACTGCCTCCCGTGCTGCGGGTGCGGACCTCTAGGATCTGGCAGCGGAGGGCCCGCGCGGGGTGCGAGTGCTCAGGCTACGGGATCAATGTATCACGGAATGGGGGGAAAGAAATCCGATGTCTTCAAGACATCGGATTTCTGCGCGTTGCCGAAACCGTGCGCCGCTAGGCGAACAGCGGCTGCAGGTAGGCGAACGACCGCTCGACGACGCTCTGCACGTCCTCGAGCGCGTATCCCGTCCCGCCGTGGGTGCCGACGATCTCGAGCGTGGCGCACAGCGCTTGGTCCACCCTCTTCATGACCGCAGCCAGGGCGGGCAGGTCGAGCGCGCCGTTGCCCGGGATCTGCTTTTCCACCGGGCCGATCGGGCGCTCACGGCTTGCGCGGTTATCACGGATCCGCAGCGTGAACACGTACGGCTTGACCGCCTCGAGGGTCGCCACCGGGTCCTGGTTCGGCGCGGAGGAGCGCCAGATATGAGAGGGATCATAGTTGATCCCGACCCACTCCCGGTCGACCTCCTGCATCGCCATCAGGATCGACTCGCGCGAATAGATCGCCGTGCCGACGTGCGGCTTGATCGTCAGCTTGATCCCGTACGCGGCGGCGTGCGCGGACGCCCGGTTGAGGATGTCCACGAACCCCTTGAGCGAAGCCTGGAACTCAGGCGCAAAGCGCTCGTCCTCGACGGCGGGCGCCTGCCCTCCCGCTCCCTCGGCGACGAACGGCGTGCCGAGGAGCTTGGCGACCTCGAGCACCCTCGGAAATGCATCGCTCGCGATCGATATGCCCCCGGTGCCGGCTAGCGATTCGATGAACAGCCCCCGGTCGGCGACCTGGTCACGGATGGCGAGGTAGTAGCTGTCCGGACGGTCCATCTCGACGTGCGGCGCCATCCCTGGGCGGGCGCACAGCTCGATGCCGGCGTAACCGGCGCGGGCGATCCCATCCAGCGCTTGTCCCAGCGTGTATCCTCCATACAGGATCGTGCTGCATCCCAGTTTCACGGTCTCTCACTCCTTGTCGGCTGGCGGGGCATCGCGCTGTGCCCCGGAATGCGGAAAGCGGGTATGCGGGCGCCTCCCGGGGCCCCCAGCGGGGCCAGGGGGGAGGCGCTGCGCTAGCGCACATAGACGATCGATTCGCTCTCCAACGAGTCGATCGCCGCCTGGAGCACCTTCTGCGCCGCCAGGCCATCGGCGCCCGAGCCGTCGATCTGGTCGGGGGCGACCCCGTCCTCGACCTGCTCGACAAAGCGCCCGATCCGGTCGCGGAACGTGTCTTCAAAGTCCTTCATGCCCCCAAAGAGCGAGGGGTTGGTATAGACGGTCTTTTCCAGGTTGCCCGCCGGGTAGAGCGTCACTTTGCGGAACATGTCGTCGATCACGAACCGCCCGCCGGTGCCCGCCACCTCGCAGCGCTCCATGGGGTGCCCGCGCTCGATGTCATAGCTGCCGGTCAGCGAGCCGACCACGCCGTTGACAAAGCGCATGTTGAATTGGGCCGTCGACCAGATCCGGCGCCCGGGCGCCTTGGTCGCAAAGCACTGCACTGCCTCCACGTCCCCGCAAAAGTAGCGCATGATGTCCACCGTGTGCGGGTGTAGGGCCTTGATCTGAAAGTAGGGCGAACTCTCGCGCGGGTTCTTGATCCACATGCTCATGTTGACAAAGAGCAGGTGTCCCAACCGTCCCTCGTCCACCCAGCGCTTGGCGAGCCGGTGCGCCGGGTTGAAGCGGTGGTTGAGGTCGATCCCGTAGCACACGCCCATCTCGCGCGCCTTGGCAACCATCGCCTCCGCCTCGGCGATGTCGTTCGAGATCGGCTTTTCGCCGAGCACGTGGCATCCCGCTTCCAGGGCCTGCATCGTCGGCTCAAAGTGCTCGCTGCCGTACTCGTAGCCCCCCGTCGCCACGCTGCAGATGTCGGGCGCCAGCGCGGCGAGCATGGACGGTACGTCGTAAAAGGCGGGCACGCCGAGGCGCGCCGCGGTGCGGTCGGCGCGCTCGGGCTTGATGTCGCACACGCCGGCGAGCTCTGCCAGCGGGTGCTCCACGTACAGGTCGGCGTGCCGGTTGCCGATCGGACCCAGGCCGATCACACACACACGTTGCATGCGCTACTCTCCTTGTCCACTCGCGATGCCTGTCTCGTCCATCTCTACAGGCGGCAGCGCGGCTGTGTAGGCGGGGTCGGCGTACCTGTACGCCTGCAGGGCAGGCTCCAGAAACTCGAACAGGTACGGACCCGGGTCGGTCCGCCAGCGCCCGATCGGTTCGACGCGCACCGGGATCGTTGCCAGCTCGATCCCCAGGAACGCCTCCAGGCGCGCCAGCGTCTGCTCCTGCTGGAGCACGAAATCCTCGAACCGGACCTCGGTCCAGTAGTGTGGCTTGGGCGTCGCTTGGACCAGCTTGTACTGGTAGATCCACGAGTACGCACGGCGCAAGCGCTCGTTCTCCGTCTCGGGATAGTCGATCCCAAAGTCGTGCAGGTCATCCGTCTTGTGCCGGCCCACGATGTTGTCGCGCGGGTCGCGGAACCAGTGGATGTAGCGCGCCTCTGGGAACATACGCTGGATCCATGGGTAGCAGAGCGTGGTCTCGGGGATCTTCCACCCCCTGTGCGCCGCCGGGCTCTCGAGCACGGTCTGTAGGTAGGCGTAGATCAGGTCGGTGAACTCGGCGGGCGGCTCCATGGCGAGCGCCTCCGACCAGTCCCACTCGACGCCGCCCCACCAGTGGACGTGGCGCGCAAAGACCCGGCACGCCTCGTACATGGCCTCCGGGGGGAGCAGGTCGCCCGACTTGTTGAGCGGTTCGCCCATGTAGACGCCGCTCGCAGAGAGCGTGTGCGACATGGCGCGCGTGCCCGAGTGCCCGCGCCCGATCACGGTAATCAGTGTCATGCGTTCCTCTCGCTACAGCGTGACCGTGTGGCCTGTCTGCCAGGACGCGATCGCCGCCTCGATCACCAGCTGTGCCTTGAGCGCGTCCTCGCCTGAGCCATCGATCTCGTCGGGCGCCGCGCCTGCCAGGTTCTGCTCGATCCAGCGACCGATGCGGCTGTCAAAGGTCTCGCCAAAGCTCATCATGCCGCCCAGGTAGTCATACGTGACGGTCTCGTGACTGAAGCGCGGGCAGAAGGTGAGGTGCTCGCAGGCATCGTCGAGCACAAAGCGCGCCTCCGAGCCCGCGATCTCCAGGCGTTCCAGGCCATAGCTGCCGCCCGGGCCAGTGGCATCGTAGCTGCCGGTCAGGTTGCCGACGACGCCGTTCTCAAAGAGCATGTTCACCTGCACGTTCGACCAGCAGATGCGGCGCGACCCGTCGCGGTTCAGCCCGCGCTTGAAAAAGGCGTGCACCTTGGCGACGTCGCCGCAAAAGTAGCGCATCACGTCGATCGAGTGCGGGTGCAGGGCGCGCATGTGGAACCAGGGCGAGCTCTCGTTCGGGTTGTTGATCCACATGGTCATGTTGATCAGGTTGACCTCGCCCAACTTGCCCTGCGTGATCCACTCTTTGGCGCGCAGCGCGGCAGGCGTGAAGCGGTGGTTGAGGTCGATCCCGTAGCGCAGCCCCTTGGCCTTGGCGAGCGCCACCATCTCTCTCGCGCGCTCGACGTCGTTCGAGATCGGCTTTTCGCCGAGGACCGGGATCCCGCCGTTCAAGAGCTCGATCGTCGGCTGGTAGTGGTCGCCCCCGTTCTCGACGCCGGCAGTGCACATGCTCGCGGCGTCGATCCGGATCCCGCTCGCGAGCATCTCCGCCACCGAGTAGAAGGCGGGGCAGCCATACGCCGCCGCAGCCTTGTCCGCCCGGTCGTGGAGTATGTCGCACACGGCGACGATGGTCGCATCGGGGTGCTTTTGGTAGACCTGTGCGTGGCGGTTGCCGATCCCGCCCAGCCCAACGATGGCAACGTGCAGCATGTTCCTCACCCTCCAGTGCGCTCTCAGTGCGCGTAGACTCTGTCGCATCTCATCGCTCCTGCGCACCCCGCGAGGGAGGCGCTTCCCGTTCCCCTCTTGGACGTGCCGCAAGCTGCGCGACGCTCTGATGATCTGTATCGGACCTGAAGAGACCGTGGCGAGGGGCGTCCCTTACGCCGCTGCGCCGCTCTCCTCCGCGTCTTCCACGTCCTCGGCTGTCTCTTCCGGCTCCTCTGTCTCCGTCTCTGCCGCATCCTCAGGCGCGCCCTCGCGCGACTCGGCTTGCAGCTTGGCGGCTTGCGTCGGGTCGCCGATGTGCAGCGTGTCATAGGCCTGCTGCGAGGTCTCGAACGCCCCCACCCCCTCGTGTCCGTGCCAGTCTCCCTGGTGGTAGATCGGGTTCGGCAGGCCTGTCTCCTGCTCGCGCTGGGCGATCCACGCCAGCATGCGTCCCTTGAGGAGGGCTACCACGTCGGGCTGCGCCTCGGCGAGGTTGACGTTCTCGCCCGGGTCCTCGATCAGATTGTAGAGCTCGACCGCCGGCTTGAAGTGAAAATCTGGTTCCAGGGCGACGATCAGCTTCCACTCTGGCGTGCGCCAACCGTGCTTGCGCATCCACGTGCACTCGGTGATATAGAACTCGCTGTCATAGGAGGCGACCTCGCCCCGGACCAGCTTCATCAGGCTCTGCCCGTCAAAGTCGATCCCGGCGTCGATCCCGGCTAGCTCGAGCAGGGTCGGCATCAGGTCTTGCTCGCGGTTGTAGCCCGCGATCCGCAGGCCCGCGGGCACTGCGGGGGGGTAGCGGATGATCAGCGGGATGTGCAGCACGTTGTCGTACGTGCCGTGGTGGTCGAACCAGCACTCGTGGTCATACAGCGTCTCGCCATGATCGGCGTTGATGACGACGATCGTCTCGTCGAGGATCCCGAGCGCTTCGAGTGCAGTCAGGATGGTCTGGATGCAGGCATCCATGTAGGCCAC
>JAFGIE010000121.1 GCA_016929775.1 Anaerolineae bacterium
CGCGGCGTGGCGCGCATGTTCCGCGCCCAGTACCTGCTCTCGGGACAGCCGTGGTCCATCCGGCGCTACCTGCGCATCCTGCTGGGACGGGCCTAGGTGACCAGCAGGAATCGAGCGCCCGCGCTGTCCCATCCCGTTTTCGCCATGCGCGGCGTCGTGCTCACGCCCTCGGACGTGAGCACGTGGGATTGGCCGCAGGCGGCACAGACCGCAGGTCTGGATACGATCGCCCTACACGGTCCGCCCGGCAGCATCGTCGCGTTCCTGAGGACCAGCGCGGGCGCGACATATCTCGAGACGTGCGCGGCGCTCGGCCTGCAGGTCGAGTACGAACTGCACGCCGCACGTGACCTGCTTCCCCGTGAGCTGTTCACCCAAGACCGAGCGATGTTCCGCATGGATGAGAGCGGGGACCGGGTGCCGGACTGCAACCTATGCGTGCACTCGCAGCGGGGCTTGGACGTCGCGTGCGAGCGCGCTACGGCCTATGCCGAGATCCTGCGACCCGCCACCGGGCGCTACCATTTCTGGGTCGACGACGCGCAGCCGATGTGTCGCTGCCCCCAGTGCAGGGGACTCTCTGATAGTGACCAGGCGCTGATCCTGGAGAACGCTTTGCTCGGCGCGCTGCGACGGGTCGATCCCCAGGCCACACTCGCCCACCTGGCATACCACAACACGCTCCCCGCGCCCAGCGAGGTCCGCCCGCAGCCCGGCATCTACCTCGAGTATGCGCCGATCCAGCGCCGTCACGATACGCCCTTTGGGCAGAGGAACGCCGCGCGTGATGGGCCGCTTGCGCCCACCCACGGAGAGCAGCTCGATGCCCTCGACGACAACCTAGAGGTCTTCGAACCGGAAGACGCCCAAGTCCTCGAATATTGGCTTGACGTGTCGCGGTTTGCCCACTGGAGGCGCGAGGACATCGCCGCGCTGCCGTGGAACGCGCAGGTCTTTGCCGACGACCTGCGCACCTATGCGGCACGAGGCATACGCCGGGTAACCAGCTTTGCCGTCTGGATCGACGGTGCGTACGTCCGTCGCTACGGCAGCCCGCCCATCCAAGCGTACGGCGCCGCACTATGCGGCTTCAATCTGCACTAGCAGGTGCGCCGTTGTCTTGCCAGCCAAGGCTTGATCGTCCCCGCTCCGGTGGGTTGGGGCAAAGGGAAGGTCGTCTACCTTGACTTTGGCTTCCTCGCCCGGAGGCCACGGATCCACGAGTTAGCCTACGCGCTGGCGTTCATGCTCCTTGCGCTGGGCGGGCACGAGGCACCAGAACGCTTTGGCTGGTCGCTCATTCCTCGGCTCGTCGAGGCGTACGAAGCCACTGTAGGCGTCCGCCTGACACATCTCGAGCGGCGCGCGCTGGCGCCCTACACCGCAGGCGTACCGCTCTATGCTGCCGCACTGGATGGGTTCACGGAGGCCCCCGCAGAGAAGCTCCGCTCCAGGCTGCCTTTCCTTCGCCTCAGCGCATGGCTCCTGGCCCACCCGACAGCCATGCTGGGGCAAAGCATGCTGCCAGAGCATCCGGGAAGCGCGTGCTAGCTGCGTGCACATGGCGAGCGCCAGGAGCCGGGCGAATGGAACATCAAGGCGGCGCCGGGAGGTCCCGGCGCCGCCTCGGTGCTCGTGACGCCACAGGCGCGCGCCTAGAACATCTTTCTGTCGCTGCTGTAGATGCTGCTGTCCAGGCCCTCCCAGATGGCAACGTCCTTGCCCGCGGCAGCCCACAGGAACCCGCGCCGCATCAGTTCCAGCGCCTCGGGAATGTCAAAGATGTCGGCGTGATGCCCGAGCGAGTTATAGTACACCCGGCCCAGGCCCCAGCGCTTGGTCCACACTACGGGCATGTCGACGGAGCCGTTTGCGGCGTGGTACCAGGTCACGGTCGGAAAACGGGTCGTCGCCAAGACCTCGACCGCCGGATCGACGTGCAGGTAGTACTGCTCGCTCCGCACAGTAAAGTCCGAGATCCCGGCGACGAGCGGGCTGGAGCTCTGCACGATGTTGACCTCGTACTCGACCCCATCGCCCCCGGGGTGCGAGACCCAGTTGCCCCCGGTCATAAACTGCCATTCCACGCTGGTCCGGAACGAATCACACATGCCGCCGTGGCAGCCCGCGATCCCGGTGCCGTTGGCGACGGCAGCCGTAACCCCCGCGACCTGCTCGCGCGAGATCTCGCCCATGGTCCAGAGGGGCACGATCAGGTGCAAGTCGTTCAGCTTGTCGACGTCCTCAAAAGATGCCAGCGTATCCGAGACCTCGACGTCGAACCCCTCGTCGCTCAGCGTACGCTCGAACACACGGGCGATCTGCTCTGGTTCGTGACCGAGCCACCCGCCCCACACGATCAACGCCTTTCGTGCCATATCTCTACTCCTTTGTCCCAGGTGTTAGGAATCGGCCCGCTGGGCCTGCCCCGAGCGGGGCCCATCCCAGCCTGACCGAACCGGTACGCGATGGGCCAAGGATACGCCTTTTGCGCCTTTCTGTCAATCGCGCGCACGACTGCGGGGATCCGACCCCCGTGGCGCGCATCTCCACCCTTTGTCTTGACGGATCTCTGCGCGGGGCCTATACTGGCTGCTGATGACCGTCATGGCGCTGCTCGCACAGTTGGGGATCGCCACGGCGCAAAGAGCGCGCGCCTCGCGATGACAGGATGCCAGGGATGTCGTTGCAGAAGGCGTCCCGGCATCCGCGCCAGGATGGATCAATCGGAGTGACAGGCAGCGCAAGCCGGGCGCCGCCTGGATCGCAGGATGAGCTACCCAGCCCAGAGGAGGCCCACATGAAGATCACAGCCGTCCGCACGTTTGAGGTCCGGGGCACGATGCCCTACTCTGGCACCTTCTGGGAGGAGCGCCTGATCCGGCCGGTCGACATCTACCCGGAGCACAGGGCGGAGGGCGCGCACTGGCTGCCCCCTTCCGGCGATGGGGGGTACGCCATGCGCGCCATCTTTTGCGACGTCGAGACCGACGAAGGGGTGAGCGGGCGCGCCGGACCGCTGTCGCGCGACGAGGCCTACATCATCCACAGCCAACTCGCCTCGCTGCTGATCGGGCACGACCCGCTTGCCGGAGAGCGGGTCTGGGACCGGCTGTACCGGAGCTTGGTCCACGGGCGCAAAGGGACACCCATGATGGCGATCAGCGCGCTCGACTGCGCCCTCTGGGACCTGAGAGGCAAGTGGTTCGACGTGCCCGTCTACCGCCTGCTGGGCGGTCCC
>JAFGIE010000122.1 GCA_016929775.1 Anaerolineae bacterium
CTGCGCTTCACCTACGGCACACGCCCGCTTTCGGGCTAGCAACGCCCCCCCCAGCCCTATACCTCGTTTTTCCCGCTTTCCCGGGTATGGCGAAAAGCCCAGTTTTGTGCTATACTGGGCTATTGCACATGTTGGGAAAGTAGACCCTGCACTCAAGAGGACAGATGGCGTATCATCCCGATAACCCGTTGATCGTCCAGAGCGACAAGACCGTGCTTCTCGAGGTCGACAACGACCGCTATCCCGAGGCGCGCGACGCCTTGGCGCGTTTTGCCGAGCTCGAAAAGAGCCCGGAGCACATCCACACCTACCGGATCACGCCCCTCTCGCTCTGGAATGCCGCCGCCGCCGGCATGGGCGCCGACGCCATCGTCGACATCCTCGGGGAATACACCAAGTACGACATCCCCGGCAACGTCGTCACCGATATCCGCGACTATGTCGGGCGCTATGGTCGCGTCAAGCTGCGCCGCACCGACGACGGCGCAGGGATGGTCCTCGTCTCGGACGACCCGTTGCTGATCACCGAGATCGTCCACCACAAGACGCTCAAGACGTTCATCCTCGCGCAGCTCGACCCCCATACGCTGCGCATCGATCCGGCGCAGCGCGGGCACATCAAGCTCCTGCTGACCCGCTTTGGCTTCCCGGCGGAAGACCTGGCGGGCTATGTCGACGGCGCCCACCTGGCGATCCAGCTCCGCGACCCTGCCCTGAGCGGCGACCGGTTCGTATTGCGCCACTACCAGCAAGAGGCGGCAGCCGTGTTCTATGCCGGCGGCGAGTCGCACGGGGGCAGCGGCGTCGTCGTCCTCCCCTGCGGCGCCGGCAAGACCATGGTCGGCATGGCGGCAATGGCCCAGATGCAGTGTGCGACCTTGATCCTGACCCCCTCTACCGTCGCCGCCCGCCAGTGGAGGACCGAGCTGCTCGACAAGACCACGCTCCGCGACGAGCAGATCGGCGAGTATACCGGGCAGACCAAGCAGATCCGGCCCGTGACCATGGCGACCTACCAGATCATGACCTACCGCCCGCGCAAGGGCGCGCCCTTTCCACACTTTTCGCTGTTCAACGAACAGAACTGGGGCCTGATCATCTATGACGAGGTGCACCTCTTGCCCGCGCCCGTGTTCCGCATCACTGCCGAGATCCAGGCGCGCCGTCGCTTGGGGCTGACTGCCACCCTGGTGCGCGAGGATGGCTTGGAAGAGGACGTATTCGCCCTGATCGGCCCGAAAAAGTACGACGTGCCGTGGAAGGAACTCGAGCGCCAGGGTTGGATCGCGACCGCCGAATGTCACGAGATCCGGATCGACATGCCCGAAGAGCACCGCATGGCCTACGCCGTCGCCGAGCCGCGCGAACAGGCGACCCTCGCCGCCAACAACCCCGCCAAGCTGGAAGCCCTGCGCGTCCTGCTCGACAAGCACCGCGAGGACTCGGTGTTGGTGATTGGCACCTACGTCGACCAGCTCAAGCGCATCGCCAAGGACATCGAAGCCCCGCTGATCACCGGCAAGACCGCCGTGCGGCGGCGCGAGGAGCTCTTCCAGCAGCTGCGCGAGGGCGAGATCAGCACCCTCGTGATCAGCAAGGTCGGCAACTTTTCGATCGACCTGCCCGACGTCAACGTCGCGATCCAGGTTTCGGGCACGTTTGGCTCGCGCCAGGAAGAAGCGCAGCGGCTGGGGCGCATCCTGCGTCCCAAGCGCTATGGCCTGTTGGCCCACTTTTACACCCTCGTCAGCCGCGACACCAAGGAGCAAGAGTTCTCCGCCAAGCGCCAGCTCTTCCTCACCGAGCAGGGATACGGCTACGAGATCCTGTACGGGCACGAGCTGGACGACTATGAACCGACGCTCTTGGAGCTGCGCGCCGAGGAAAAGGTGGCCTACCTGACAGCGGGCTGAGCGCCACGAGGGCCCGACCAGAGATGACATGCCCGAAATGACACAGCAAAGCGACATGAAACAGCTCTACAGCCTGAGCGAGCAAGAGATCCACTTGTTGATCGACGACCGGCTGTTCGCCAAGGCCGATGCGCTCCAGCGCCAGGGCGAGCTGGACGAACTCGAGGTCGACGGCGCGACGATCTATGGCACGGTGCTGGATGACGACGGTTTTCCTGTCGCGATCGAGGTCGGCATCGAGGAGGACGAGATCTATGCCGAGTGCACGTGCGATCGTCGCGGCAAGCCCTGTGAGCACGTCGGCGCGCTCCTCCTCGCATGGGTCCGTACCCCCGAGCGCTTCAAGGGCCACGATGAGGACCGCTCTCGGCGCACCGCGCGCGAGCTTCGCCTGACCCCCGATCCAGCTGGCGAGTTCCGCGAGATCCTCCAAGAACAGACCCTGCAAGACCTACGCGACATGGCCCGACGCTGGGGGATCGAGGTCCACGGCACGCGCAAGGACCCGATCGTCGAGCAGATCGCCGTCGCCCTGAGCGATCCAGCCTCGATCCGGGCGCGCATCGACACCCTCGACGCTGCCGCGATCGAGCTGCTCGCCTATATCCACCTGACCCTCGACGTCGGGTATGGGTTCAACAGCGAGACCATGGCGGCAAAGCTGCTCACGCGCGACGCACAGACGCAGCGCCACGTCCTGCATCGCCAGATCGAGGCGTTGACCGAGATCGGGTTGTTGCTCAAGTTCCAGAGCGAAGCACTGACCTACTATTTGCTCCCCCTAGCAGTGCGGAACGTCCTGCCATCGCAGCCCGGCTTCATCCCCCTCTATCCCGAGCCCCGGGTCAGCCAGCTTGAGGTGCGCGAGCAGCCCGCGATGTCGGCGATCCACACCCTCTACCAGGTCTGGCACTATGTGGCCCAACACGAGCCGCGCCGCGAGTCGGTGCGCGCACGGCTCCCCGCAGAGGACGAGTGGCCCAGTTTTGTGGATTGGGACAACGTGCCCGAAGAGGTCGACCAGATCGTGCAGCAGCGCAGGAGCCCCTACTACCTGTACAACGTCTCGGCGACCGTGCCCACGCCGCGTTACCGGTTCCGCGCGATCGATCGCGACGCCCTCTCTGCCGCGACGGGGTGCACGAACGAGGAGCTCGAGTTCTACTATATCCTGCTCGAAAGTATGGGCGCCATCTCTGCCGCGCCAGGCGATCCGATCGCGCACCAGAGCCGTGTCTTTGAGCGGCTGCTGAGCCTGCCGCCCTCGACGCAGATGCGCGCCATCCTCTTTGCTTGGTACTATATCATCACCTGGAGCGAGATGGACATCGTCCGGCGCGCCACGGACGCCCTCTCGGTGCGCCGCAACCTGACCTACACCTCCTTCAGCCAGCAGGACCTGTATCGTGAGTGGCGCGGCGCGCGCCAGGCGATCCTGCGCTTCCTGTCGACGATCGACGAGGGAACGTGGGTCTCGATCGACGGCTTGCTCAGAGCCATCTACCAGGTCCATCCCAGCCTGCTCCATGCCCACTCCGACGCCAACGTGTGGTGGCTGCGCGCCGAACGGACCAAGAAGCAGTTTGGCACCACCTACGAGGACTGGCTGGACAGCGGGGGACGCTTTGTGCTTGCCACACTCCATGGCCCGCTCTTCTGGCTGGGCGCGATCAGCCTGGGATACGTCGGTACAGAGGCGGTCGCCCTGCGCGTCACGCCGGTGGGGTCCTTTGCCCTCCACCGCCGCTCCTCCGTAGTCGAGCAGGCGCCGCAGGCCATTCCCCACGGCGCCGTCCGGTTGGACGACAACCTCACCGCGCAGCTGGTCCCCAACCAGGTGCCCGCCCAGCTGCACGACCTGTTCCACATCATCGGGCGTCTCGAAGAGACGACGCCGACCCAGTTCCGCTACCGGGTCACCGCCGAAGGGGTACTGCGCGCCCTCGAACAGGGACAGACCGTCGACACCATGATCCAGGCCATCGCCCGCTGGTCCGGGCATGCCCCGCCTCCTGCCTGGCGCGACCAGCTGACGCGCTGGAGCGAGAACTATGGCAAGCTCCACGTCTACGACGACATCACGCTCCTCGAGCTGGGCGACGACGTTGCGCTGCAAGAGCTGTTGAGCAATACCTCGCTGCGCGCGCACGTGATCCACACCTTCTCGCCGCGGCTGGTCGCCATCCATCCCACCGCGGTCGATGACCTGGTCCAAGAGATGGAAAAGCGGGGCTATACGCCCCACGTGGAGTAACCGCCCATGACCGATGCCCGCACGCTGCTCGAATCCTACCACTTTGGCATCTTGAGGGACATGGGCCTCCTGCTCAAGATCGATCCCCTGTCGAGCAAAAAGGCCGACTATGTCGACGCCCTCGCACCCCGGCTCTTCACCCCCGAGATAATCGACAAGGGGCTGTCGCGGATCGGCAGGCGCGAGCGCGAAACGCTGGCTGAACTGCAGCGCATTGGCGGGCGCGCCCTGACCAGCCGCTTTCGCCTGCACCTCATTCGCGAGGGGATCGTCGAGGGGGGCGAGCGCCGCAATGAACGCGATCCCGTGCCCGGTCACGGGCTGTACGCGGTAGAGCAGCACCGCACCACCTTCCCTGCCGTGATCGCCCGGCTCATAGCAACCGGGTTGCTGTGCGGCGAAGAGATCACGTCCTCCTACTTTTCCAACCGCCTCAAGATCCACTATGACAACGTGCGCGTCCTCTACATCCCGGACGAGGTGGTCGAACGCCTGCCCCCGCCGCCGCCCCGCCGCGCCCTGGCGGTCCAGATCGAGCACGAGATCCGCGCCGTCGAAGGATCGGCGCGCACCTTCCAGCGTGACCTCTACTTTTACTGGAGCGCCGCGCACACGGCGCCCCTCTCTCTGACCAAGGAGGGACGCCTCTACCGGCGCGACCTGCGCACGGTCAACGAGGCCCTGACCCACGCCGACGACATTGGCGCGCGCGACGAGCCGGACTGCCCGCGCCTGCTCTTCATGCGCCTTCTGCTCACCGAGCTGGGCCTGCTCCGGGTCCAGGAAGGCGCCGTACGGGGCGTCGACCATCCCCCCTTCCTCGGGCTGGAGCCCGCACAGCGCATCCGCGATACGTTTGCCCAGTGGCGCGACGGCGACTTTTGGAGCGAACTCCTCAGCATCCCGCGCATCAACGTCCTCGGGGCAGGCACGCGCCTCGATCGCGTGCCCCAGCTGATCGCGCACGCGCGCGCCACCGTGCTCGATCACATGGCGACCCTGGCGCGTGCCGGACGCGCCGCCGGGGGCGACCACAGCCAGGAGAGGCAGTGGGTACCGATCGATCGCCTGATCGATGCGCTGCGCCTGACCGACTATGACTTTCTCTTCCCGCGCAAGTTCCGGCCCAACGCGTCGGACTATACCACCTACTATGGCTACACCTCCTTCCGCTCGCCCTACATCAGCTATGGCAACGAGGCAGGATGGAGCATCTCGCCCCGCTTCGAGGACGAGGCCGAAGGGTGGGAGGTGGTCGAGGCGGGCTTTGTGCGCGCCGTGCTGCTCGAACCGATGCTCTGGATGGGCATGGTCGACATTGGCTTTGCCCAAGATCGGCCGATCGCCTACCGCCTCACCTCCGCTGGCGAGTGGGCGCTCGAACTGGGCCAAGCGATCGCGATCCCCGACCAAGAGGGCAAGGTCATCGTCCAACCCAATTTCCAGGTCTACGCCCTCGACCCGATCAGCGATCTCACCCTCGCCAAACTGGACGAATTCGGCGCACGCGAAAGCGCCGAGCGCGCCATCTCGTACCGTCTCTCGCGCGAGTCCGTCTACCGCGCCCAGCGCAACGGGTGGACCGCAGCTCAGATCATCGAGACCCTGGCGCACATGAGCGACACCCCGCTGCCCCAGAACGTGGTCCGCACCCTCGAGGAATGGCAGCAGATCCACGAACGGATCAAGATCTACCGCCAGGGCAGCATCCTCCAGGCAGCAAGTGGCGACCTGCTCGACCGCCTGATGGAGGACCCCCGCATCAGCTCGCGCTTCTGCGCGCGCCCCGAGCGCACCGTGGGCTTGATCACCCGGCGTATTGGCGAGACCGACGAACTGGTCCGCAACCTGCAGGCCCTCGGCTACCCGCCCGCGCGCACCCGGTCGGCGGACGACCAGCCGCCCCCCTCGTTCACCATCGACGCCGACGGGCAGATCCGCTTCCGCAACGCCCTGCCGAGCATCTACCTGTATGAACAGATCGCGCCCTTTACGGGGAAGGACGAGCGGGACCGGTACTACCTCACCCAGAGCGCGGTGCAAGAAGCCATCGCCGGCGGCGTGACGGTCGACGAGATCCTGCGCCGCCTGAACGCCTTGCACATCGGCCCTCTCCCCCGCTGGGTCGAGATCAAGGTCCGCGCGTGGGGCAAGTACTATGGCGATGCGCGGATCGAGACGCTGACGCTCATCCAGATCCAGGACGAGAAAACGCTGCGCGAGCTCATGGCAGAACCCGAGTTCGAGGGACTGCTGCGCCCCTTTGCGCCCGCCAAGGACCTCGCTCTCGCCGTGGTCGCCGCCAGCGACCTGGACGCGCTGCGGCAGGCCTTTGCCGAACGCAACATCGAGGCGCGAGAGGAGCTAAAGTGACGTGACCCCGCTGCCCGGATCGCCCGCCGACCTCGACCGCCTGCCTGCCGCCGTGCGCGCCCCGCTCGACGCCATGATCGAACGCCACCTGGCGCTCGCTGTGGTCGCCGCCGACCTGGTCGCCGCGTACCAGGCGATCGTCGCCACGCACATGGGGGGCGGCTGTCTCTACCTGTGCGGCAATGGCGGCAGCATGGCAGACACCATGCACATCAGCGGCGAGATGCTCAAGTCGTATACCCTGCCCCGCCCGCTCGACCCAGACTCCCGCGCGCGGCTCGCCGCCGCCGGGCCCGACGGCGCCATGCTCGGCGACGTGCTCGAACGGGGCTTGCGCGCGTCCGTCCTTGGCCTCAACCACAGCCTCGCCAGCGCCCTCGAGAACGACGTCGCCGCGCCCGCGATCGGCTACGCTCAGGAACTGCTGGTCATGGCCCGTCCCGGCGATGCCCTGCTCGGGATCAGCACCAGCGGCAACGCGCGCAACGTGTGCTATGCCGCCCAGGTCGCGCGCGCCCTCGGTCTGACCGTGATCGCGCTGACCGGTCGTGCAGGCGGCGCCTTGGCCCCCCTCGCCCACGTCGCCTTGCGCGTCCCTGCCACGCAGACCGACCGCATCCAGGAACTCCACCAGTGCCTCTACCACTGCCTGTGCGAGATGCTCGAGATCCGCTTCTACGGCTGATCGTCCGGCGCCTCGATTTGCCCCGTTCTTGACCCGCCGCCCATCCGGTGGTATAGTGATCCCGCGCCCGCGTGAACGCCATCCCCAGGGCGCGAGAGGAGCTGCCATGACCGTACAACGCGCAGGTTGGGCCGAGATCGACATCACACCCCCGCTGGGGCTGCCCATGGGCGGGCGCGGACAGCGCTTCACCCCCGGCGCGTCGGTCCTCGACCCCCTTTTGGCGCAAGCCGTCGCCCTGGAGGACGCGCGCGGCAACCGCACGCTGTGGGTCTCGGTGGACTTGATCGGCTTTCCGGGCGAGCTCGCCGCCGCCCTGCTCTACGACCTCTCCGCCCTGACCGGCGTGCCCTACGAGGCGATCGTCCTGAACCAGGCGCACCCCCACAGCGGGCCCATGACGGGCTTTCGCAAGTACCCGTCCACGATCCCCATGCCGCCCGAGCTGCAGGCCTACGAGGACGTGCTGCGGCGCGCGATCCCGCGGTTGGGCTGCGAGGCGGTGCGCGCCATGCGGCCCGCCGTCCTGTCCCTGCACCGGGGCGCCTCGCATGTGGGCATCAACCGCCGCAACCGGAACGCGCAGGGCGTGACGGTGATGGCGCCCAACCCCGCCGGCGTCTACAACCCCGACCTATGGGTCTATGATATCACGGCACGCGAGGGGGGAGGGCGCTGCGTCCTGTTCAACTATGGCTGCCACCCCGTGATCGTCTACGGCTATGCCTGGGATGGCATCTCGGCGGACTATCCGGGCGAGTGCCGCCGCCGCCTGCGCGCCGCGCTGGGCGCGGACACGCACTGCCAGTTCATCCAGGGCCTGGCGGGCGACGTCCGCCCGCGCGTCCTCGCCGACCTCGACGCACACCGCTTCCGCAAGGCGACGCCCGCCGACCTCGAGACCGCCGGCGCCGAGCTGGCAGGCGATGTGCTGGACGCGCTGCGCAGCCCGGGCGAGACGCTCGAGCTCGAGATCGCCGCCGCCGCAGGCTGGTTCATGGCGCAGCGCGACGTCAGCCAGCACCCGTCCCTCGCGGCGTGGATCGAGCTGTCCAAGAGCGAGGACGAGGTGGAGCGCAACTCGGGCCTGTATTGGACGGCGCGCACCCAGGCGGGGTTGCCGCCCGCGCGCGCCGTGCCGTTTCCCGTGGGGCTGATCCAGCTCGCGCCCGGACGCCGCATCGCCTGGTTGGGGGGCGAAGCCGTCGCCGAGTGGCAGGCGCACCTGCGATGCTGGCTCGCAGACGAGCGGCTCGCAGACGAGCGGCTCATGGTCTGGGGCTACTGCCAGGAGGTATCCGCCTACCTGCCTACCGACGAGCTGCTTCCCGAGGGCGGCTACGAGGTGGTCGACTCGAACCGCTACACCACAACTGGCCCAGGCCCCTTTGTCGCGGGCCTGAACGCAGCCGTGCGCGAGCGGTTCTTGGGCTTGCAGCGTCAGATCGGAGGATAGACAGATGGCGCTCGTCGACCTGACCGGCACGCTCGAGCCGGGCATGTGGCGCTATGACCACATCCCACCCGTCGAGATCGCGCTCGTCTCCACGATCGAGGAGGCGGGCAGCGAGGCGCACGCCTTCCGGTTCGCCACCATCTCGGGCACCTACCTCGAGACAGCGGCGCACCTGTTCCACGGGCAGCCGACCATCGACCAGATCCCGCCCGAGCGCTTTCTGTGCGACGCGGCGCTGCTCCGCCTGGGCGAGCTGGCGCCCGCGCAGGCGATCGGCGTCGCCGACCTGGAACGCGCCGCGCAGGGGGTCGACATCGCGCCGGGCGACGCCCTGATCGTCGACACCGGCTGGGAGCGCATGTGGAACGCTCCCACCTTTATCGTCGACAGCCCCTACTACACCATGGACGCCATGCGCTGGATCGTCGCCCGCGGGGTCTCGATCCTGGGCGGCAACATGCCCTGCTACGACAACCCGCGCGGCGGCGCCGGGGTCAACAAGGTGCTGTTTGGGAGCGGCGCGCTGATCCTGGCGCCCCTGGTCAACCTCGCGTCGTTGACAGGGGCGCGCTTCCGGCTCATGGCCTTTCCGCTCAAGGTGCGCGGCGTGTGCGGCACGCCCTGCCGGGCGATCGCGGCGTACGGGTAGGCGAGAGAAGAGACCTCCGAGGTCTGGGAGACCTCGGAGGTCTGGACCTGTTGCACCCATAGACCCAATTCCGTAGTGAGGACCCTGTATGATCGAGGTCACACATCTCTGCAAGGACTATGGCGCCTTTCGCGCCCTCGACGACGTCTCGTTTCACGTCGCGCGCGGCGAGATCGTCGGCTTTCTCGGCCCCAACGGGGCGGGCAAGACGACCGCCATGCGCATCCTGGCGGGCTATATGCCGCCCACCGAGGGCCAGGCGCGCGTGGCAGGGTACGACGTCTTTGACGAGTCGCTCGAGGCGCGGCGCCGGATCGGCTACATGCCCGAGTCCGTCCCCCTCTACACCGAGATGAGCGTCCGCGCCTACCTCGACTACATGGCTGCCCTGCGCCGCGTGCCCGCCCGCCGCGCCGCCGTCGCGCGCGCCATGGACGCCTGCCACATCGCCGACCGGGCTGACGACGCGATCGGCAAGCTCTCCAAGGGCCTGCGACAGCGCGTCGGGTTGGCCCAGGCGATCCTGCACGAGCCCGAGGTCCTGATCCTCGACGAACCGACGATCGGCCTCGACCCCAAGCAGATCATCGAAGTCCGCGAGCTGATCCGCGAGATCGGCCAAGAGCACACCGTCCTGCTCAGCACCCACATCCTGCCCGAGGTCAGCCAGACCTGCGGGCGCGTCCTGATCATCAACCAGGGCAAGATCGTCGCCGAGGGCGCCCCGCACGACCTGACCATGCGCCTGCGCGGCGCCACGCGCGTCGCGATCCAGGTCGCCGGCGCAGGGCCCGACGCCGCGTCCACCCTGGCGGGCGTGGCGGGCGTGGTCGACGTCGCGCCGCTGGGCGACGACCGCTACGAGGTGACCTGCGCCCCCGAAGCCGATCCACGCGCCGCGCTGGCGCGCGCCGTGGTCGCGCAGGGGTGGGACCTGCTCGAACTGCAAGCCGCTGGGATGAGCCTGGAAGACGTCTTTCTCGCCCTGACGACCGACGAGCCGGTGGACGCGGAGGAGGCACATCCAGATGCGTAACGCGTGGATCATTGCCCGGCGCGAGCTGTACGCCTACTTTGTCTCGCCCATCGCCTACCTCGTCGCCGCCGCCTTCTTGCTGCTGTGCGGGATCTTTTACATCGCCGGCATCGTCCGCTGGCAGGACGCCTTGCTGGAGAGCATGTTGGGCTCGCTGAGCGTCGTCCTGATCTTTGTCGCGCCGGTCCTGACCATGCGCCTCCTCTCGCGCGAGCGCGACCAGGGCACGATCGAGCTGCTCCTGACCGCCCCGGTCCGCGACTGGGAGGTCGTCGCCGGCAAGTTCTTGGCGAGCTGGCTCTACTACTTGGGCATGGTCGCCGTCACCGCCCTCTACTTGCCCGCGCTCGTGCTGTATGGCGACCCCGACCTGGGCGCCATCGGCGCCGGCTACCTGGGGCTGGTCCTGCTCGGGGCGGCGCTGCTCGCCCTCGGCGTGCTCGCTTCTGCGCTGACCCGCAACCAGGTCGTCGCCGCCGTGATCGGCGTCGGCGCCAGCGTGGGCCTGTGGCTGCTCGACCTGCTGAGTGGCCTCTTTGGCAGCGGCGTGCGCGACGTGATCGCCTACCTCGCCCCCGCGGGCCACTATTTCAACTTTGTCGACGGGATCATCGACACGCGCGACCTGGTCTACTATCTCAGCGCCACGTTCGTGTTCCTGTTCCTGGCGAGCCGCGTGCTCCAATCGAGGAGATGGCAGGGATGACCGTGCACCCGCCCGACGACAGACGCCACGACCTGCCCACAGATACGCCCGAGGAGGCATCTCCGCCACCAGACGCCCGCCCCCGCCGTGCGCTGCACGCGGCGCGCGACGCGCTGACCGGCGCCCTCCGCCTGCTCGAGCGCGAGGGACTCGCCTTTCTCGTCCTCGGCGCGCTGCTCCTGCTCGCCGGGGCGACCTGGTACGCCATCTCGCGCACGTTCGACAGCTGGGCGCGCGGCTTGACGATCGCCGGCGTCGCCTCCGTCGCGATCTATGCCCTGCTCCGTCCCCAAGACCTGCAGCGCCTGCTCACCGGGCGCACTGTCCGCTACGGCTCGAATGCCCTGATCCTGAGCATCGCCGCGATCGGGATCGTCGTCCTGCTCAACGTGCTCGCCAACCGCTACTATGTGCGCTACGACGTCACCGCCGACAACCTGCACTCCCTCTCGCCGCAGTCGCTGCAAGTCCTGCGCGATCTCGAAGGGCCGATCGACGTGATCGGCCTCTATCCCAGCGGGCAGGGACAGGAATCGTTCGAACGGTGGCTCGACGAGTACCAGGCGCACACCGACCAGATCCGGTACCGCAGCGTCGACCCCATCCGCCAGCCCGGCGAGGCCGATCGCCTCGGCTGGGACGCGTATGGCGGCGGGTTGATCGTCCAGCGGGGCGCGCGCTCACAGCAGGTCCGTACCCCGGACGAACAGGACATCACCAGCGCGCTGCTCAAGGTCTCGCGCGATACCTCGACGGCGATCTACTTCTTGAGCGGGCACGGCGAGCCCTCCCCGACCGGCTATGAGGACACCGACTATGGACAGGTCGGCGCGCTGCTCGAGGACAACAACTACCTCGTCCGCTCGCTCAACCTGGCGATCGGCGACGCCGTCCCCGCCGACGCCGGCGTGGTCGTGGTCGCCGGGCTCGACACCCCGCTGCTCGACGGCGAGCGCGCCGCCCTGCGCAGCTACCTCGAGGGGGGCGGCAAGGCCCTGATTATGCTCGACCCGGGCCCCGAGAGCGGGATCAACGACGTCCTCGCGCCGTGGGAGGTGCGCGTCGAGAACGCGCTCGTCGTCGACGCCCAGCGCGGCTTGAGCGGCGATCCCGTCACCCCCCTGATCGACCGCTACCAGTTCAGCCAGATCACCAAGGACCTGCCCATGCTCGCCCTGCCCCTCGCCTGCCCGATCGCGGGCCCGGCGGCAGGGACGGCGAGCGGCTTCTTGCCCCTTGCCCAGACCAGCGCGTCGGCGTGGGCCGAGGGCGACCCCCAGGTCGAGGAACTGCGCTATGACGAGGGGCAGGACCTGCCCGGACCGCTGACCCTGCTGGCGACGGTCGAGGACCCGGCCGCAGAGACGGACGAGGTGACCCGCATGGTCCTGGTCGGCGACGCGGACCTGATCACGAACGGTGTGTTGGCCCAGATCCCGAATGGACAGTACCTGCTCCTCAACGCCGTCAACTGGCTTGCCGAGGAGGAATCGCTGATCGCGATCGGGCCCAAGACCAACGTTGCGCGCAGCGTGCGCATGACGGCGATCCAAGAGGGGGCGACCTGCTTTGGGTCGTTGATCCTGATCCCGGGGACGATCGCGCTGGCGGGCCTGCTCGTGTGGCTCAAGCGGAGGTAGCGGCGTGAAGCGGTGGCGCGCGACCCTGATCGTCGTCGGCGTCTTCTTGGCCCTGCTCGCCTACGTCCTGCTGGTCGAGCGCGAGCGTGAGCCGCCCCCCGCGCCGGGCGCCACCGCCTCGCCGACCCCGGCGCCGGTCCTGGCGCTCCCCGCCAACGACCTGCGCGCGATCCAGGTCGGCGACGGCGCGCGCACGCTGCGCCTGGCGCGCACGGACGACGGGTGGACGGTCGACGGGCGCCCGGCGGACGCGTATGCGATCGACTGGCGCATCGACCAGCTCGCCGCGCTCCCAGCGCGCCTGATCGTCGCCGAGCAGGTCGACGACCTGGCGACCTATGGCCTCGCCGATCCGGCCCTCACCCTGACCCTCGAGCTGGCGTTCGGCGCGGAGGAGCAGGTCCACATCGGGCGCGAGACGCCCGACGGGACCGCACGCTATGTGCAGCGCGCGGGCGACCCGCGCCTGTACATTGTCGAAGAGTTCTACATCGAGGCCTACTTGGAGTGGCTCGACCAGCCCCCCGACGCGCCGACCCCAACCCCCGCCCCATAGCCTCCGGACCGCCGGCGTCTCATTCCCTCGTCCCTCCGCTCCAGCGGGGGGACGTCCGGCGCACAGACCCCTCCCCCAGCCCCTCCCCAGCGTGGAGAGGGGAGGCAGGACAGGCGCGCCGACACATTTCCTCGTCCCTCCGCTCCAACGGGGGACGGCCACGCACGGACCCCTCCCCCGGCCCCTCCCCAGCGTGGAGAGGGGGGCAGCGCCCACATCGCGTCGACGGCGTCCCGACGGAGGACCGTCGGGACGAGTCTCTTTCCGCGCGCCGACCCAGGCCCTCGTCCCTCCGCTCCAACGGGGGGACGCCGGGGCCACCCCACACGGCGACGCCGCGATATCCTCAATCTGTCGGAAAGTCAAGTTCTTCTTCGGGTATTCCTTGTGCCTTCCCGTGTTCTACCGCTTCCCGCCATGTGCTCCGATCATCTTTAGCAAGCTCGAACACCTTGTCATGGTAGACAACGATGATCGTGTCTTCGTGCCAAAAGTGGGCATACCAACCTTGCAAGACGTACGGCTGCAAGGCGCTGATCTCTTCCCTTGAACATCTCACTCCGTAGCCGTGCCATCTGCCCACATGTCCTTCATAGTCAACGGGCATGTTGTCTCTGCTGATCGTTGCCTCGTAGACGGTGAACCGGCTGATGATGGTGGGATCGCTCAGCCCCTCGGCGATGAGACCGCCTTTCCACTCTTTCATGGTTTGTCACCTTTGTCCAGAGCGGGTGCTCCCCTCTCCGCCTCCTGCCGGCACAAGTCCAGCACGCGCATCACCTCGCGCGTCTCCTCCACCGGCACGAACGGCGGCTTGTCCTCCGCAAAGAACGCATAGCACTGGGCATAGTAGTCGATCCCGCCCTCCCGCGCCACGGGCACCGTCCGCTCCTCCCACGGGATCGTCTCCACGTTGCCGTACCGCCGCCCGGGCGCGGCGAGCTCGCGATACACGATCCCCTCGCCGAGCGTCCCTGCGCGGTAGTACCGCACGTGCCACGCGCGCTGCGCCTCGTCGTAGACGATGCTCCCCCGTTGGCCCAGCACGTGCCACTCGGGCATGGGATGCGCCGAGGCCATATTGATGTCCAGGTCCAGGATCGCGCCGTCCTCGGTCTCGATCACGGCTTTGATCACGTCTTCCGCATCGCCCAAGCTCGCCACCGTGCGCATCGCGCAGGAGACGCGCCGGGCGCGCGATCCGGCGAGGTAGAGCAACAGGTCCACAAAGTGCGCGCCATAGTTATTGAGCATCCCCCCACCGTACGCACGGAACGCCTGCCAGTCGTTGCGCCGGATGTAGGCTGTGCGCGCGCACTTGCACATGTACAACGGGCCGATCCAGCCCTCCGCCAGGATCTGGCGCAGGGCGACTACGTCTGCGCGGGCGCGGTGCGGCTGGTAGACCATCAACTTGCGCCCCGAGGCGCGCGCAGCGTCGATCACGCGGTCCGCGTCCGCCAGCGTCGGCGCCATCGGCTTGTCGCAGAACACGTCGCAGCCCTGCGCGAACGCGGCGAGCGCCTGCTCGACGTGAAAGGGCGTCGGCGACGCGATCACGACCAGGTCCAACGCCTCGGCTGCCAGCATCTCCTCGTAGGTCGCATAGGCGCGCACGCCGTACCGGGCGACCGCCTCCTCGCGCCGCGCCTCGAGCGGATCCACCGCCGCGACCAGCGCGAACCCCGCGTGCGCCGCCGCTTGGGGCGCGTGAAACTGCCACCCGATCCGTCCCAGCCCGACGATCCCCGTCCGCAAGACTGCCATATGCCCTCCTCCCTCGCGCCATAGATGCGCGCCATTATACACCTGTGCTCCCCTGGTCGCGACTTTCACCCCCCGACCCCCTCCCTCCTCCCTGCGCTACGCGTGGGGACGGCTTCCGCACAGGCCATTGCTCTCCAGGCATAACTCTGGTACAATAGGCCGAGCTTTGAACGCCGCCTCCCAGGCGGGAGGACGGAAGGGCGACGCTGGGCGTTCTAGGTCAGCTTGGGGCTCGATGCGACGCAGGGACGGACCGTCCTGGTGGCCCCGCTCGCAGGCGCATCCACGGACCGGGAAGATGGGGCAGCGGAGAGGATCGACATGGACCATAAGGCCCGGAACCAGTCACGACAAGACAAGCACGCCAAGGGACGATCCCGGTCGCTGCTGCATCGCATCGCCCAGGTGGGGGAGCGGGCGCTCGCCGGATGGCACCCGATCAACCTGATCTGCCTGTTCGGAGTGCCCTTGCTGGGGCTGGGCATCTGGCTGACCTTCTTTGCCGCTCCCGCCATGACGCGCGAGATGGCGCGCGCCCAGGAGGCGCTGCTGATCGAGCTGGCGGATTTCCAGCACGTGCAACCTGGCGAAGAAGCGGTCCTGAGCGGCATACTGGGATACCGCGCCAGCGGGCGTCCGGACGGCAGGCTGGTCAGCTATGTGCACGCCATGGACCTCGTGGCCTACGAGATACAACACTGGAAGTGCGAGTGGGACGACGACGAGGGCGAGTATACCGGCAGCTGGGAGCGAGCGGACAGCGTCGCGCCGCCCATCGTTACCCTCGACGAGCACGAGATACCGGTCGTGTTGGAGCGCGGGGTCCGGCTGCACGGCGAGCTGATCCGCTCACCCGTCGTCTGGTGGGGAACTGGCGCGTGGTGCGAGGGGTACGCCGAGGGCTCGATCCGCGTGATCGGCCTCCGGGCGGGCGATCGGGTCTGCCTGTACGGGGAAAAGGCGCCGGGGGGCCTGCTGCGCGTCAAAGAGCTGCATGGCGGCGATCCCGCGTCGTTCTTATGCTATCTCGAACGCGCCGCCCGCTCTGCCAAGCGGTTTGGCGCTGTCTGCCTGGGACTCGGGCTGGCGCTCGCGTTCGCGTGGCTGGGGATCGTGCTCTCGCCGCGCCTGGTGCGAGAGCGGGGCGACCAGGCACGCGACCCGCACGAGTGACGGTGCGCACCTACGTGGCAGTTGCGCCGTCTAGGTTGCGGTTCCTCCACTTGCAGCTATAATACGCGCCATGTCTGCGCACAAGATCTCGCATTGGGCCCTGGTGGTCCCGCTGTTGCTCGCCGCGTTTGCCCTGCGCGTCCACTATTTGACCCACGACCGCTTCCACGCCGACGAGGCGCTGTACGCAGGGTGGGCCTTGCGCATCCTCGACGACGACCCACTCCTGCTCGACGAGCCGGTCGACAAGCCGCCCCTCTACCTCTACCTCCTGGCGGCGAGCATGCGCGTCCTGGGGCGGAGCGAGGTCGGGGCGCGAGTCCCCAACCTGTGCGCCAGCATGCTCAACGTCGCCCTCCTCTACCGCCTCGCCCGGCGCCTCTACGGGCCCCGGACTGCGCGCTGGGCGGCGTTCCTGGGGACGTGTTCGCCCTTGGCGATCCTGTTCGCGCGCACCGCCTTCACCGACCCGCTGCTCGTCACGTGGATGCTGGTCGCCCTGTGCGCCCTTGCCGCCCCGCCTCGCGACACACGCTGGGCGGCTGCCGCGCGCTACGCGGGGGCGGGGCTCGCCGCCGGGCTCGCCTTTGCCACCAAGCAGCACGCCGTCCTCCTCCTGCCCTTCCCCCTCGCCCTGATCTGGGCGCGGTGGGGGTCCATGCGCCGCCGCCGGTGGCTCCTCGCCGCCCTGCCGGGGCTTGCCCTCCCCGTGGGCCTGGTCACGTGGTGGGACGCGCAGCGCTGGGCGATTCGGCCCGGTTTCTGGCAGCAGAGCGCGCTGAGCTATGGCGGGCTGGGGTGGGCGCCCGTCGCCGAGTGGGGCGCACGCGGGATCGAGTGGCTCGGCTGGGCGCGCTACCTCGTGGGCGCGCCCCTGCTGTATGGCCTGCTCATCCTGGGCGCCGTGGCGCTTCTCGCGCGCATCCCTTCTCGTCCGCGCGCCCCCATCCCTTCTCGTCCCTCCGCTCCCATCCCTTCTCGTCCCTCCGCTCCGCGGGGGGACGACCAGGGCACGGACCCCTCCCCCAGCCCCTCCCCAGTGTGGAGAGGGGGGGCGGCGCCCACATCGCGTCGGCGGCGTCCCGATGGAGGACCGTCGGGACGAGTCTCTTTCCGCGCGCCGACGCTGGAGCATCGGCGCGAGCAGCAGGTTCCCCTCGTCCCTCCGCTCCGCGGGGGGACGACCGGCGCACGGACCCCTCCCCCGGCCCCTCCGCCCCTGGCATCGCGCCTGGACCCCGCCCGGGGAGCCGATCCCGTCATTGCGAGGGGCCCATCCCGGCAGCGCGACCAGGACGCCTGCTGCGACGACACCGCTCGCGCATTGCCATTGCGAGTAACCCATCCCGGCTGTCCCGGGACGCGGTCTGGAGTGACACCTCTCGCGGATTGTCATTGCGAAGGCGCATGCTTTTCGCGCCTGAAGCAATCCCCACCTCTGCCTGAAGAGCCAATCGTGTCATTAGCAGCCGGCGCCCTTCCCGGGCGATCGCGTAGCATCCAGCGCCTTCTGCTGGAAGCAATCCCCAACCACGCCCGGGGAGCCGATCCCGTCATTGCGCGGGCGCCGCTCTCTGCGCCCGAAGCAATCCCCAACCCCGCTCGTGGCCCCTCCCGCTCCGCGCGCCTGGACGTCGCCCTGATCGCCTCCGCCGCCGCCTACCTGGTCGCCCACATCGTCCTCGGCTTTAGCATCTGGGACCGCTACCTCCTGCCGCTCGTCCCGGTGGCGAGCATGCTCTTGGCCCGCGTCGTGGTCCGCGCGCGCGTGTGGGCCTGCCTGCCGCGCGCCCCCGCTGCCCGTCGCTGGGCGCGGCGCGCGGCGCTCCTCTTGGCAGCCCTCGTCGCCGCTTCCGCCCTCCTGTCTGGCCTCCGCGCCGCGCGCAACGGCTACCCCGTCGGCGGCGAGCACTGGGCCTACCAGGGGCTCGACCAGGTCGCCGCCTACCTGCAAGCGCACGCCGCGCCCGATGCCGTGCTCTACCATCACTGGCTGCGCTGGCACTACACCTACTACCTGCACGGCGCCCCCTACGAACTGCGCTGGTGGGCGTCGGGCGAGCACCTACAGCGCGAGGCGGCGCGCAGCCCAACGCGCGAGCAGTACATCGTCCTTCCCGACTGGCGCACGCTCGAGCCCGACGCAGCTGGACTGCGCTTTGAGCTGCTCCTCGAGACCCGCCGCGACGACAATAGCATATCGTTGCAGCTTTACCGCATCCACGTGCCCGAACCACGGGCAGACTGACCAAACGAGAGGAGAGAACGATGTCCGAGCAAAGCGTCCCCTTGCGCAGCGAGATCCCGGACCGGTTCAAGTGGAACGCGCCGAGCGTGTTCGCGTCCGACGCAGCCTGGCAAGCCGAGTTCGAGGCGATTGCCGCCCGCCTGCCTGACGTGGAGCGGTACAAAGGGCGCCTGGGCGAGGGCCCAACCGTGCTCGCCGACGCCCTGGCGCTGATCGACGAGCTCGCAGAGCGCACGGGCAAGGTCCAGGTCTATGCCTCGATGAACCACGCCGTCGACATGGGCGATCAGGCGGCGACCAAGCGCTCGGGGCAGGCACAGGGGTTGGCGGCGCAGCGCCAAGCGGCGACCGCCTTTGTCGAGCCCGAGCTGCTGGCGATCGGGCAGGAGACGCTGGCGCGATGGATCGCCGGCGAGCCGCGGCTTTCCCACCTCGCCCACTGGGCCGACGACCTTTTCCGCAAGCAGGCTCACATCCGGTCCGCCGAGGTCGAAGAACTGCTGGGAATGCTGTCCGATCCCTTTCGCAGCGCCACGTCGGTGCCGAGCATGCTGGCAAACGCCGATCTCACGTTCCAGCCGGCCCAAGCCAGCGACGGCAGCGAGCTGCCGGTCACGCAGGGCACGCTTGCCAAGATCCTGGCAAGCCCCGACCGCACGGCGCGACGCACAGCCTGGGAGCACTACACCGACCAGTACTTGGCCCACAGGAACACGCTAGCTGCCGGGCTGGTCACGTCGCTCAAGCAAGACGTGTTCGACATGCGTGTGCGCGGGCACGCCTCGACCCTGGCAGCATCGCTGTTCGAGAACAACATCCCGGTCGAGGTATTCCACAACCTGATCGATACGTTCCGCCGGAACCTGCCGACGTGGCACCGCTACTGGGCGGTGCGGCGGCGTGCGCTCGGCGTCGAGGCCCTGTATCCATACGACATCTGGGCGCCGCTGACCGACGCGCAGCCGCACGTGCCCTACCAGCAGGCGGTCGACTGGATCTGCGACGGACTGGCGCCCATGGGCGAGGCGTACGTGGCGCGCGTGCGCCAGGGCTGTCTCCAGGACCGCTGGGTGGACGTCTATCCCAACCAGGGCAAGCGGGCTGGGGCCTTTTCGTCGGGCAGCTATGGCACGCATCCCTTTATCATGATGAGCTACAACGACAACCTGCTCAGCATGAGCACGCTGGCCCACGAGCTGGGACACTCGATGCACTCCTTCCTGACGCGCCAGCACCAGCCGATCACCTACAGCCGCTACTCGCTCTTTGTGGCCGAAGTGGCCTCCAACTTTCACCAGGCGATGGTGCGCGCCCATCTGCTCGAAGCGAAACCGGACGCGGCGTTCCAGATCGGCCTGATCGAGGAAGCCATGTCCAATTTCCACCGCTACTTCTTTATCATGCCCACCTTGGCCCGGTTCGAACTGGAAATGCACCAGCGCGTCGAGCGCGGCGAGGGACTGACCGCGCGCGACATGATCGGCCTCATGGCGGACCTGTTCACCGAAGGGTATGGTGGGGAGATGCAGGTCGATCGCGAGCGGGTCGGGATCACGTGGGCCACGTTTGGCCACCTGTACATCGACTACTATGTCTACCAGTATGCGACCGGCATCTCGGGGGCGAACGCGCTGGCGCAGGCGATCCTTTCGGGCGTGGCGGGAGCGGTGGACAGCTACCTCAGCTTTCTCAGAGCCGGCGGCTCGATGTACCCGCTCGACGCGCTCAAGATGGCGGGGGTCGACCTAACCGGACCCGAGCCGGTCGAGGTCGCGTTTGGCGTATTAGCTGACCTCGTGGACCGGCTCGAGGCGTTGGTGGGCTAGTTGCTTGACGGGCGATGCCCCTCCACGTATAATGCCGTCCGTCTCGCACGGCGAGCCACACACTCGCGGAGGCGTGGTGAGCGCGCTCCCGCCCAGCGGGACCGGGTAGAGGAGCGCAAGCCCCACGGAGGCGCGGTGACGGCAGGCAGGCAGGCGCAGGCAGCACCTGGAAAGAGGACGGCGACCGGCACACGCATCCCCTGGCGCGACGTCGCCGTCGTGGCCCTGCTCTGCCTGTCGAGCGTGGCCTTTTACCGGCAGATTGCCCTCTCCAACCGCATCCTCGCCGGCGTGGACGCCTTTACCTACTTTTATCCCTACCGCGCCTATGCGGCGGACGCGCTGCGCAGCGGGCGCATCCCGCTCTGGAACCCCTACCTCTACCTCGGGGTGCCCTACCTCGCCAACGCACAGGCTGCCGTGCTCTATCCCCTCAACCTGCTCCTGGCAGGCCTGACAGCGCCCAAGATCGTCGCCTGGTCGGTCGTGCTCCACGTCGCCCTTGCCGCCGCCAGCGCCTACGGCTATGCCCGCTGCTCGCTGCACCTCTCGCCCGCCCCCGCCGCCCTCGGGGCTGTGGCCTTTGCCTACGGCGGCTACCTCAGCGGGCAGGTCGAGCACGTCAACCAGCTCAACGTCGCCGCCTGGTTCCCGCTCTTGCTCCTGCTCTGGGACCGGCGCGCGCCCGTGCGGCAAGGCGCAGCACCTAGCGGCGCCGCCGCTGCACGGAGCCTCTTGACGCCCCCTGTTCTGGGGATCGGCGCCGCCGCTGCACGGA
>JAFGIE010000123.1 GCA_016929775.1 Anaerolineae bacterium
CGACCCGAGCGCGGTGCGACGCAGAGTTCTTGCCAATCATAAGGTAGCTACAAGTCCGTAGGGAAATCGGTGTGTCAGGTGTGCGCGCTGCGCGTCGCATCGCCCTTGCCGGGCGGGGCCTTTTCCAGTACAATGGCCTCCTGGAGATGCACATGCCCGACCTGGCGCACGAACTCGAACGCGCGTGGCGTACGCGCCAAGCGCACTTTGCCCCGCACATCACGTTCGCCTATCCGGTCGATACGGCGCTGATCAGCCTCACGGGCGGCGCGTGCGCGCTCGACTGCGCCCACTGCGGCGGTCACTACCTGGCGCACATGCAGCCGGTCGAGCGGGCGGAGGTCGGCGGCGCGACCAGCGTCCTCGTCTCGGGCGGATGCGACCGGGAGGGGCGCGTGCCGGTGACCGCCCACCTCGACCGGATCGCCGCGATCCGTCCCGGGCGGCGCCTCAACTGGCACGTCGGCTTGATCGACGAGGCGTCGATGCGCGCGATCGCCCCCTACGTCGACGCCCTCTCCTTTGACATGGTCGGCGACACGGCGACGATCCGCGAGGTGTATGGCCTCGACGCGACTGCGGAGGACTATGCCACGACCTACGCCATGCTGCGGCGGCACGCGCGCGTCGTGCCGCACATCACGATCGGCCTGCGCTGCGGTCAGCTCGGGCACGAGCGCGCGGCGATGGCGCGTCTGGCTGCGATCGGGGTCGAGTCGCTGGTCTTCATTGTCTTTATCCCGACCCCGGGGACCCGGTACGCCGACTGCCCGCCGCCGCCCGTCGAGGAGGTCGCCCTCCTACTCGCCGAGGCCCGCCAACGCTTCCCTGACGTGGTCCTGCGCTTGGGCTGCATGCGTCCCCGGCGCGCCTACCGCGCACGCCTCGACCCGCTCGCCGTGCGCGCCGGCGTCAACACGATCGTCAGCCCTGCCCGCGAGGGCAAGGCCCAAGCCGCCGCGCTCGGGCTGCGCGTGGTCGAGACGCGCGAGTGCTGCGTCTTTGACAGCGCGCCGCGAACGTGATATACTGTCCCGAACAGCAGGTCACATACGACGTCGAAAGAGCCCAGTACGTCGCGCGATGTGTCCAGAGAGTCGCCGGGTGGTGCGAGGCGATCGCAGCGCGGACGGAAATCCACTCTCGAGTCGGCAGGTCAAATGCCTGCCCGGGCGCGCCCGTTACTGCGCTAGAGTGTACCCGTAGACACGGCGCACTTGAGGTCGCCCGCCCCGCGGCGGCGACGAAGAAAGGTGGCACCACGGTCCCCCGTCCTTTCACGGACGGGGGTTTGTTTTTCCCGGCGCCGTGCCGTGCGCGCGGCGGCGCACCTGTCGCGCAGGAAAGGGAAGGAGGAGCGACGTGATAGACATCAAGATCATCCGCGACGACCCCGAGTGGGTCAAGGCCCAGATCGCCAACCTGTACATCGACGCGCCGATCGACCGCATCGTCGCGCTCGACGTCCGGCGCCGCGAGGTGCTGACCGAGGTCGAGGAGCTGCGCGCCGAGCGCAACCGGGTCAGCAAGTCGATCGGCCCGCTGCGCGGCAGGATCCGGAAGGCGCCGCCCGAGGAGGCGGCGCGCTTGGAAGCCGAGTTCGAGCGCACGCGCGAGCAGATGGGGGCGGTCGGCGACCGGATCAAGGACCTGGAGCAGGAATTGGGCGAGATCGAGACCGAGCTCGACGCCGCGCTGCTCGAGGTGCCCAACATGCCCGACCCGTCGGTCCCCGTGGGGCGCGACGAGGGCGAGAACGTGTTCCTGCGCCAGGAAGGGGAGCTGCCCGACTTGGGCTTCGAGCCCCTGCCCCACTGGGACCTGGGCCCGATGCTGGGGATCCTCGACTTTGAGCGCGGCGTCAAGATCTCGGGGACGCGCTTTTACGTCCTGCGGGGCCTCGGCGCGCGCCTGCAGCGTGCGCTGATCGCCTGGATGATCGACCTGCACGTCCGCGAGCACGGCTACACCGAGGTCTATCCCCCCTTCGTGGTCCAGGGCAAGTGCCTGGTCGGCACGGGGCAGCTGCCCAAGTTCGCCGAGAACCTGTACCACGACGTGGAGGACGACTTTTGGTGGGTTCCCACTGCCGAGGTGCCGGTGACCAACCTGCACCGCGAAGAGATCCTGGAGCCGGGGACCTTGCCCCTCTACTATGTGGCGTACACGCCCTGCTGGCGCCGGGAAAAGTTCAGCGCCGGGCGCGACGTGCGCGGCATCAAGCGCGGGCACCAGTTCGACAAGGTCGAGATGGTCAAGCTCGTCGCCCCAGAGACCTCGGGGCAGGAGCTGATCGCCCTGATCGACAACGCCGAGGACGTCTGCCGGCGGCTCGGCATCCCGCACCGCGTGGTGCAGATGTGCACCGGCGATCTCAGCTTCCAGGCGGCAGCCAAGTACGACGTCGAGGTCTGGGCGCCGGGCTGCGGGGAGTGGCTCGAAGTCAGCTCGTGCTCGAGCTTTCACGAGTTCCAGGCGCGCCGCGCCCAGATCCGGTACCGCCCCGAGGCGGGCGCGCAGCCCGCATACGTGCACACCCTGAATGGGTCGGGCCTGGCGCTGCCCCGCACCATGATCGCGGTGCTGGAGAACTATCAGCAGGCGGACGGGAGCGTGGTCGTGCCCCCGGTGCTGCGCCCCTACATGGGCGGCGTGGACGTGATCCGGCCCGCGTGAGACCGGATCGCGCCCGCTTTGTGATCCTGAGCAGTGTTGTGATATAATGTTAGAGATGCACAGATCACGGGCGACTGGTCAAGCGGCGCGTGCGTTGACCCGTCGAACTCGGTGGGGGGCCTGGGAGGGAGAGATGATCTCTGAAAGTGCGTTCCTGACTCGGAACAAGATCATCGGGGTGCTGGTGCGCCAAGCCCGCCTGGACGCGAACGAGAGCGTCGAGGCGTGCGCGGCGGCGTTGGGCTGCGATCCAGCGCGGATCGTCCAGGCGGAGGAAGGGGAGGTGGGCTTCACCCTCCCGCAGTTGGAGGGCCTGGCGCGTTGCCTGGGCGTCCCTGTCTCGCGCCTGCTTTACGCAGAGCCGTTGCCCGAAGAGGACCGGTCTGCCCCCTTTCCCTATCAACAGGCGATGCTGATCCGCGCCAAGATCATCGGCGTCATGCTGCGCGAGGCGCGCCAGGAGGCGGGCCAAACCCTCGAGCAGGTCGCCCCCAGCTTGGGCTACACGCCTGAGCGCCTGGGACGGATCGAGCTGGGGGAGGAGGCGATCTCGGTGGTCGAGCTGGAGGCGCTGTGCGGGCTGCTCGGGATCTCGCTCGACGCCTTGATGGCGGAGGAGCTGAGCTTTCTCCCCGCGGAGCCCGAGGGCGATGACGCCGCGCTCGATCACCTGCCGCCAGACGTCCACGCATTCGTGCGCAAGCCGATCAACCTGCCCTACCTGCAGCTGGCGATCTCGCTGAGCGAGTTGCCGGCGGATGCCCTGCGGCAGATCGCCGCCAGCCTGTTACAGATCACGTACTAGCTCAGCGCGATCCAGGGTCGTGGAGGGCGCGCGCGGGCGCGCTGTCCGCGGACTGGAGAAGGCGTAGCGGGCCTATGGATGCGCTCTCGGACGAGAAGGGTTGGCCGTTCTACCTCGAACACCTGACCCACCTGCTCTCGCACCGTGCCCTTGACGAGCTGCTTGCCGACGCGCTGGCGTACCTGACTCACCTCTTCCGGGCGCGCGGCGGTTCCCTGCTGTATGGCGCTGCGCTGACTGAGCGCGCGCGCCAGGGAGCGCTGTCGGAGGCGGCGCGCAAGCAGATCGACCATCTCGAGGCGCCGATCTATGCGCGCCGCTGGCACAGCGTGCGCCAGATGCAGCTTCCCGCCGCGCCGCCGGTGAGCACGTACGCGCTCCCGGACGAGTCGGGCAACCTGTACGTCGTTCCCCTCACCAACCACGACCGGGTGTGTGGCTTGCTGAGCCTGGCGCTCGCCCCGCGCACGGACCTCAGCTACCAAGAGATCCAGCTCCTGAGCCGGCTGGTCGGCACGTTGAGCGCGATCGTGGCGAACGTCGAGCAGATCTGCGTCACACGGCAGCGGCTGAGCCAGCTGGGCCTCTTTTACCAGATGGGGCAGGCGATGACGTCGACGTTCGAGACCGATCGCCTGTTCCGGGATACGATCGACCTGGCGATGACCGTGATCGACGCGCAGCAGGCGAGGCTGCTGCTCCTCGATCCGCGCGGGGAGTGGCTCGAGATCGAGATGGCGCGTGGAGCGGGGCGCGGGCTGGAAGCGAGACGCGTCCCCGTGGGCGCCGGCGTCACCGGCTGGGTGGCTGCGTGCGCCGAACCGGCGCTGATCAACGATCCGGCTGTGGATGACCGGTACGATGCATCCGTGGACGGCTTGGCTGACCGGGCGGTGCACAACCTGGCGTGCGCGCCCCTGCAGATCAAGGGCAAGGTGATCGGCGTGCTCGAGGTCATGAACAAGGGCATCCCCTCCGGCTTTGACGAGGAGGACCTGAGCGTGTTGATCACGCTCGCCGCGCAGGTCTCGATCGCCCTCGAGAACGCGCGCCTGTACAATACCCTGCGCGATGAGCGGGACCGGATCATCGCCGCGCAAGAGAGCACCCGGCACGAGCTGGCGCGCAACCTGCACGATGGGCCGGTCCAGTTGCTGGCGACGGTCGCCATGGAGATCGACTACCTGGAGCGCCTGATCGACGCGAGGCCCCAAGAGGTCCCCGCACAGTTCGCAGCCCTGCGCAGGCTGCTGCGCCAGGCGATGCAGGAGGCGCGCTTGCTGCTCTTTGAGCTGCGCCCCGTGATCCTCGAGACGCAGGGGCTGGTGCCCGCGCTGGAGAGCTATGTCGAGCGCCTGCGCGAGAGCAGTGCCTTTGCCCCGCACTTTGATCCCGGCAATGTCCAGACTGCGCTGAGCGGCCCTGTGGCTGGGATCGTGTTCTCGATCATCCAGGAGGCGATGAACAACATTGAAAAGCACGCCCACGCACGCAACGTGTGGCTGCGCATGGTGGAAGAGCAGGATGAGCTGGTCGTCTCGATCGAGGACGATGGGACGGGCTTTGACGTGGCTGCCGTGATCGACAACTATGATCAGGGCAGCAGTTTTGGCCTGCTCAATATGCGAGAGCGCGCCCAGCTGATCGACGGCGCCCTGACGGTTGAGTCGGGCCCGTCGCGCGGACGGGCGGGCACACTGGTCCAGCTGCGGCTGGCGTTATCACGTGACAGAGGATGCGATGAGCGAGAGCCCGACAACCACGACTGACGTACAGGGCCCGGGTGGGGAGGCGTTGTCCGATCAGGGGCGCGCGCGCTACCGGCAGGGCGACCTGGAAGGGGCCCAGTCGTTGCTGCGCCAGGCCTACGAGGCCTACAAGCAGGCGAACGACGAGGCGGGCGTCGCCGAGTCGGCGAACGACCTGGGGGTCCTGCTGATCCGGCTGCGGCGGTACGCCGAGGCCGAAACCTGGCTGCACGACGCGCAGCGGCGCTTTGGCGACCTGCGCGACTATGGCGGCGAGGCGCAGACGCTCGGGAACCTGGGGCGCATGTACCAGGAGCGCGGCAAGCTCGTGCAGGCTGCCGCACACTACAAGCAGGCAGTCGACCTGTTCCAGCTGGTCGGCGACCACGACCTGCGCGCGGCGACGCTCACCGCCCTGAGCGTGGTCCGGTTGCGACAGCTCCGGTTCCTGGAGGCGCTCGCCGCGTACGACGCCGCCCTGGCGTGCTATCCCAAGCCCACGGCGTTCCAGCGCTTCTTGCGGCGCCTGTTCGGCCTCCCGCTGCGGCTCCTGCAGCGCTGATCGCGCGGCGCCCTGGGGAACGCGAAAGCGCCGCCGCGATCGCGGCGGCGCTTGTGTGCGTCCGGTGCCGGTCAGCCTACTTGTGCAGGCGCTCCCGGCGCTCTAGCAAGCCGTTCTCGACCGCGGCGAGCACCGCGTCTGGGTCGTCGAAGGGCTTGGTCAGATAGTTGTGCGCGTCGTACTTGATCGCCTTGATCGCCGTCTCGAGGGACGAATAGCCGGTCATGACGATCACGATCGTGTCGGGATCGAGCTCCTTGATCCGGCGCAGCATCTCCAGGCCATCCATGCCCGGCATCTTGATGTCGGCCAATACCAGGTGATAGGAGCCGGCGCGCAGCTTGTCGAGGGCCTCTATGCCGCTGTTTGCGTCGTCGACCTCGTATCCTTCTCCCTCGAGCAGATAGCGCAAAAAGTCGCACATGCCTGTCTCGTCGTCCACTACCAGGATACGAGCTCTGTCTTCCATCGATCGATGCCTCCCAAGCAGTCGGCGGGAGACCGCCCGTCTAGTCGGTCTCTGCGGCTTCCTCTTTGGCCTGCGCGACGATCTCGCTCGCCAGGTGACTCGGCACCTGCTCATAGTCCAAGATCGTCATGCTATACAGGCCACGCCCCTGCGTGATCGCTCTCAGGCTGGTCGAGTAACGCTGCATCTCTGCCAGCGGCACCTGGGCGGTCACGATGCTGCGGTTCGCGCGCTGGTCCATGCCCATCACCCGCCCACGCCGCGTGTTCAGGTCGTTGAGCACGTCGCCCATGTACTCTTCGGGGACATTGATCTCGACGTTGCAGATCGGCTCCAGCAGCACGGGGCCCGCCTTGAGGAACGCGGTTTTGAAGCCCTCGCGACCGGCGATCTGGAAGGCGATGTCCTTCGAGTCCACGGGGTGCTCTTTGCCATCGGTCACCGCCACGGCGACGTCGACGACCGGATAGCCCGCCACGACCCCGGTCTCGAGGACGCTGCGCACCCCCTTCTCGATCGAGGGGCGGAAGGAGGTCGAGATCGCGCCGCCAAAGACCTCCCACTCGTACGTGAATCCGGTTCCTGTCGCGGCTGGATCGAGCCGCAGGCTGACCTGTGCGAACTGGCCCGCGCCGCCGGTCTGCTTCTTGTGGCGGTAGGTCTCTTCCGCGGTACGCGTGATCGTCTCGCGATAGGGGACCTTGGGCACAGCGGTCAGCACCTCGACCCCGAACTTGCGCGCCATGCGCCGGCAGGCGATGTCAATGTGCGCATCGCCCATCCCGCTCAGGATCGTCTGGCGCGTGCTGTGCTCCAGATGCCACTCGTAGGTCGGGTCTTCCTCGACCAACCGCGAGAGCCCGGTGCCCATCTTGGCAGAGTCCGCCTTGGTCTTGGGCGTTACGGCGACCGAAAAGATCGGCGTAGGAAAGTCGATGCCCGGCAGCTTGAGCGGGCGGTCCTTGTCCGACAGGGTGTGACCGGTCAGCGTCTCGTCCAGCTTGGCGACGACGCCGATATCGCCCGCGATGACCCGGGAGACGGGGATCTGCTCTTTGCCCTGTGGGGCCGAGAGCTGCCCGACTCGCTCTTCCTCGCCCGTGTCTACGTTCTGCACGCGCGAATCGGACTCGAGCGCGCCGCTGAACACGCGAAAGTAGCTCTGCTTGCCATACGGATCGACCGTGGTCTTGAACACCAGGACCGAGAGCGGCGCGCTGGCGTCGACGGCGAGCGTCTCTTCCGCTTCGGTCGCGAGGTTGACGGCGCTGACCGTCTCGGGCGGCGCCGGCATGTAGGTGGCGATCGCGTCCAGGACCGGGCGCACGCCCACCCCGGTCAGCCCGGAGGCGGCGAGGACGAGCACGGCGTTGCCGCCGGCGATGCTCGCCTGGATGCCGTTCGAGATCTCGTCTGCGCTCAGTTCTTCGCCCTCGAGGTACTTTTCGATCAGCGCATCGTCGCTCTCGGCGGCGGTCTCGATCAGCTCCATCCGCGCCTCTTCGACCTGGTCAGCCATCGCATCCGGGATCGGCGCTGCCTTGCCCTCTTCGCCGACAAAGGCCTTCATGTGCACCAGGTCGACCACGCCCTCAAAGTCGCTCTGGCTGCCGATCGGCAGCGTCAGGGGCACAAAGCGCACGTCAAAGTGCTCACGCAGCGAGTTCATCGCCCGCTCAAAGCTGGCGTTCTCACGGTCCATCTTGGTGACGAGCACCATCCGCGGCAGCGTATCCCCGGCGTGTCCCCACGTGATCTCGGTGCCGACCTCGACGCCAGAGACGGCGTCGACCAGGAACAGCGCGCCATCCGCCACGCGCAGCGCCTGCAGCACCTCGCCAGAGAAGTCAAACATGCCAGGCGTGTCCAGAACGTTGACCTTGTGGTTCTTCCACTCGACGGCGACGACAGCCGTGCTCAGCGACATCTGCCGGTCGATCTCTTCCTGCTCAAAGTCGGCAACCGTGTTCCCGTCTTCGACGCGCCCGGTGCGGTTGATGGCGCCCGAGGCCAACATCATCGATTCAGTCAACGTCGTCTTGCCGGTTCCTTGGTGCGAGAGCAGGGCGATGTTGCGCAGCTGTCCGGTCTTGTAGTCTTTCATCCACTTTCCTCCTGGGGTATCAAAGAGGTCGCATCGCATACCTCTCGTTCCCCTATTGTATCCGGATCTGCCGATATGTCAAAACGGGTCCCGCCAGACCGTTGACACTGCCTCCCTTTTGGGTTATACTCTGTCGTGCGTTGGACGGTGCGGATGCTGCGCGTGACGCGCACACGGCGATCGCGGGGAGAGGGGGATGCGTACGACTTGTGTAGGTGCGCGGCAAGAGGACATCGCCCAGGCGGTCGAGGTGCTGCGCCGCGGAGGACTGGTCGTCTTTCCCACCGACACCGTGTACGGCGTCGGCGCGCACGCTATGCTCCCCGATGCGGTCGCTGCGCTCTATGTCGCCAAGCGCCGCGCGCGCGACAAGGCGATCCCGCTGCTGGTGCCCAGCCTGGAGGCGCTGCCCCCCGTCGTCGCCGCCATACCCGATGCTGCGCGCGTGCTGGCGGAACGGTTTTGGCCCGGGGCGCTCACGATCGTCCTGCGCCGGGCGGCAGGGGTGCCCGACGTGCTGACCGCTGGCGGCGAGACGGTGGCAGTGCGGGCGCCGGACCATCCCGTGGCGCGCGCGCTGCTCGACGCGCTCGCCGCGCCCCTCGCGGCGACCAGCGCCAACCTGTCGGGCGAGGACGCGCCCGATACGGCGGCGGGTGCGCTCGCCCAGCTCGACGGTCGGGTTGCGCTGATCCTCGATGGGGGACGTTGTCCCGGCGGCGTGGCATCGACCGTGATCGATCTGACCGTCGATCCGCCGGTGGTCTTGCGCGAGGGCGCGATCGCCGCCGCGGCGCTTTGGCAGGCGCTGCGCCGCTGACAGGCCCGAGCGCGCGGCGCCCTGGATGAGGGGCGGCGCGCAAACCGGCAGTCTATCCCTGTGGCGAGCGCGCTCCGGGCCCACCGGGCGTGCCAAGCAAGGAGTTCACATGCCCCGCAAGCGACTTGGCGTCGTGACCGATGGCGCCTTCAATGCCGGGCTGACCGTCCGGCTCGACCCCGATGTCTCAACCGAGGCGCTGCGCATCGGCGACTTTGTGATCGTCGAGGGCGAGCAGAACCTCTACTTTAGCATGGTCAGCGACATGCAGCTGCGCGCGACCGATCCGCGCCTGCCGGCGGACCCGCCGGCGGGCGCTTCCCCCTTTGTCGCCCGCGCCCTGCGTGGCTCGCTGATCTATGCCACGGTGCAGGTCAAGCCGATGCAGATGATGCCCAAGGGGCGCGCAGACGACTTGATCGTCGACCTGGAACCCCCACAACCGGTCCGCACGATCCCGATGCACCTGGCGATGCTTGCCGAGGCGACCGAGAGCGACTTTCGGACCGTGTTCGGCGCCGAGCAGATGGGCAAGCAGTACTTTGCCATGGGCACGCCGCTGACGATGGACATCCCGGTCTGCATCAACCTGGAGCGGCTGGTCGAGCGCTCGAACGGGATCTTTGGGCAGAGCGGCACGGGCAAGAGCTTCCTGGTCCGGCTCTTGCTGTGCGGCGTGATCCGGAGCGGGATCGCCGTCAACCTGATCTTTGACATGCACGACGAGTACGCCTTTGGCAAGGAGAGCGAGGATGGCGTGTTCGTACAGGGCCTGTCTCACCTCTTTGGGCGGAGCAAGGTGCTGGTCTATTCGGTGGATCGCGACGCCGCCTCGCGCGGCGGCGGGCGCGGCGTGGATCGCACCGTACAGATCGGCCTGAACCAGATCGAGCCAGAGGACGTCATGCTCCTGGCGCAGGAACTGGACCTGCCGAGTACCGCCGAGGCGACGATCGGCTTGCTGGGCGACCGGCACGGGGAGGGGTGGCTCGAGCAGCTGCTGGCGATGACGCCCACCGAGCTCGAGCTCTTTGCGGTCGAGAGCGGCGCGCATCCCGCGTCCCTGGCGGCGCTGCAACGCCGCCTGAAGCGCCTGCAGCGCAAAGAGTACGTGGTCGACCGCGGCAGTTTCAACCTGATCGACGAGATGGTGCAAGCCCTCGACCGCGGCAAGCACGTGATCCTACACTTTGGGCGGCACGACTCGCCGCTCGATCACATGCTCGTGGCGAACCTGATCACCCGCCGCGTCCGCCACCTGTACCGCGAAAAGGTAGAGCGCTACGAGCAGACGCAAGACCCAGGGGACCGTCCCAGGCCCCTCATGATCACGATCGAGGAGGCGCACAGCTTTCTCAGCCCGTCGGTCTCGCGCCAGACGATCTTTGGCACCATCGCGCGCGAGCTGCGCAAGTATCACGTGACCCTGATGGTCGTCGATCAGCGCCCGAGCGGCATCGACGGCGAGGTGCTCTCCCAGTTGGGCACGCGGGTCAGCGGCAAGCTGACCGAAGAGCGCGACATCGAGGCGGCGCTGACCGGGGTCGGCAACCGCTCGTTCTTGCGCGGCGCGCTCGAAAGCCTGGATACGCGGGAGCAGGTCCTGCTGATGGGTCATGCGGTGCCCATGCCGGTCGTCGTGCGGACCCGCAAGTACGACGAGACGTTCTATGCCGAGATGCGCGCCGGGCAGGATCGGCCTGTGGACGCCCGCAGGGCCATGGACGAGTTGTTTGACGTCTAGCGCGAACAGGGGCGCAGGGTCGCTGCGCCACATCCCGGACGAGCTCGCGCGTGTGGAGGACGCTCCGTGCCCGATGTCCGCACCGCACGCTCTGCTCTTCCGGTCAGGAGGCAACCGATGCGCGATCCGATCTATCCGCTCACGTTCACGCCCGTTTTTCGCGACTACATCTGGGGTGGGCGCAACCTGGAGACCCGCTTCGGGCGCGAGCTGCCGCCCGGGATCGTCGCCGAGAGCTGGGAGATCTCGGGGCATCCCTCCTCCCCGACGACTGTCGACCGGGGACCGCTCGCCGGCATGACCCTGCCCGAGGTACAAGCCCGCCTGGGCGACAGGCTGGTCGGGGTGCGGAGCCGTTGGGCGACCGAGCGCGCCAAGTTCCCGCTCTTGGTCAAGCTGCTGGACGCGAACCGCCGCCTCTCGGTGCAGGTGCATCCCTCCGACGCATACGCCCTGGCACACGAGGGCGACCTGGGCAAGACCGAGATGTGGTACGTGCTCTACGCTGAGCCGGGGACAGAGTTGATCTGTGGCCTCGCCAGGGAGATGACGCGCGACACGTTTCGCGCCGCACTGGCGGAGGGCACGCTGGGGGAGTGCCTCCATCGCGTGCAGATCGCGGCAGGCGATGCGATCTGCGTGCCCACTGGGACGGTACACGCCCTCCTCGAGGGGGCTGTGGTCGCCGAGATCCAGCAGAACTCGGATACGACCTATCGCGTGTATGATTGGGACCGGCTAGGAGCGGATGGCAAGCCGCGCCCGCTGCACATCGACAAGGCGCTGGATGTGATCGACTATGCCATGGTGCGCCCGGGCGCCGTGGCGCCCCGCGTCGTGCAGGATGGCGGAGGGCTGCGCCGCGCAGAGATCAGCCGTTGCCCCTACTTTGTGGTCGAGCAAGTGCACCTCGACGCAGGGGCTGTCTACCGTGGGCAGTGCGATGGGACGACGTTCGAGATCTGGGGCTGTGTCAAGGGAGCTGCGACCCTGCACAGCGCGGACGCGCCGGTTGCGCTCCCTGCCGTGCGGTTCGTCTTGCTGCCCGCCGCGCTGGGCGCGTTCTCGCTCCATGCGACGGAACCGGCTGTGCTGCTCCGCGCGTACGCGCCCGAGTGAGCGCCGCGCTTTCTCGAGTCAGTCGAACATGAGTTCGCAGATGTCGGACAGGATCACCGTGCCGACGATCTTGGCGTCGCGCACGACGGGAATGTGCGATGAGGACTTGAGCAAGAAGAGCGAGATGACGCGCATGAGGGGGGCGTTCTCGTCCACGCTCACCGCGCCACGGACCATGATGTCGCGGACCGGGTCATCCTCTACGTCGCTGGCGCGATCCTCCAGGAACTCGAAATCCATCATGTACCGCAGGTCATCCTGCAGCTCGGCATAGTTGGGCAGCATCGCGCGCAAGAGATCGGCCTCGTTCACCACGCCGACGAGGTCCCCCTCGTCGTTGACCACCGACAGCGTGGTCACCCCGCGGCGTCGAAAGGTGCGGCTCAGTTCCCGTAACGTCGTCGTTTCGGAGACACTATGCACCTCAGAGCGCATGATGTCTTTGGCTCTCATGCTTGGCGCTCCTTCTCAATGCTCGCCCTTGAGCGAACAGCGTGGGCTCGGGGTCGTACGCCTCGGCGCGGCGAATCGCTAGGCGCTGCTGCCGCCGGAAGCCAGCTCGAGCATCTCCTGCGTGATCTTTTCCTGGCGGGCAGTGTTGTACGTGCGCTTGAGTTCAGCGTTGCGATCGTCAATGTTGGACATGGCTGCGTCCATCGCCTGGAGCCGCGCGCCTTGCTCGCTGACCATCGATTCTACCAGACCCAGGTAGAGCTGTAAAGCCAGGTGCTCCACGAGCAGGAGGCGCTGTAGGTCGGCAGCGTCGCTGCCCAGGATCGGCAGGTCCTCGTCGGCGATGTTGAGCGGCGTGAGCTCGGGCGGCAGCAGGCGCACCAGGCGCTGCCTGTAGCTGCCGAACGAGATGAAATAGTTATAGATCAGGTATAGCTCGCTGATGTTGGACTGCTGGTAGAGGGCTTCGATGCTCTCCCAGATCTCGCGCGTCTCCAAAAAGGAGACCACGTGTGTGAGGGGAAAGCGGTGGGCCCACATGAGCGTGCACATCTCTGCCTTCTCGCAGTAGTACCGGCGCGCGTACTCGCCCAGGGCAATCAGGTCGACCGTGCGTCCCTCGCTGCGCCAGCGCCGGATGTACACGTCGGCTGTGTTGAACAGCACCATGTTGAAGGTGCCACACAGACCGTGGTCGGAGCCGATCACGATCAGTGCGGTGTGCGGCGGGGCATCTTCGCGGATCCTGGCGCCGCGCACGAGGGGCGTCGGATAACCGGCAACCAACGAGAGCTGCCGCTGTACGCGCTGTGCATAGCGCTGCGCGGCGTAGAGCTGGTTCTTGGCCTTGCGCCACCGGATCGCCGACATGGCGCGCATGGAGCGGATCAGGTGCTCGATCGTGTGCAGGTTCTCGATCCGGTTTCGGATCTCGCCAATGTCTGCCATGGCGCCTACGCCTCGCTCTGTCGGGCGATAAAGGCCTTGCTACACGCCTCGATCGCCTCCGGAAGCTGGGTGCGCACGGTGCGCGTCCACGCCCCGCGCTCCAACTGGTCGAGCAGCGCCGCGTGCTCGGCGTTCATATAGTCGATCAAGTAGCGCTCAAAGTCGCGCACCTGATCGATCGGCAGAGCGTCCAGGTATCCTTCGCCAGCGGCAAACAAGACCACGATCTGGTGCGCCACGGGCATGGGCTCGTACTGCGGCTGCCGCAGCACCTCGCGCACGTGCCGTCCACGTGCGAGCTGGCGCTGTGTGTCTTCATCCAACTCTGTGCCAAAGCGCGCAAAGATCTGCAGTTCCAGGTACTGCGAGATGTCGAGCTTGAGATGGCGTGACACGGCGCGCATGGCGCGGTTCTGCGCCGCGCCGCCGACGCGCGAGACGGACAACCCGACGTCGATCGCCGGCTTGATGTCCTGCTGAAAGAGGGTCGGCGAGAGATAGATCTGTCCGTCCGTGATCGAGATCAGGTTGGTCGGGATGTAGGCAGCCAAGTTGCCCGCCTGTGTCTCGACGATCGGCAAGGCGGTCATAGAGCCACCCCCCAGCGGCTGCTTGAGCTTGGCGGCGCGTTCGAGCAGCCGGGAGTGCAGGTAAAAGACGTCGCCCGGATAGGCCTCGCGCCCAGGGGGCCTGCGGAGCAGCAGCGAGAGCTCACGATAGGCTATGGCTTGCTTGGTCAGATCGTCGTAGATGATCAGGGCGTGCCCGCCCCGGGCCATCACATCTTCGGCCATGGCGCAGCCGGCATACGGGGCCAGGTAGGACATGACCGGGGGCTCGTCTGCACGCGCGACGATCACTGTCGTGTAGCTCATCGCGCCGAATCGCTCAAAGACGTCGACGATCCGTGCCACGGCGCTCATCTTTTGGCCCACGCAGACATAGAAACAACGCACCCCCGTGCGCTGCTGGTTCAACACGGCGTCGACGGCGATCGCTGTCTTGCCGATCTGGCGGTCGCCGATGATCAGCTCGCGTTGTCCCTTTCCAAGGGGGATGATCGCGTCGACCGTCTTGATCCCCGTCTGCAGCGGCTCCTGCACCGGGATCCGGTCGAGCACGTTGGGGGCCTCTGCCTCGATGGGCCGCTTGCGTTCGCTCTCGATCGGCTCGCCTCCGTCGATCGGCTGTCCGAGGGCGTTGACCACGCGCCCGATCAGCGGATCGCCGACGGGGACTTCGACCACTTGCTCGGTGCGCTGCACCAGATCGCCTGCTTCGATGCCCGCCTCTGTGCCCAAGAGCACGACGCCGATCTCGTCTTCGTCGAGGCTCAGGGCCAACCCATACACGCCGTTCGAGAAGCGCAGCAACTCGTCGACCATGGTCCCGGGCAGTCCGGAGACAAGGGCAATCCCATCCCCGATCTGCCTGACCACGCCGACGTGCCGCACGCGCAGCGACCCGTCCTCGGCATCCGCCAGCGCCTGCAGGCGTGCCAGGCTGTCCATCGTGGTCAGCCGATCCCCGGTCACCGGCTGAGAGATGCGTCGCCTGGTCGCCCGCGCCGCTGCCCGCAAGTCAGCCAGCAGCTTGTCCGCGTCTTGCTTGCCCTCACTCATACTCCATCTTGCTCCAGCTCTGCGATGTACTCGGTCTTGAGCTCTTCTAGGCGCCCGTAAAGGCTGCCGTCGATCACAGTGTCGGCGAGGCGCAGCGTGGCGCCCGCCACGAGCGCCGGGTCGGTCTCGTAGGCGACGACGACCTGCCGTCCCACGAGCTGCGTGATGCGTCCCTCGATCTGCGCGCGCGTCTGCGGGTCGAGGTCACGCGCGCTCACCAGCCGTGCGGTGATTGCCTCGCCCTCAGGCGCGGGCTGCGGGAGCTGACTGTCAGACAGCGCCTCGAGCTGCTCCACAAAGCGCTGCAGGCTGGCTTGCTGATAGTCGTCCGTTGCGGCATCGCGCATCATCTTGGCGCTCAGCTCCGCGATCAGGCGACCGAGCGCCTGGCGATGTTGATGGAGCGCCTGCCGGTGCGCGTCGTCGACCTCTGTCTCTGCCTGTTCGCGCATGGCGGCGATCTCGGCGCGCGTCTCATCCAGTACCTGGCGCTTGCTCTGCGCGATCTGCTCCTGCGCCTGCTGCTGCATGGTGATGACCTGCTCGTGCGCCGCGCCCATCTTTTCCTCGTACTGGGTGCGCAGCGTCTCGGCTTGGCGTTCTTGGCGCTTCATCTCTTCCAGCGCGTTGCTGACCCGTTCCGATCGCTCGTCCAAGATCCGGATCACGGAGCGGAAAAAGAACCGCCACAGGATGATCGCCATCACCACAAAGTTGAGGATCTGGAGGAGCAGCGTGCTCCAGTTGATCTGTAACATGCCTCACCTCATGTCCATCGAGGTCTCATCCGATCGCACTGAGGATGTACTCGCGCAGTGGGTTGGCGAACAGCAGGATCAGGATCAC
>JAFGIE010000124.1 GCA_016929775.1 Anaerolineae bacterium
ACCCGCTTTGCTATCGCAGTACCTACGGGCCAAGAAAGATACCCAGGTCGGTAGCCGCCGGTGAAAACCTGTCAGGTCTTGAGCCAGCGCGACCAGACCTGACAGGTTTGCTGACCACCTTGCCTGGCGCAGCACATGCAGGCCAAGGAAGATACGCAAGTCGGCAACCGCCGCTGAAAACCTGTCAGGTCTTGATCCAGCGCGACCAGACCTGACAGGTTTGCTGACCACCTTGCCTGGCGCAGCACCTGCAGGCCAAGGAGAACAGGCAGGTCGGCAGCTGCCGGTGAAAACCTGTCAGGTCTTGAGGCAACCAGACCTGACAGGTTTGATACCCGCTTTGCTATCGCAGTACCTGCAGGCCAAGGAAGATACCCAGGTCGGTAGTCGCCGGAAAACCTGTCAGGTCGTGATCCCGTCACGGAGGGTATATGGCTGTCGAGACTCAGCACCGCGTCTACGACCTGCTCGCGCGCATGTCGACCGACGGTCTGCCCGCAGCCAAGCAGCTCTTCTGGACCGAGCTCAGCTACGAGCGCGCCAACGAACCCCTCTCCGACCGCCAGTGGCCCGAGGGCGCCAGGTCCCTCCTCCACGGAACGCCCCTGCTACTCGCGCAGCACGAAACCCAACTCGGCTCGTTCGACATCATCTATGCCCAGCTGCGCGACGCACAGCACGGGCAGATCTTTCCGCTCGCCATCTCAGCCGAGCGCCAGGTGATCGCCCAACTGCTCAGAGACCATCCCTACAGCCTTTTCCTGTTCAGCGATCCCGGCGAGACACACTGGCACCTGGTCAACGTGCGCTATGACCCGGACGCCGCCTCACGCCGTGTCTTCCGCCGGATCGCGGTCGGCCCGCACGAACGCCTACGCACGGCTTCCGAACGGATCGCTATGCTCGACGTCCGCTCGCTGGCGCCCGACCTGTTCGGCGTCTCTCCGCTCGCCCTGCAGCAGCGTCACGACGAGGCCTTTGACGTCGAGGCGGTCACCAAGGCCTTCTTTGCCGCCTACCGCCAGGTCTTTGAGCAGGTGGAGGAAGCGCTGGTGGGCCCGGTCGACGCCGATGCGCGCCGCCTTTTCACACAGCGTCTGTTCAACCGCCTGCTGTTCATCGTCTTCCTGGAGCGCAAGGGGTGGCTCTCTTTTGGGTGCGAACGCGATTACCTGCGCGCCTTGTGGGACGACCACCACGCCCAGCCAGCCGGCGCAGACCCCGACAACTTTTACCGGGACCGCCTCTGCCCGCTCTTCTTCTCAGGCCTGAACGCGCCGGGCGAGGTGGACCTGGTCGGCATCAACCGCGGCGGTTTCCTGGCAGACCGGATCGGACAGGTGCCCTACCTGAATGGCGGTCTGTTCGAGGAGGAGGCCCTGGACCGCGGCGGGCAGGTCGGCGTTCCCGACGAGGTATGGGAGCCGGCGCTCGACCACCTACTCTACCACTACAACTATACCGTCACCGAGAGCACGCCGCTGGACATCGAGGTCGCCGTCGATCCCGAGATGCTGGGCAAGGTCTTCGAAGAGCTGGTCACCGGGCGCCACGAGAGCGGCAGCTACTACACGCCCAAGCAGATCGTCTCCTTCATGGGCCAAGAGGCGCTGGCGGGCTACCTGGAGACAGCCTGCCCCGGCGAAGACCGGCAGGCCCTCCGCGCGTTCGTCGAGACGCGGGACGCGAGCGGCATCCGCGATGCAGAAGGCGTGCTCTATGCCCTGCGCACGGTCAAGGTGTGCGACCCGGCGTGTGGCAGCGGCGCCTACCTGGTCGGCATGCTGCACGAGCTGCTCGACCTGCGCGCCGCGCTCTTTGCGACGCGCCGGGCGGACGCCCCGACGGTGTACGAGCGCAAGCTCGAGATCATCCAGCGCAACCTGTACGGGGTGGACATCGATCTGTTTGCGGTGAACATTGCCCGGCTGCGTCTGTGGCTCTCGCTGATCGTCGATTTCGAGGGCGAGGTCCCGCCCCCACTGCCCAACCTCGACTACAAGATCGAGGTGGGCGACAGCCTGACCGGGCCCGACCCCTCCGGAGGGCTGCAGCCCGACATGTTCCGCCAACACCAGGTGGACGAGTTTTTCCGGCTGCGCAGCGCATTCCTGCAGGCGCACGGCGGGGAAAAGCGCGCCCTGGTGCAGCAGATCGACGCGCTGCGCGCCGAGATCGCGGCGTGGGCCCACCCCGAGGACGCGCCGACGGAGGGCTTTGACTGGGCGGTCGAGTTCGCCGAGGTCTTTTGCCCGCACCTGGCGGAGGCGACCGTGCTCGGCTCGATGGCGGGCGTGGTGAACGCCGTGCCGGGGCAGATGGAGCTGGTCGGGCAGGACGGGGCGGGTTTCGACATCGTCCTCGCCAACCCGCCCTACGTGCGGCAGGAGCTGATCAAGGAACTCAAGCACCTGCTCCGCAAGATGTATCCCAAGGTGTACTCGGGCGTGGCGGACCTGTATGTCTACTTTTACGCGCGCGGGCTGCAGCTCTTGAGAGAGAACGGGACGCTCGCCTTTATCAGCTCGAACAAGTTCATGCGCGCCCGGTACGGTGCAGGGCTGCGCAAGCACTTGGCGGAAGAGACGGCGCTGCAAGCCGTGATCGACTTTGGCGACCTGCCGGTGTTCGAGGCGACGGCGTACCCGGCGATCCTGGTCACGCGCAAGCGGCGCGCCGCGCCACAGGGGGCGTTCCTTGCCATGGACGTGGCGGACCTCTCTACCGTGGACCGCCTGGCAGAGTCGGCGCGGGCGCGCGGGTGGGCGCAGCGCCAGGACAGCCTGCGCACCGAGGGATGGACGCTGCAGCGTCCCGAGGTGCTCGCCCTGCTGCGCAAGCTGCGCCGCAGCGGGACGCCGTTGGGTGAGGTCGTGAAGGGCAAGTTCTATCGTGGGATCGTGACCGGGCTGAACGAGGCGTTCGTGATCGACCGTGCCACGCGCGACCGCTTGGTCGCCGAAGACCCGCGCAGCGCCGAGATCATCAAGCCCTGGCTGCGTGGGCGGGACGTGAAGCGCTGGCGGGTGGCAGACCCCGACCTTCATCTGATCTACGCTCCGTGGGATCTGGATCTTCAGGGCTATGGGGCGGTCCGTGATCATCTGCAGCAGTACGAGAAACGGCTGAAGCGACGACCGGAGGTTCAGGAAGGCAGGTTCCCCTGGTATGCGCTGAGTCGATATGCAGCCGAGTATGTGGAGGAGTTTGAGAGGCCCAAGATTGTGTACCCGCACTTCAACACAGAGCCCAACTTCGCATGGGACACGAGCGGTGCGCTGAGTAATGACAAGACCTATGTCATCCCAGGGACCTCTCACTACTTGCTGGGCTTGCTCAACTCTCGCGTTGCGGGCTTCTTTCTGCATCAACTATGTCCATCGGTTCAGCGCGGCTATATGGAGTTCCGGACTATCTACATAGGTCAACTGCCTGTACCAACACCGGACTCCGCTCGCTGTGCACGCATCGAGTCGCTGGTCCGGCGCCTGTTGGACGCAGGGGGAGAGGGTCCGCAGGTTGCGGCGTGGGAGCACGAGCTGGACGCGCTGGTGTACGAGGCGTATGGGTTGACGCCGGACGAGATCGCGATCGTCGAGGGCCAGACCTGACAGGTTTTCCGAAACCTGTCAGGTCTTTGAACCATCGGAGGCCTGAACCATGCCCGATCCAGCTCCTCTTGCCTGGGAGACCTACTATCACATCTATAACCGGGAGAACGTGAGTCAGAACCCGGTTCCGGCGCTGGTGTACGAGGCGTATGGGTTGGCGCCGGACGAGATCGCGATCGTCGAGGGCCAGACCTG
>JAFGIE010000125.1 GCA_016929775.1 Anaerolineae bacterium
CCCGTTCAGCACCACGCCGATCACGCGCGCGCCCACCTGCCCCAGCCGCTCGACCGCCTGCCGCGCCGCCCCACGCCGCGTGCGCCCTGCCTCGACCACCAGTAGCACCCCGTCGACCTGCGGCGCCAAGACCGCCGCGTCCGCCACCGCCAGCACCGGCGGGGAGTCGATCACGACCATGTCCGCGCGCTCGCGCAGCTCGCCCAGCACCCGCTCCAGCCGCTGCGAGCCCAGCACCTCCGCCGGGTTGGGCGGCAGCTCGCCCGCCGGGAGGAGCGCCAGCCGCCCCTCGTATCCCGCGGCGCGCACCGCCCCGTTCAACCGCCCGTTCAGCAGGGCCGAGGTCAGCCCCCGCTCCCCTGGGACGCCGAATATCTCGTGCAGCCGCGGGCGGCGCAGGTCTGCGTCCACTGCCAGCACCTTGAGCCCCGCCTCCGCCATGGTCGCCGCCAGGTTTGCCGTCGTGAACGACTTGCCCTCGGTCGTCGTCGCGCTCGTGAGCTGCACCGTGCGCAGCGGCGCGTCGAGCCCCGCAAAGCGAATGCTGGTCCGCAGCGCGCGGTAGGCCTCTGCCACCGGCGAGCGCGCGTCGTGGAGCACCACCAGCTCGTCCGCGCCGCGCGACAGGCGCCCGATCGAGCCCAGCGCCTCGAGCCCCAACGCCTGGCGCACGTCCTCCGGGGTCTTGATCGTGTCGTCCAGGTACTCGATCGCCAGCGCCGCCCCGGCGCCCAACAGCGCCCCCGCCGCCCCCGCCAGCAGGGCATTGCGCAGCGGCTGCGGGCGTACCGGGCCCTGCGGCGCCTCCGCTACTTCATAGATAGTCACGTCGTCCGCCGAAAGCGCCGCCGTGACCCGCATCCCTTCATAGCTCTGCACCAGCGCCGCCGACGTGTTGCGATAGCCCGCCAGCAGCGACTCGAGCCGCGCCACCTCTGCGCCCGCCGCCGGGTCGCCCGCCCCTTCAGCCGCCGCCCCCCCGGACAGTCGGGCCTGCGCCGCCTCCAGCTGCGCGCGCGTCTCCTCGATCAGGGCGGTCACCTCGGCGATCTGGGCCTCCATGCTCGCCAGCGACCCCGCATAGCGCGCCTCCTGTAGCGCCGCGTTCTGCGCCACAAAGGTCGCCGCCACCCCGTTGGCGATCGCCGCCGCGCGCGCCGGGTCGGCGTCCTCGGCGCTGACCCGCAGCAGCTGCGTGTCGCCCACCAGCTCGACCGAGACCCGCCCCGCCAGCGCACCCGGCGTCGCGTCGAGCCCCAGCTCTGCGATCACGGCGCTCAGCACAGGGCGCCCGGTCAGCATCTCGCTGTAGGTCCGCGCCAACCGCTCGCTGGTCAGCAGCGCCGTATAGTCGCTCCCCCCGCCGCCGGTCGGCGCCTGGCGGACCAGCAGCGTGGTCGAGGCGCTGTACACCGGCGCCGCGTGTGCGCTGACCAGGTACACGGTCGCCGCCCCCACGACCGCGCACAGCGCGATCAGCCACCACCACCGCACGACCAGAGCCGCATAGCGGCGCAGGTCCAGCTCTTCGCTCATGACATCCCTTCCGTGATCCGGGCGTGCCCACCGCACGTGCCCTGGCTCTGGCGCACGATGCGGCGCACTGCGCCCCCCAGCTCGTGCACGTCGAACGGGAACCCCAGCCCATAGATCGACCTTTCCGGGTCGGGGTCGAAGCGCCGGTTGGAGACGATCAGGAGCGGGATCCGGCCCACGCACCCCAACAGCGAGGTTCGGGCCAAAGCGACCAGGGGCTCGACCGGCGCGGCGCCCAGCGCGAGCAGGATCAGGTCGTACTGGGCGGGCAGGTCATCCTCCCGTCCCTTTTCCGGGGGAACGCGCTCGATGTCACAGCCGCCGAGCGCCAGGTCGATCACCCTGAACAGCAGGTCGTCGTCGCTCAACACCAGCACCTGGGGTCTGTGCGCGAGTACATCCACGAGATCGCTCCCTTCGCGTCGGGCGATGACGCGCGCCGGGTCGGCTGCGCAGCGCACGGCGCGCGCCCGATCGCGCCACGTGGCCTACATGCCGAGGCGGCGCCGTCTGCAGGACGTGCAAAATAGGGAGGGGGAGGCAGGAGACGGAGATGGATGCAGGCCCTACGCTCCATGGTACGCCGTGCGTGTGCCACGCGTGTGCCAACCGGCGCCCAGACTGCGCCAGAATCCTTCCAGTTTCGGCCCATGGCAAAGCGCCGCGCACTGTCGCGCGCGGCGCTCGTCCACATACCGTACGGCGCAGCCTCACCCCAGCTGCAGGTTCGCGGCTCGCGCTCCGCTCAGGGCGCCGGTCCCGTGTACTGCAGCAGGTAGCCCACGCCGTACGCGGTATGGATGTACTGCGGCTTGCCCGGATCGGACTCGATCTTGCGGCGGATGCGGCTCACCCCCTGGTGCACCAGCCGCTCGTTGCCGGCGTAGCCCGGGCCCCACACCCGGTCGAGCAAGTAGTCGTAGACCAGCACCCGCCCCACCTCCAGCGCCAGCGCGACCAGGAGCTGGTACTCGGTTGGCGACAGCGACACCTGCCGCCCCTCAAGGGTCACACAGTGATCGGCGGTGTCGATCCGCAACCGCCCGACCTCGATCGCGGATCCGGCGCTGCCACGTGCGTCATAGGCGACCCGGCGCAGTGTCGCGTGCACCCGGGCGACCAGTTCCTCGATGTGGAACGGCTTGGGCAGATAGTCGTCGGCGCCGCACTCTAGCCCCCGCACCCGGTTGGCGTGGTCTGAGAGCGCAGTCAGCATGATCACCGGGACGGTAGAGAAGGTCCGGATCTGCTGGCAGGCGGCAAAGCCGTCGATGTCGGGCAGGCGCACATCGAGCACGACCAGGTCGGGCTGCTGTGCGACGATGGCGTCGATCGCCTCCCGCCCCGTCTCGGCAGTCAGCACCCGGTACCCGCGCACCTCGAGGTTATGCCTGATCAGGTACAGGTAGCGGGGCTCATCGTCCACCACCAGGATCCGTCCCTCGCTCACACCTCGCCTCCCTCTGCGTCGCGGGGCAGATGGAAGGTAAACCGGCTCCCTTTGCCCGGTGCGCTCTCGACCCAGATCCGGCCCCCGTGCGCCTCGACGATCCCCTTGCACACTGCGAGCCCGAGCCCCACCCCCCGGGCGCGCGCTGTGGCCTCGCCTGGGACGCGGTAGAAGCGCTCGAAGAGCCGTCCTATGTGCTCGGGCGCGATCCCGATCCCCTCGTCCGCCACGCAGATCGCCGCCTCCTCGCCTGCCGTGTGCACCTCCACCGTGATCGCGCTGCCTGGCGGCGAGTACTTGATCGCGTTGCTCAGCAAGTTGGCGAACACGCGCGACAGCGCCACCGGATCTACGTCAGCCCACAGCGGCGCCCCCTCCGCCGCGAGGACAATGCGCCGCCCACTGGCGCCCGGCTCGGCGCGCCGGACGGCTGACTGCGCCAGCGCGACCAGGTCGGTCCGCTCCCGGCTCAGGGCCATCTCTCCCCACCCGATCTGAGCCAGCTTGAGCAGGTTCTCGACCAGGGCCTCCAGGTACGCGCTCTCCTGGTCCACGATCCCGAGCATCCGTTGCTGTACCTCGGGCGCGAACGCGACACGTTCCGAGAGCAGCGACTGGCATGCCGCGCGAATCAGCCCCAGCGGCGAGCGGAACTCGTGTGACACGTCGGCGATAAAGCGCGACTGCGCCGCGACCAGTCCCTCGCGCACCTGGATCTGCGCCGCCAGGTCGCGCAGCCGCGTGCTTGTCACCGCCTGCCCGATCTGGGCGGCGATCGCCATCAGCAAGCGCAGCTGCGTCTCCCCGATCCGCAGCCACTCGCGTCCGAGGAGCGCGATCCCGCCCCACAGCTCGCCGCCCACCTGGAGCGGCACGATCGCCATGCAGGCGAACCCGCTTACCGCCAGCGCCGCGGCACCGTCGTCCGCCAGCACGCTGTCGCCCACGACGCACAGCACGCGGTTCGTCGCCGCCGCCTGCGCGCACGCGGCGCGCAGCGTCCTGCCCAGCGGCGTCCCCGCTCCCACATCCTGCAGCAGCCCATGGGCGATGACCGTGACCGCCGTTCCATCCTCCAAGCCCCCGATCAGGATCGCCCCGCTGTGCACGTTGCACTGCGACAGCGCCTCCTGCAGCGCGACGCGCAGCCCCTCTCGCAGGTCCATCGACCGCCCCAGCACAGAAAGAACCCGGTTCAGGGCGATCAGGTCGTGGTTTCGCTGGGCGAGTGTCCCTCGCATTTCGGACCGCTCGCCCTCGATCCGCTTCCGCTCGTCGATCTCTGCCACGATCCCGAGCAACGCCGGTCGCCCATCCCAACGGATCCGCGCCATCCACAGCGCCCACCAGGTACCCGCGCCGCCCTTGAGCAGCCCGCGGCACTCGACCATCGCCGGCACCGGATCGCCGTGCAGCAGCTGCTGGGCGAGGGTGCACAGCCGCCCCCGTTCCTCCGGCGCGAACAACACCTGGAACGGCGACCGGATCCGGAGCAGCTCGTCGCGCCGATAGCCCGTGATCTCGCAGAGAAGCCGGTTGGCGTACGTGACCCGCACCGCATCCGAGATGAACACCCCGAACGGGCAGCGCTCGAGCAGGGCCTGCCGCACGCCCTCGGCGCGGGCTAGCGGATCGCCCTGTATCTCTCCGGGGACTGGCTCCGGCGCTGCGCCACCGCGCCTGCCGCGCCGGTTCCCTCTCCTCGTGCCTTGCCGTTCGCTCACTGCCCTCCCCGCCCCGTGGGCCACGCCCACGTACGCACCGGACCGCGCCAGCGCCCTACTCAGCCTCCGCAAGGAGGGCGACCACGAGCTGCTGGATCGCCGCTCGATCGGGCAGCAGCACTTGTGCGCCATCGGGCGTCGTCCACGGTTCGGTGACGTCCTGATCGAGACCCGCGCTGCGCACCCCCTCGGCGCCCAACGCCTGGAAGAGCAGCGCGAGGCGCACCGCTTGCGCGATCGACAGGTCCGTCTCGATCGAGCCCCGGAACTCCTCCCACAGCTCGGGCGCGCGCGCGATCGCCTGCAAAGAGAGCGCCTTCTTGGCGACTGCGAGCAGCACCTGGCGCTGGCGCGCCGAGCGATCGAAATCGCTCGTGGTCCGCCGCGAGCGCGCGTACTTGAGCGCCAGCTCGCCGTCCATCTCGATCGGCCCCGCCTCCGGCAAGTCCTCTCCGAGGGGCTTTTCCACGTCGATCGTGATCCCGCCAATGGCGTCGATGATCCGCACGAAAGCGGCAAAGTCGACCCGCACATAGTGGTGCACCGGGATGCCAAAGTTGATCCGCAAGACCCGGTCGAGGAACGCGGGCCCGCCGCCGGGGTACTCTGACAGCTCTCCGATCGCGTCCACCGTGTTGACCCGTCCCATCGTGCCCACCGGGATGTAGACCCACATGTCGCGCGGCATCGAGAGCAGCGCGATGCGCCGCTCTTGCCACTGCACAAAGGCGAGGATGATCGAGTCCGTCCGCCAGGGCAGAGCGCCCATCGGCTCGTCGATGCCCAGCAGGACAACCACCTCCACATCCTCGTCCAGCGGCAGCATCGGCACCTCGGGCGCGACTGGGGTCGAGGTCGGCGTGGGCGTCGGCGTGGGCGTCGACGTGGGCGCCTGCGGAACAGACGTGGAGGAACCGGGCGTCGGCATGCGCAGCTGGGGCGTTTGGGTGAGCTGCGCAGCGGGCGTGGGCACAGCGGTGCGCGTGTCCCCGCTCGAGACGACCGGCGTGTGCGTGCACGTCGGCGTGGGCGTAGAGAGCGCAGGCGCCGGGGTCGCGCGCTCGTCGCCGATCCCGATCGCAGACGACCGCCGCACGGCGAGCTGCCATATCACCACCAGCAGCGCCATCGCGCCGACCGACAACGCCGCAATGCCCAAGCTGTATGCGCGGATCCGCCGCCCGCGCCGCGCGCGCTCGTCCGTCGGTTCGTCACCCATGCCATCATCCACGCGCTGCACGTGCCACGCCCTGGCACGTCCCCAACCATCGCGCCCCCTCGAAGGCAAGGGTACGGCAAGCCGCCGGGCGGCAGCTCGCATCGCCAGCGCTGTGTCCGCGGCAACGCCTACAGCTGTACGTAAGGTTATATAGAGTTCATACAGAATTCATTATACCGCCATCCTTGCACGGTTGTCAAGCCCAAGACGAGAACTGGCATCGGCCGATCGCTTGCCGACACTCCGCGATCGCGTTATAATGCCGGGTGTGGCGCACCCCGCGCCGGACCAAGAGGTGCGCACCGCCATCCGTAGCTTACCACCGGACAGGAAGGACAGTGACCCATGGAGACACGCCTCAGCCTGCACAGGAGCCCCGCCGAGCTGATCGCCCTGCTCGGGGCGCCGATGCCGCCCGCGCACCTGGTGCCCGGACTCACGTCGATCGCACGCCATCCCGAGCGCGCCCGGGATCTGCCGGGCGCCAAGCTGGTCCTCGACACATTGGCCCCCTATCTCGCCGAGATCGGGGCCATCCCCCTGACCACCTATACCCTCTACCGCGAGTTCCACCGCATCGGCGAGCGCCGCGGTTACCAGGCCCCATACAGCGCCAAGCGCGCCCGGCTCAACGCAGCAGCGTTCCAGGTCCTGCTCGGCGACGCGCGCTATGTCGACGTCCTGCACGACTACATGTGGGCGATCTGCGAGGAGACCAACTGGGTGATCCCGGCGCACGAGAACCGCGAGATCGACCTGACCGCCGTCGCCACCGGGTTTGCGCTCGCCGAGATCGTGACCGGGCTGGGCGACCAGATCGCGACCGAGGTCTCCGATCGCGTGCGCGCCGAGATCGAGCGCCGGATCTTTGCGCCCTATCTGGCGCGGCACGAGTCCCTGAACTGGTACCGCGGGCACAGCAACTGGAACGGGGTGTGCAACGGCGGCATCGGCGCCATGTTCCTCCTCTTGGAACCGGACGTCGAGCGACTGGCGCAGGGGCTGTCCCTCGTCCTCGACGGGCTCGAGGTGTTCTTTGACACCGCCTTTGAGGCCGAAGGGGGATCGACCGAGGGCACGAGCTATTGGCAGTACGGGCTGAGCAACGTGGTCCCCTTTGCCGAGATGCTGCGCATCCGCACGCGGGGCGCGATCGACGTGCTCGACAGCGACCGCCTGCGCGCGATTGCCACCTACCCCACGCGGACGCTGCTCTCGCCGGGGCGCTATGCCAACTTTGCCGACTGCGAGGAAGTAGTGCCCTTTGGCCCGGGCCTGATCGCGCGGCTCGCCGAGCGCACGGGCGTCCACGCGCTGCGCGAGGTGCTCGCCGCCCCGGCGTCCCTGATCCGCGACACGCAGGTCAGCCGCTTTCACAACCTGTGGCGCAACATCGCCTGGTGGGATGGCGCGCGCCCTGCCAGGGTCACGGTGACCGACGTGTGGGCCCGCGACGTCGGCATGGTCCGCTTGACCGCACGCACGCCCTCCGGCGCGCCGGTCGTGCTCGCCGCCAAGGCGGGCCACAACGGCGAGAACCACAACCAGAACGACGTCGGCAGCTACATCGTCCACGTCGACGGCGAGAGCCTGATCTGCGAGCCGGGACGGGGGCTGTACAGCCGCGACTACTTTGGCCCGCGGCGCTATGAGAACGTCTTTGCCAACTCGTACGGGCACAGCGTGCCCCGCATCGACGGGCAGCTCCAGTCCGCCGGGGCAGCCTTCCGGGGCGAGATCACCGCCTACGAGCCCGGTCCTGCGGCGAAGCGCGTGCGCATGGCGATCGACGATGCATACGACCTGCCCGCGCTGGCGCATGCAGAGCGGTCGCTCACCCTCTCGGCGGCATCGGGCGAGCTGCTGCTGGAGGACCAGTTCTCCTTCTCGGGCGATCCGCTGCCGGTCGAGGAGGCGTTCGTCACCTGGTACACGTCGACCGTTGCCGGCAGCACGGCGCGCATTGCCGGGGAACGGCACGCCCTGCTGCTCCAGATCGAGCGCCCTGCCGGCGCCGCCTTCCGGCTGGAGGTGCTCAGCGAGGCGTCGGCGGCGAACGCCAAGGAGACGCCCCTCATGCGCCTCTCGTTTGACGTCCCCGCCGACGCGAGCGAACAGGGCGTCCGCGTCCGCGCCACGATCGAGCCGATCTAGTCGTCGACCGGACGCGTGCCCGGCATGCGGGCGGCGCGCTCCTGGGGCCCCCAGGAGCGCGCCGCTGGACGATGTCATGACGCGCCTTTGCCGCTCGCCAACCTGCCAGCGCGCTACGGGAAGGTCAGCGTTTCGACGATCGCCGGAATGCTGTCCGCGAACGCTCCACCGTCTGCCATGCGATCCGGGTACCCGGAGAGCTGGTCCGAGATCACGATCAGCACCTCGGGTTGGCTGGTGTGCGGCACGACGTAGCGCGTCAGCACCGCCTGATCCCAGGTCTCCCGCTCGATCGTCGCGGGCGCGCCGTTGACGAGACCTGGCTCGCTCTGCCCAGGCGCCGCATAGACGCGCCGCAGCTCCGCCTCAGCCCCGGCGATCACCTCGACCTGGACCGGCGCCACCACCAGCTTGGCGTTGGGATCGGGTGGCCCGCTGCGGACGATGTCCGCCTCCCAGGCTTGGGGAAAGAGGAGCACGAACCGCTGCGTGGGCCAGTCGCCGGGCACCCCGGGTCCCTGGGCGGGCATCTCGCGCCACGCCCAGTCGGGCGGGATCGCGATCTCGAATCCGTACCCGTCATCGCGCAGGACCTGCCAGCCCGTGTCGGGATCCGTGCCGGCGAGGACGATCGCGCCCTCACCAGGGGTCTGCCCGGGGACGCCGCCCAACGTCGAGGTGCTGAGCACGTGATTCAGGACCGGGTCGAGGGCGCCCATGTCCTCCATGCTGGGCGCACGGACGAACAGGTCGAACGCACGCCGCCCGCCCTCGCCCACGACTACTGCCAGGACGTGAACCTCGACCGACTGCACCGCCGCTTTGGCGCCGCCCTCGGGGACTGGGGTCTCATAGACCTCCAGCAGGGTGCGCCGCCCCATCGCCCAGCCCAGCGCCACCTCTTCGCTGTACAGGGTCTGGGCGTTCCCCGGCAGGAGCGCTGGTTCAGCCTCCTGCGGGGGCTGCAGGTCGGCCCACCGCACGCCCAACTGCAGCGCGCTGCCCTCCGTTGGGGTCCACAGCCACTCCGGCTCAAGCCGCGCCCAGCCCGCCGGCACCTGGATCGAGAGCCCCGTATCGGCGACCTCGACCGTGTGATAGGTCGCCTCGCCGGGCGCCGGCGGGACCGGCTGATCGCCTGGCACGGCGATCACCTCACTGCGCTCCTGCGCCGCCAGCACGACTCTATCCCCGCTGGCGTGGTAGACATAGATCTCATTCCCCACCGCGAGCCGGATCACGTATCCCGGCGTGATGACCTGGGCGTACATCTTGCCCGGTTCAGGCGCCCCCAGGCTGGCATCCGAGAACTCGGTGGCGCGCACCTCGCGCACGACAATGTCGTCCGCACTCACCTGCGCCCGCGCCGCCAGATCAGAGATCGCCTGCGCGGTGAGCGCCGCATCGTCCGCGGCGGGCGCCTGGACCGGCGGCGCTGCCGTCGCCTCGGGCGGAACCGCCGTCGGCGGCGGTGCGGTCGGCTCGCCCCCTTCGACCGCTGCACACGCAGCAAGCGAGAGGAGTGCCAACAGGAGCACGACTGGTGTGATCACAACGCGGATTACCTTTGTCATCTTTTTCCTCCTAGGTTTCAGGTGCTGCTCGGTCGGTGTGACCGCAGCACGGCTCTCATCCATCGCGCAATCTCAGTATAGCGCACCTCGCGCCCTGGCGCATCGGGCGGCGGTCCAGATCGCGCCCTGCCTGGTTGGCGCATCCGAGACCTGGTCATGTGGCTAGCGCTCGCCGAGCGGGCGCACGCCGCTCGATCATCGCAGCTCACTCGTACTTGAGCGCCCCGATCGGGCTCAGCCGTGCGGCGCGCCGAGCTGGGTAGGCGCCCGAGAGCACGCCGACCAGCGCGGCGAACCCGACCGCAAAGAGGGGCAGCCAGAGCGGGGTAAAAGCCGCAGCCTGCGATGGATCGACCATGGCCCCTTGCGCGACTTGCTGAGCCACCACCGCCCGGTTGATCAGGTTGATGATCCCGACCACGAGCAGCGCCAAGCAGACGCCCGCTGCCCCGCCGAGCAGGCCAATGCCCGCCGACTCGGCCAAAAAGATGCGCATCACGTCGCGGTTCCCCGCTCCGACTGCCTTCATGAGCCCGATCTCGCGCGTCCGCTCGTACACTGCCATGAGCATCGTGTTGGCGATCCCGAATGCCGCCACCAGCAGCGCCACGGCGCCGATCCCGCCCAGGACAGCCTGCAGTGACGCAAAGTAGGCATTCGCCTGCTCCGCCTGTTGCCGGTCCGACCAAACCGAGAACCCCATCGCCGTGACCTTGTCCTCGACCTCGATCAGGGAGGCAGGATCGTCCGTCCCGATCACGACCTCCAGGTATCCCTGCCGTCCCGGCTCCCGGCGCTTGCCTTGGGCCCACGTCGTGTACTCGAGCGCATCGCGCATGGGAATGTAGATCGTGCCGTCGTGGCGCCAACCGCTCTCCCGGAGCACCCCGACGACGCGCAATCGCACCGTCCGCTCCACCGCTTCCCCGTCCTCGGTAAAGCGGGTCATGCGGAGCCGCAGCGTCGCCCCTTGCAGGTCCGGGGCGTCCTCGGGCGTCTCGGGCGTGGCATCGGGGCGGACGGGGCGCGTCGATGGGTTGGCCTTGCGCAGCGACGCGGCGACTCGTGCGCCGACCACAGCCTCGCCGCGCCGCATGTCGAGCGTCCCGCTCGCGGGCGCGAGATCCCACGCCGGCAGCGCAGCCTCGTCCACGCCACAGATCGTCGGATGGCCAACCAGCCTGCCATACTCGACCGTGGTCTGCGCCATCAGCGCCTCCACCGGTTCGACCCAGGTCACGCCGGGCCAGCTGCGGAAGGTATTGAGCACCTGGTCATCGACCACGACCCACGTGATCGCCCCCAGCTCGCGCCCGACCGGCATCGAGGGATCGTTGACGTCGGTCAGGTAATTCACGGGGGCATTGACCCGCAGCTGCGTCAGCCCGCCGCCGGACATCAGGCTTTCGCGCGCCTGCCGCTGCAGGCCCACGCCCAGCGAGATCAGGACCACTACCGCTGCAGTGCCGATCGCCACGCCAAGCGCCGTCATCGTCACCCGCCCACGCGTGCGCTTGAGGTTGCTCCACACCAGGGATACGAGATCGCCCACGTTCATGGCTCGTCACTCCTCAAGGCGAGACAGGCGCCCGCCCGTCCCATCAACTCCCGAAACCCAGGAACCCGCGCACGGCGCGCGCGATCGCTTGCCACAGCGACGCGGTGTGCGACACGTCCGGCGCAGCGGGCGGGTTGCCGGTCGCCGCGGGGGCTGCGTCGACGGCGAACTCGAGCGTCTGACTCGTGCGCTGGACCTGGTACAGGTCGTCCCGGTACTCGACGTGCACGGTCACCTGGATCGTGCCCTCACGGCGCGGGGTGAGGGTCAGATCGAGCGGCGCCGACCCACCTGGGTCGAGCGGCCCGACAAAGGGCGTGCCATCCGCCTCGATCGTGGTGTCGAGCCCCGTGGCGCGCAGCCCGACAATGTCCACCACCCCTCGCCCCACGTTCAGCACCTCAAACGAGAACGGGGCGGGCGCGCCCGCGACCAGTGCCTGGGGCCTGCTGTACACGCCGACCAGCAGCTCGATCCGGCGGCGCACGATCAGGCTCAGCCGCTGGACGTCGCTCTGCGCCGCGCCATCGGGCCCGGCATAGGAGAGGGCGACAGGGATGTTGTAGGCCTTGGCCTGTGCCGCGCCGTCGACGATCAGCCGCCGTTCGACCTGGACGCTCTCTCCCTGGGCAAGCCGGTCCACGAACACCACGTTCCCACTGCCGACCGGCATCAGGGGCTCCAGGGCGCCACCATCCGCCCCGCCCAGAGCCAGGACGACGCGTTGTGCGTCGGCGGTCCCCACGTTGGCGATCTGCACGGTCAGATCCAGCGCGTCGCCTGCCGTCACAAAGTCGGGCGTCGTGGCGTACGACGTGATCAGCAGCTGCGGCGCGCGCGTGGGGCGTTCCGCGACGATCAGGCTCAGCAGCTGCACCAGCTCGCCGCGCGCCCCGTGCTGATCCTCATAGCTCACGGCGAGCGGCAAGCCGTAGGGCTTGGCCTCGGCGCGAGCTGCGACCAGCAGCTGCCGGCTCAGGCTGACTGCCGATCCCGGCGCAATGTCTCCCACGAACGCAACGTGCCCAGCCTGGAGAAGCGTGAACGGCCCGGCGCGCGTCCCATCCTGCCCGCCAAAAGCCAGCGACACGCGCCCCGCTGCCCCGCTGCCGACGTTCGCCACGCGCACGGTGAGCGTGAAGGGATCGCCTGGCGCGAGCGTCGCCGGATCCGTGGCATACGACTCGACGATCAGCGTGGGCTGCGGCGCGAGCCGCGGGTCCACGTCGACGCCGATCGCCTGCCGGTCCTCGTAACGCCCGCCCCCGCTGTCGGCGTATTCGAGCGAGACCGCCATCGCCTGGCGACCGCTCCCCGCGACGTCCCACGCCAGCACCAACGGCACGGCGACGGTCACCGCGCCGCCAGCCCGGATCGCGCCTACGGCGACCAGATCGCTGCCCTCGACCGGGATCGCCAGCCCATCGCTGCCGCAACCGAGGTAGACGCCGCTCGCCGCACCTGCGCCGAGGTTGGTCAGCCCCAGGGTCAAGGTGAAAGGCAGACCAGGGGAGAGGACCGCTGGCTCGGTCTGCGCCCGCGCGACGACGACCTTGGGCGGACCGCTCGGCCTGCCGCTGCTCGCCGCGACCACTTCGACCGGGACCGTGTGCGGGTACTCGTAGTGATTGCCCTCATAGTCGTTCGCCGCCAGGTCGACGCGCAGCGCATGGACCCCGCTTCCGAGGGTCGCGGGCGCACGCATGCGCTGCTGCACCACGACGCTGTGGTTGATGTGCAACTGCCACAACAGGTGCCCGTTCTCGCCCACGGGCAGGAAATCGCCCCCGCTCCAGATGGCGACCGTGTTCTCGCCCGCGCGGCTGCCGTTGTTATAGACCTCGATCTCGACCGTGAACTCTTGACCCGCCTTGACCGGCGAGGGCGTCACGCTGTAGCGGCGTATGGTCAGGATCGGCCTGCCCGCCGCTTGTGCGCACGCGTCCGCCGGGCGCCACGCCAGCACGAGCGCAAGAACAAGTGTTACGATCATCGCACTGCGGTACGATCTCATGTCAGCCTCCTCGCATTCGCCTATCCTCGACGATCCGCCCGTCCACCAAGCGGATCGCCCGCGTCGCATACGTGGTCGCCGCCGGGTCGTGCGAGACGATCACGATCGTACGCCCCCCCTGGCGGTTCAGCCGTACGAGCAGCTCCATGATCTCCTGCCCGGTGTGCGAATCCAGGTTGCCCGTCGGCTCGTCCGCCAAGATCAGGGATGGATCGTTGACCAGGGCGCGTGCGATGGCGACGCGCTGCTGTTGTCCCCCCGAGAGCTCGGTCGGGCGATGGTCCGCCCGCTCGCATAGCCCCACCTCTTCCAGGCGTGCCCGCGCCCGTGTGTGTCGTTCGTGCGCCGGCACGCGGGCAAAGCACATCGGGAAAGCGACGTTCTGCAGGGCGGTCATGGTCGGGATCAGGTGAAACGACTGGAACACAAAGCCCATCTGTCGTCCCCGGTAAGCGGCGAGGTCCTCGTCGGGCAGCGCGTCGAGCGCGCGTCCGTCGACCCAGATCTGGCCCCCCGTGGGCCGGTCGAGCCCGCCCAGCAGGTAGAGCAGCGTCGACTTGCCCGACCCCGACGGGCCCATCACCGCCACGAACTCGCCGCGCTGGATCGCGAGGTCCACGCCGTCGAGCGCCCGGATCGTCTGCCCGCCGACGAGATAGTGCCGGCGCAGGCCCTCCGTCCGCACGAGAGCATCCGTGCTGTCCATGGTTGCGGCTCCTCTCGACTCGACCACTAGAAGAACCGGAAGCGCGTGAACGCACCCGGGAAGAACGCCGGGAGCAGGGCGATCGCGAGGAGCATGCCGCCCACGCCGAGCGCGATCAGAAGCCCCTTCCACCACGCCTGGTCAGCCTGCCGGCGCACGCCGGCGGCGACCAGGGCCAAGCGCCAGAAGAGGTAGAGATCGACCCGCGCCAGCAGCTCGCTCGACAAAAGTTGGCCCTGGGTGGGCATCACGTACACGTACCCACCCCCAGGCGGCGGCGGCGTCTGGTCCAACACCAAGCCCGACAACCCGGGGTTGTAGATCGGGTCGCCCGTCAGTCCCATATAGAGGCACTGCGCCAGGGCACACACGACGTAGGGCAGCCAGCTCCAGAGGGCGATCTTGAGGCCCGTGGCGAAACCCAGGTCGTCCAGGCCCAACAGCAAGCCGACTAGGAAGAGCCCGATCGCCCAGCCGATCCATCCGCTGGCGGCACTCACGACTCGCCCGGCGATGCGCATCACCGGCGTGATCAGCGGCGGGCGGACGGGCTCGGGCGGAGCCCCATAGTCGTCCGGTCGGGCGCGATACTGCGCCATCTGCATCTCGTCGAGGTACCGGCAATCCGCCCAGGTCCACACGACTGTGTTGAGCGCGATCGCGCCGACCGCGAGCAGCGTCATCACCCACCACCAACGCGCCCACGATTGCCCCCACCCCAGCGTCCTGCGCACGACCTGCACGGCGGGACGGACCATCCTGGCGCCTACGCTAGCGTTCATGCTTCCCTCCGCTCTCGCCCTCCGGCCAGGGCCTCTCCCACGCTGCGCCGATCTCGCCGGCGAGCGCTCGCAGCGCCGCCAGGAGCCTCTCCGGCGGCTCTACCTTGCTGACAAAGGCGTCGGCGCCCGCCGCCAGCGCGGCATCCCCGGCGCCCAGCAGGCTGCTCAACACGACGACGCGCGCACGGGGGCATCTGGCGTGCAGCAGCGCCAGTTGCAGTTCGGGCGCCAGACCCGGCAGCTCCCAGTCGAGGAGGACGATCTGGGGGGTCAGCGCATCCAACCGTTCCCACAGCTCGTCCGCGGCAGCCGCCTCGCCCACCACGCGCGCGGCGGATTGCTGCTCCAGCAGCAGCCGGAGGGCTGAACGCACCTCGCTGCGATCATCTGCGATCAAGACCTTGACCATGCACCCCTTCCTCCCTGCTGAAACCGTGGCGCTCTCCCCGACCACGCGTGGGGGTCGCTCCCGCGAGGCAGTACAACCCGTCCAGGCGCCTCGCCCCGATCCATTCCACAGCGCCTACAGTGTAACGCAAAGCCCCTCCGGGCACATCGTGCACACGGAGAGGCTTTGTCCAGACCGGATGGGGAGCCAGGGAACTGGTCACATGACCAGGTCCTGCCAGCGACGGGCGCTGTCTGGGGGGCGGTCTATGCCAGTAGGTTACGCTGCACTGCGAGAGAGACAGCTTCGGTGCGGTTGGATACGCCCAGCTTGGAGAGAATGCTGCTGACGTGGAACTTGACCGTCGAGCGGCTGACGACGAGGCGCTCGGCGATCTCGGGATTGCTGAGGCCATCCACCAGGAGGGATAGCACCTCGCGCTCCCGCTCGGTCAGGTCGTAGCCCGGTTCCGGCGAGCGGCGCGTAGCCTGGATCAGGGCTGCGGCAGCCTCGGGCGCCAGGGTCGGCTTGCCCGCTCGCGCCTTGCGGATCGCGTCGGCGAGCTCGTCCGCAGAGACGTTCTTGAGCAGGTACCCGATCGCGCCCGCTTCGAGCACGCCCTCGACTAGGTCCTGCTCCTTGAAACTGGTCAGGGCGATCACCTGCGCCCGGGGGCAGATCTCGCGCAAAGCCCGCGTCGCCTGCGCGCCGTCCATGCCGGGCATCACCAGGTCCATCAACACCACGTCGGGCTGTGCGTGCGCGCACTGGCGCACTGCCTCCTCGCCGCTGTCCGCCTCGGCGACCAGCTCTAGGTCGTCGTACGCCATGAGAAACGCGCCCAACCCACTGCGCACGACGGCGTGATCGTCGACCAGCATCACGCGAATCGGCTTCTGCTGCCCCATGTCACTCTCCTCTCCGCTCCTCGCGGTCCGCCTCCCAGGTGACCGCGACCTGTGTGCCGCGAGCTGGGCCCGTCCGGACCTCGAGGGTCGCGCCGATCGCCTCCGCCCGCTCGCGCATGTTGCCCAGTCCAAAGTGGTCCTGCGGCGCCCGCGCCAGGTCAAAGCCCACGCCATCGTCGGCGATCGTCAGCGCCGCCTGCCCTGGCTCACAACAGAGACGCACTGCAGCCGACCGAGCGTGCGCATGCTTGGCGACGTTGTTCAGCGCCTCCTGGGCAATGCGGTACAGCGCGATCTTGGCCTCCTGCGGCACCTCACACGCCCCTTCGACGCTGACGTCCACCCGCACGCGCGCCCGTCCGGCGATCGCCTCGCCAAGCTGGCGCAGCAGGTCGTCCAGCGGCGCCTCTGCCAGGGCAGAAGGACGCAGCTCGAGCAGCAGGGCGCGCATCTCTGCCAGCGCGCCTCGCGTCAGATCGCGCAGCTCGTCCAGGCGGCGCCTGCCCTCTTCCGGGCGGCGGTCCCACAGGCGTGGGAGCACCTCGGCGATCATGGTCGCGGAAAAGAGCGTCTGTGTCACCGCATCGTGCAGCTCGCGCGCCAAGCGGTTGCGTTCGGCCTGCGCTGCGCTCTGTGCGGCGCGCTCGCGCAGCTGCGCGTTCTCGATCGCCAACGCAGCCTGCTCGGCAAACGTCGTCGCCAGCCGCACCTGTTCGTCAGAGAACGCTTGCGGCTGCGCATAGTAGAACCCCAGTCCACCGTAGACCTGGTCGCCGATCACGAGCGGGATGCCCATCGAGCCCGCAAAGAGGGTGCGGATCAGCAACCGGCGGGCCTTGGGCCCAGGCGGGATCGTCGGGTCACGCCGGATCTCGTCCAACCGCTCGGGCAGTGGCCCATAGTTGCCATAGATCGGCTGCCGCTTCAGCAGCGACTCCCAGTACGAGTCGGCGCCCATCGCGCGGAACGCGCTGAACGGGATCGGCCCTGTGTTGCGCAGCTCGTCGGGCCACCCATAGACCGCCTCGTGCACCAGCTCCTTGACTCCCTGGTCCAGGCGGCTGAGCGCGCAGGCGGCGGCGTCCAGCTGCACCGCAGCCTGATGGACGATCCGATCGAGGATCTCGGGGAGGGGCGCGTTGGCATTGATCAGCGACACGACGTCGCGCAGGCTCTCTGCCACCTGCCGCCGGCGCTCGATCTCGCGCGTGCGCTCCTCGACCTGCTGCTCCATCGTCCGGTAGGCGCGCTGCAGCGCCTGGAGCGCGCGCCGGTTCTCGATCGCACTCGCAAAGACCTCGCCTGCCACCCTGAGCAAAGAGATGTCCTGCTCGGGCCACGTCTTGGGCGCGCGCACGGCGTCGAGGCCCAGGAAACCCAGCGTGGCGCCGCGCCAGACGAGCGGCACGACCAGGAGGGACAGGATGCCTTGTCGCTCGAACTCGCGCCGCTCGACCGCCGCCTCCGGGGGCAGGTCGGCGACGCGGGGAACGTAGAGCGCCTGCCCGCTCAGGATCTGGTCGTTCGACCACGACCAGTCGCGCACCGGAAGGCCCTGCAGCGCATCGATCTGCGGCGCGATGCCCGCCGCATTCCACTCGTGCGTGCAGCTGAACTGCTCATTGCCGTGAGAGAACAGAAAGACGTAGCAGCGGTCAACGCCCGTGAACGCGCCAATGTCCGCCAACGCCTGGCTGATCCCGCCATCGATCTCGTCTACGTCGAGATGGATGAACCGGGCTGCGATCGAGGTCACCAGGTCCTCGAAGGCAATCTGCTGCCGCAGCGCCGCCTGCGCGCGCCGCTGCTCGGTAACGTCGATCACGGTGCATACCAGGGCATCGCGGTCGCCGTACGCCTCGAGCGGGCCGATGACGATGTCCCAGTACGCGACCCCGTCCTCGAGATCGAGGCGGACCGCTTCCCACGCCACCTTTTCCCCGGCAAGGAGGCGCTGCATGCGCGGACGGAGCGCAGACCCGAGGCCCGGCAGCGCCAGGAGCGACGCGCCCTGGCTTCCTCCGGCAGCGAAAGCCGGCGCGCCGCCCGCGATCAGAGCCCGCCACGCCGCGTTGCTGCGGCAGATGCGCAAGTCCCGGTCGAGGACCACCACGCCAACCGGCACGTGCTCCCACAGCGCGCTCAGTTTCCCGTCGTCAGCGCCCATGCTTGCCTCCGGCGCCTATTGTAACCGATCTCGTGCGCCGGGGCAACGCCACGCATTCCCTC
>JAFGIE010000126.1 GCA_016929775.1 Anaerolineae bacterium
GGCTTAGTGCATAGTGGGCCCGGTTGGCAGGCTGGGCTCTTGACTGCGCGCGCAGATCGAGACCCTGCGCCGGATCGAAGCGGGCTTGGCTTAGTGCATAGCCGGCTCCGCTGACCAACCGGGCTCCTGGCTGCGCGCGCAGATCGAAACCCTGCGCCGGATCGAAGCGGGCTTGGCTTAGTGCATCTCCGGCTCCGCTGACCAGCCGGGCTCCTGGCTGCGCGCGCAGATCGAAACCCTGCGCCGGACGGGAGCGGGTAGGGCTCGGCTGGGGGGCGTGAGGCCCGAGTAGGAACCGGGGGCGGTGCGGGCGCGCGTCGAAGCGCGTCCTCGCCGCTTCCTTGCACAGGGCGGTGCGTTGCGGGAGGGGAGTGCGCGCAGGAAGGAGCGAGCGTGCCGGGTCTGAGGCGCTGGCTGGGCGGGCAGGGGGGATGGATCCGCGCGCCTGTGCTTCGCTTGTGCCTGATCCTGGCGCTGTACGTCGCGCTGCTCCTGCCGACGGTCGGTCGACAGGGCATCTCGTGGGACGAGCAGACCGATCTCCTCATTGCCCAGTCGTACCTGTCCCAGACCGGTGGGTGGTTCGTGGGCTCCACCTCCGACCCGAGCCAGACGCGGCTCCCCATGGCGACCGTCGCAGCGCTGTGGGCGCTCTCTGACTCGCAGAGTCTGTATACCGGACGATTGGTGAGCTGTGCCGTGGGGGCGCTGACTCTGGTCGGCGTGTACGTCTACTGCACACGCGCCCACACCTCTGGGACCGGCCTCACTGCTTGCCTGATCCTGGCTGCAAGTCCATTCTACCTCTCTTTCGCACGTGTGGCGTTCACCGAGACGGACGTCTATGTCGCGTGCGCAGTGGCGTGGGTGCTCGTCGGTATGTCACGGCTTTGCGAACGCGGGACGCTGGGCTGGGCGCTGTTCGTCGCGGTCACGCTCGGGCTGGCGATCTCTGCCAAGTTCACGGCAGTGAGCCTCCTGCCAGCAGTGGCGGTCGAGCTCTGGCTGCGTCCCGTGTCGCCGCGGGCAGAGGACGCGTCGCGGCGGGTTGACGTGGGGCGGGCGGGCATAGTCGTGGGCCTCGCCGCCGTAGCCACAGTCGACGCGCTGCTGCGCGTACGCGCTGTCACGGCTCGGGCGGATCCCGCGTGGTGCGCCTACATCGCTCCCTTTGCGCTGTGGACGATGGTGGTCGTTTGGGCGCTGATGCACCGTAGGCAAAGGGTCTCGCTGCGAGCGAGCGCGTTCGGCGTGCTCGCTTTGGCCTTGACGACGTCCGCGCTCGTCCCGCCGGTACACCTCACCAACCCAGCGATCCTGGATGCACTCCTCGACCGTTTGCGCAACGAGATGGGGGTTGGCGTGCCCTTCATGGTCGAGGCGGGCGCGCTGCACGTCGGGTGCGTGCTCTTCAAGTCGAGCTTGCCTCTGGGGGTGGGGCTGCTACTCGCCCCAGTGGTAGCAGCCTGGCAGGCGCGCCGGCGGGTGACGGTCCGGTTCCCGCTACTGGCCCTGTTCGCCTATGCTGGGGGGCTGCTGGCGCTCCCGATCGCGCAGACGTTCTATGCCGTGCCGCTGTTGCCGGTCCTGGCGGTGCTCGCAGCGGACCACTACCAGCGGCTGCGTGCATCGAGGCGCGCTCTGGCGGACTGGGCGGGCGCATTGGTCATGTGCTGGCTCGTGGTCGACCTGTTCCGCTGCTATCCCGACTACAACCTGAACGGCTACCAGTACGTGGGCAGCCGCATGCTCTTGGGGCGTTCGTCGATCGGCTACCGGAGCGTTGTCCAGACGCCGTCTGATGGCGTCGAGCAGCTGGCACGCTGGATCGACGAGAACGTCGCACCCGACGAGCGGGTCGCGGCATGCGTCAACCCCTGGCACATCGTGCGCGCCGTGCTGCCCGATCCGGGTTTCGTGCTCGTCGACGTCAGGGAACAGGGCCTGTCGACGCGCCCCGACTACCTGATCACGCACATCAACTGCGAGATCCAGCACGGGTGGGGGACCGACGACCCCCGCGGGGACGTCTTTCGGGCTCCCTATGACGTGGACGAGCGAGACGCGAACTATCGCAAGATCGGCAGCGTCGAGCGGGCGTTTGGGCTCGAGGTGGCGAGCATCTGGCAGAGAGAGTGATCCCGGTTGGGCGCGACACGCGCCGCGATTGGGTTGCGGTGGCGCCGACGCCGTTCCGCCCGCCGCAGCGCGCAGGACAGAACGCGGACGAGTTCGTCTGACACTCAGAAAGGAGAACAAGGATGGACGCGAGAGGCAAGCTGGTAGGTCGCGCTGGGCCCGGTGAGATGATCGAGCCTTGGTTGATCTTGGGGCCATTCTACCAGGATCTGTCGGCCCACGTGCAGGGCCTGACGATGTACGAGCGCCCAGGCGCGACGGTGGGGCGCGACGCGATGGTGCAGATCGCCCGGGAGGCGGGCGACGTCCTGATGTCCGTGCCCCACGAGGGCATGACGGTTACCTGGCGCGGCATGGAGGCGTGCTGGCGCCTGGTCCGCCGCCCAGAGAAGTACCTGTCTTGGGGACGCTATAATATCTCGAACCACCTAGGGGCGGCGTTCCTGTCCACGATAGTCGTCCCAGACGCTCCCGGCACGCAGCAGCTGCGCCTGGTGACGCGCATCACGTCCCGCGCGATCGTCTGCCTCAATGGTCGGGTGATCTATGACACCCAGGAACACGTGGCAGAACGGGCGGATGGCAGCCACGTCTACCGGTTCGCCGCCGCGCTGCAAGCCGGCAACAACGCGCTGACCGTGGGCCTGTTCAGGCTAGGGCGCATGGCCCAGGTCGGGTTGCGGTTGGAGACGTTGGACGGCGGGCTAGCGGTGTCTGTCCCGATCGGCGATGAACGGACGCTCGATGAGCGGGTCGCCGTGGAACAAGAGCTAGCGGGCCTGCGCCTCGCGCGGGACGTCTTTTACCCCGAGCATCGTGTGGGCATCCGCCTGCTGCGCGCCCCTGCACTGCCCGTCCGCGTACGGCTGCTGTCTGCGGAGGGAGAGGTGCTGCGCGAGGGCAGCGCCGCCGAGGCGGGCACGCTCGCGCTCTGCCAAGGCAGCGAGATCCCCGACGGCAGCTATACGATCGACTGCACGTGGCACGACGCGGGCGGGCAGCCGATCACCGGCGTTGCCTACGAGATCCACAAGGTGAGCCCGGTCATCGCGCCCGCCGGGTACGATCGCTTGCCTGAGCGCAAGCGGTTGGTGCTGGAGCACTATGCCGCAAACCAAGAGCGACGTCCGATCTGGACCGAGGTCGCCCGCTACGCGCTCGGTCGCTATGACCAGGTGGACGAGGGCGTGATTCGCGAGACCTGTGCGTTCATCGCAGCGCGCAAAGACTGCGCGGATTTTGTGATCCAGGGGATCCTGCGCCTCATGTACTGGGAGCGAGAGGAACGGCGCTTGAGCCTCGAGGTCAACGCGCTCATGAAGGACACGGTCCTGGGGTTCAAGTACTGGGTCGACGAGCCCGGCGACACGGTCATGTACATGGGTTCCGAGAACCATCGCCTGCTGTTCCACGTGGCAGAGTGGATGGCTGGGCAGCTGTTCCCGACCGAAGAGTTCACGAACAGCCGGCAGCGGGGGCTGTATCACGCGACCAAGGGCCGGATGTACATCACCGAGTGGCTCCGCCAGCGGGGGCGGTTTGGGTTTGACGAGTGGCACTCGAACTCGTACTACCCGGTCAGCATTGCGCCGATCGTCAACGTGTACGATTTCGCGATCTATGAGGACGACAAGCTGCGCCAGATGGCGGGCGCGGTGCTCGACTATGCCTTCTATAACCTCGCCGCGGATGCGTTCGAGGGCGTCTTTGGCACGACGCACGGTCGAAGCTATGGCATCTATGTCAAGTATCCCGACTACGAGGGCACCTCGGCTACGTGCTGGCTGCTGTACGGCACGGGATCCCTGACCCAGGGGACGAGCGGCATGGCGCCGGTCACAATCGCCACCAGCCGGTACAGGCTGCCCAAAATCCTGTCCGACATTGCCACCGATCGCGAGGCTGTGGTCGAGGCCAAAGTGCGGCAGGGGCTGCTGCGCGGCACGGCGCCCAGCGCCGACATGATCGTGTACCGCACGCCCGACTATATGCTCTCCGGGCTCCAGGATCACCGCAAAGGCGAGTACGAGTCGTCGACGCACGTCGCGCAAGTGACGCTGGGCAACAAGGTGGTCCTCTTTTGGTCGTGCCCGCACACGAGCGGAGAGGGCTCGGGCCTGCGCCCCGACTACTGGTCGGGGCACACCACGCTCCCGCGCGTCGTCCAGCACAAGAACGTGATGGCCCTTACGTGGCGCCTGACCGAGTACGCGTGGATGACTCACTGCTTCTTCGAGCAGGAGCGCTTTGACGAGGTGCGGTATGCCGGCAACTGGGCCTTTGCCCGCGTGGGCGCTGGCTATGTCGGCGTCTACTCCCAGGGGGGGCTGCGGATCGGCGATCAGGGCCCCTATGCGGGGCGCGAGCTGCTGTGTGATGCGCCTGAGAACACGTGGCTCGTCGAGTGCGGGCGGCAGGCCGATTGGGGATCGTTCGATGCGTTCGTCACAGCCCTCTCCGCGGCAGAGGTCACGTCCGCTGAGGACACGATCGCCTACCTCTCGCCCTCCATCGGGCGCTTGGTGACGGGCTGGGACATCGATCCCACGGTGGAAGGGCAGGCGATCCAGCTGCACGGCTATCCATTGGTCGAGAGCCCGTGGGCGTTCAGCCGCTTCGGGTCGGGCGAGATGACGATTCGGTACGGGGAGGAGACGTACGAGCTCTGGTTCAACCAATAGCGGGCGCTGCCCCGCGGGTTCAGGAGGGGGGCGTGCTGTGCGACGAGCCGCCCTCTTCGCAGCGCTCTCGTCCCTACGCTCCCGCGTGGGGACGAGCAGCAGGACCTTCTCTCCGCCGTCGGCTTTGACAAGCAGGCCGAATGGGGGTAGAATTGCTGCTTGGCAAGTCGGTGACTTTCACGAGCGAGGTTAGGTGGAAAGCGCTGTCCTTGACCTAACCTTGTTTTGTGCTTGGTGGCGAGGTGGTAGGCCTTCAAAGACGAAAGGGGAACGGTTTTATGGCTCGCGAGATGGTAACCATTGACGCGAACACGGGCGCAGCGACGATCGCACACGCGCTGAGCGAGGTGATCGCGATCTATCCGATCACGCCCTCTTCCTCGATGGGCGAATTGGCCGACGAGCTTTCGGCCAAAGGCGTGATGAACATCTGGGGAACCGTGCCCAATGTGACGGAGATGCAGTCGGAGGCGGGCGCAGCTGCCGCCGTGCACGGTGCATTGGCGACGGGCGCACTGACGACGACGTTCACGGCGTCGCAGGGCCTGCTCTTGATGATCCCCAATATGTACAAGATCGCAGGCGAACTGCTGCCAACGGTGTTCCACGTGTCGGCGCGGTCCGTGGCGGCTCAGGCGCTGTCCATTTTTGGCGATCACAGCGATGTGATGGCGGTGCGCGCGACCGGGTTCGGTCTGCTCGCGTCGAACAATGGGCAGGAAGTGATCGACATGGCGTGCATCGCGACGGCAGCTTCCCTGGAGGCGCGCGTGCCGTTTGTGCACTTTTTCGACGGCTTCCGGACGTCGAGCGAGGTCCAGAAGGTCGAGATGCTCGATCACGACGACCTGCGGGCGATGGTGGAGGATGAGTACGTGCTGGCGCACCGCGGGCGGGGCATGAGCCCGGAGAACCCCGTGCTGCGCGGCACGGCGCAGAACCCGGACATCTTTTTCGCCGCACGCGAAACGGTCAACAAGTACTATGACGCCACTCCAGCGATCGTGCTCAAGTACATGGACCGCTTTGCAGGGCTGACGGGGCGCCAGTACAACTTGTTTGACTATGTGGGCGCGCCGGACGCAGAGCGCGTCGTGGTGATGATGGGCTCTGGCGCCGAGGCGATGCAGGAAACGGTGCAGCACCTGGTGCGGAAGGGCGAAAAGGTGGGCCTGGTCAAGGTGCGCCTGTACCGCCCCTGGTCCACCGAGCACTTGATCGAGGCGCTTCCCAAGACGGTGCGCAAGATCGCGGTACTGGATCGCACCAAGGAGCCCGGTTCGCAGGGCGAGCCGCTCTACCTCGACGTGCGCACGGCTGTCGGGGAGGCGATGGGCGATGGCACGTTCCAGTTCGAGGGCGACTATCCGACCATCGTCGGCGGTCGCTATGGCCTCGGATCGGCCGAGTTCCACGCAGGCATGTGCAAGGGCGTGCTGGACAACCTCAAGGCGGATGTGCCCAAGAACCACTTTACGGTGGGCATCGAAGACGACGTCACGTTCACGAGCTTGGACTATGACCCCACGTTCTATGCCGAACCGGCAGGGACGCACCGCGCCATGTTCTGGGGCCTCGGCTCGGACGGGACGGTGGGCGCGAACAAGAACTCGATCAAGATCATTGGCGATGCGACCGAGAACTGGGCGCAGGGCTACTTTGAGTACGACTCCAAGAAGGCGGGGACCTATACCATCTCGCACCTGCGCTTTGGCAAGGACCCGATCCGCAGCACCTACTTGGTCAACCAGGCTGAGTTTGTGGCATGCCACAACTTTAGCTTCCTCGAGCGCCGCGACATGCTCAGCCCGCTGGTCGAAGGGGGCACGTTCCTGCTCAACAGCCCCTATGGCGCAGACGAGGTGTGGGACCACCTGCCGCGCGAGGTACAGCAGCAGCTGATCGACAAGAAGGCCAAGTTCTACGTGATCGACGCCTACAGCAAGGCGGACGCGATTGGGCTGGGCGTGCGGATCAACACGATCATGCAGGCTGCATTCTTCAAGCTGACAGGCATCCTCCCGGAGGCTGAATCGATCGAACTGATGAAGCAGTTCGCGAAAAAGACCTATGGTCGCTACGGCGAGCGCGTGGTCAACATGAACTATGAGGCGATCGAGACCGGCGTGGCTGAGGTCGCCGAGGTCAACGTGCCCGACGAGGCGACGAGCGAGATTCACATGCGCCCGCCGGTCCCCGAAGACGCGCCCGAGTTCGTCCGCGAGGTGCTGGGCGAGATCATTGCCGGGCGAGGCGATGAGCTGCCTGTCTCCAAGCTGCCGGTAGATGGCACGTATCCCACCGCTACGACCCAGTACGAGAAGCGGAACGTGGCGACCGAGATCCCGGTGTGGGAGCCCGACGCCTGTATCCAGTGCGCGATGTGCTCGTTGGTCTGCCCGCACGCGGCGATCCGCGTCAAGGCGTACGCGCCCTCGTACCTGGACGACGCGCCCCCGACCTTCAAGTCGATCGACGCACGGGGGCGGCAGTACGCGGGCCTCAAGTGGACGGTACAGGTCGCGCCCGAGGACTGCACGGGCTGTGGCGCGTGCGTGTTCACGTGCCCAGGGCGCAAGCGCGACGCCGAAGGGAACCGGACCGAGACGCGCGCGATCAACATGCATCCGCAGGCCCCACTGCGCGAAGCCGAGGCCGAGAACTTTGCCTACTTTGTCAAGATCCCCGAGACCGATCCATCGCTCTTTCGTCGGAACACGGTCAAGGGCAGCCAGCTCCTGCGCCCGCTCTTCGAGTTCTCGGGCGCCTGCGCCGGGTGTGGCGAGACGCCGTACGTCAAGCTGCTCTCGCAGCTGTTTGGCGATCGGGCGATCATTGCCAACGCTACCGGATGCTCGTCGATCTTTGGCGGCAACATGCCCACCACGCCCTACGCCAAGCGCGAGGATGGGCGAGGCCCGACGTGGAACAACTCGCTCTTTGAGGACGCGGCTGAGCTCGGGCTCGGCATGCGCCTGACGGCGGACAAGTTCCAGGAGTATGCGCTGGAACTGCTGGACGAGGTCTATGCGTGTACGTGCGAGCAGTGCGCAAGCAACCACGCGCTCTTTGACGCGATCAAGGGCGCCGACCAGAGCACGCCGGAGGGGATCGAGCTGCAGCGCGGACGCGTGGAAGCGCTCAAGAAGGTGCTCCAGGCGTGCGGCGGGCACGAGCAGTTGCTGTCGATCGCCGACTACTTGGTGCAAAAGTCGGTATGGTCCGTCGGCGGCGATGGATGGGCCTACGACATCGGGTATGGCGGCTTGGACCACGTACTCGCCTCTGGCAGGAACATCAACATCCTGGTGCTCGACACCGAGATCTATTCGAACACAGGCGGACAGATGTCCAAGGCCACGCCGATCGGCGCCGTGGCGCGCTTTGCCGCCGCGGGCAAGCCGCTGGGCAAGAAGGACCTGGGCATGATGGCGATGACCTATGGCTCGGTCTATGTCGCGCGTATCTCCATGGGCGCGAACCCGGCGCAGGCGGTCCGCGCCTTCGTCGAGGCCGAGTCCTACGATGGCCCGTCGCTGATCATCGCCAACTCGCACTGCCAGCTCCAGGGCATCAATATGACCGAGGGCATGAATTACCAAAAGATGTCGGTGGACTCGGGCGCCTGGATCCTGTTCCGCTACGACCCACGGCTCAGGGAACAGGGCCAGAACCCGCTGCAGCTCGACTCGAAGGAGCCGACCCTGCCGCTGGAGGAGTACATGTACTCGGAGAACCGGTTCCGCGTGCTCACGCGGACGGATCCCGAACGTGCGGCGATGCTGCTGCAGGAAGCCAAGGAAGACGTGGCACAGCGATTCAAGATGTACCAGCAGTGGGCAGCGCTCGACCTCTAGCGCAGCCCGGCTGATCGCAAAGGGGTAGCAGCGGCAGCACGCCGCCGCTACCCCTTTTTTGGAGGGAGCGCCGCATGGAGAACGTATACGTCTCACACCACGCCCTGATCCGCCACAAGCTGACCATCTTGCGCGACGTGAACACCGAGCCGAAAAAGTTCCGCGAGCTGGTCCGCGAGATCTCGATCCTGCTCGCGTACGAGGCGACGCAGGACCTGGCGCTGGGCGCCAAGCCGGTACAGACGCCGATGGGGGCGACCGAAGGGTACGTGCTGACCGAAAAGATCGGCCTCGTCCCGGTGCTGCGCGCCGGGCTAGGCATGGTCGAGGGGATCTGGGAGATGATGCCTGGCGCCGAGGTGTGGCACATTGGCTTGTACCGCGACGAGCGCACACTCCATCCGGTGTCCTACTATAACAAGCTGCCGGTCGATCCCACCGTCCAGGTCTGCCTGGTCCTCGACCCGATGCTGGCGACGGGGGGCACGGCGGTCGAGACCGTCAACATCCTCAAGCGCTGGGGGGCGAGGCGGATCAAGTACATCGGCATCATCGCCGCGCCGGAGGGGATCCAGGCCCTCTCGAGTGCGCACCCGGACGTGCCGATCCATCTCGCTGCGGTCGACAGCCATCTGAACGAGATCGGTTACATCGTGCCCGGGCTGGGCGATGCAGGCGACCGCCAGTTCGGCACGGCATAGCTTGACACGCCTGAACGAGTGTGCTATCCCTGCCATGGCAAACGTATCGGTCATCATTGTCAGCTGGAACGGGCGGCGCCTGCTCGAGCGCTGCATCCCTCTCACCCTCGCCCAGGACTATGCCGACCGTGAGGTCGTCGTCGTGGACAACGGGTCGACGGATGGCACTGCCGAGTGGGTGGCGTCGACCTATGCGACGGTGCGCGTGATCCGCCTCGAGCGCAACCTCGGCTTTGCCGGGGGAAACAACGCTGCGATCCGGGCAACCGAGGGCGCGTACGTGGCGACCCTCAACAACGACGCGGAACCGTCGCCGGGCTGGCTCTCTGCACTGGTCGAGGCGATCGGGCGCGCGCCCGAGGTGGGCATGTGCGCCTCGCGGATGCTGCGTGCGAACGACCCGACGGTGGTGGATGCGTGTGGCCTGGAGGTCGATCGCGCCGGGATCGCCTGGAACCGGCGCAGCGGGGAGCGCGACCGGCAAGAGCACACGCCGTACGAGGTCTTTGGCCCGTGTGCGGGTGCAGCGCTCTACCGGCGCGCGATGCTCGAGCAGGTCGGGCTGTTCGACGAGGACTATTTCGCCTACTATGAGGACGCCGACCTCGCCTGGCGCGCGCGGCGCGCCGGGTGGCGCTGCTTGTACGTCCCCGCCGCGCAGGTGCTGCACCGTCACTCGAGCACGGGGGGCGAGGGCTCGCCCTTCAAGGGATATCACCTGGGCCGCAACAAGGTCTGGACGCTGATCAAGAACTACCCGTGGCCCGACTGGCTCGCCGCCCTGCTCCTGATCGCCGTCTATGACACAGCAGCCTGGGGGTACGCACTCTTGCACGGCGATGTCCATCCCCTGCGCGGCAGGCTCGCGGCGTGGGCGGGGCTGCGGTCCTGCCTCCGCAAGCGGCGTGCGATCCAGGCGACCGGGCGCCGCGTCCCCCTCGCACCTCTGGGCGATCCGCTGGCGCAGCTGCGGGCCCATCGACGGCGCCAGGGGGTCGCAGGGTGAGTGGAACGGAGGCGGTCTGAATTGCCGAGACAGAGACAGATGAGGCGCCATCGCCGGGCGCTGTGGATCGCGCTGCCGGTTCTTGCCCTCCTTTTACCGGGATGCGCGCGCCTCGCTCGGTTCACGGACACGATGCCGCTGGACGACGAGGACACTGGCTCGTACGCGCTGTACGGCGAGCGGGCGGTAGGACAGACCTTCTTGGGCCATCACGCCGGGCTCGATGGGATCGGCGTGCTGCTCACTGCCGAGGATGCGGCGCACGAGGTCGTGCTCCACCTCCGTGCGAGCGCCGAGAGCGACGTGGACCTGGCTCTGGTGACGGCTACGGTCAGCCCCAGCGGGGCGCCGGCGTACGTCCAGTTCCCGGTGCCGCTTCAGGAAGACGCGAACGGTGTGTCGCTCTACCTCCACCTGGAGGCGCCTGGCGCGACGGCGGCTTCTCCAGTGGTCGTGCCCTACTCGACGATGACCTCGCCTTGGCATACGCTGTGGCTGGATGGAGAGACGGTGCCCGATTGGCGGCTCGCCTACCAGCTGCACTATCGCAGCGCGTCGATCGTCAAGGACCTGGCGCGCCAGGTATCCGGCTTTGGCCTGCGGTCGCTCGGTCGACTGCTGCTGACCCTGCCCTTCTACCTCTTGCCCGGCGGCGCGTTGGTAGTCTGGCTCCTGCGTGACGGGGACTGGATCGAGCGCACGATCACGGCGCTGTGCACGAGCGTGGCGGTCTATGTCTTGCTGGTGTACGCGACCCTGACTGGGCTGCGACTGAATCGGGGGGCTGTGGTCGGACTGCTGGCGGCGTCGGCGCTCGCGATCGCCGTACGCGTCTGGCTGGATTGGCGGCAGGGACGGCTGCGCATACCGACGCTGCGTGGGGCGTGGCGGGCGATCCGGGCGTACCCGTCGCCCGCAGTGCTTGCGTTCGTGTCCCTGCTGGTGGTAGGTGTGCGGGTGTGGGTGACGCGGGACATGCTGGTCCCACGCTGGGCGGACTCGGTGCAGCACACGGTGATGGTGCAGCTGATGCTGGACCACGGCGGGCTGTTCGAGTCCTGGGAGCCCTATGCGCCCTACACGACCCTCACGATGCACTTTGGGTTCCACGCGAACGCCGCTGCGTTCCACTGGCTGAGCGGGCTCGGCGCGATCCCGTCCGTGATCTGGGTCGGGCAGATGCTCAATGCACTGGCGGCGCTCGCGCTGTATCCACTGGGGAAGCGCGTGGGGGGACGCTGGGCGGGCATACTCGCCGTGCTGGTAAGCGGGCTGCTGACGACGACGCCCATGGTGTACGCCAACTGGGGGCGCTATCCGCAGCTGGCAGGACTCGTGCTGCTGCCCATTGGCGGGTGGCTGCTGTGGCGCGCGCTCGACGCAGACCGCTTGTCTCCTAGGTTGTTGGCCTTGATCGCACTGTGTGGCGCAGGTCAGGCCTTGGCCTACTATCGCGTGCCCTACTACTTTGCGGCTTTTGCTGCGGCGCTCGTGGTCGTCCAGTGCGTGGGGGACCGGCGGTTGGGTTGGGCGCATTGCGCGCGCCAGGTCGGGCGGGTGGCGCTTGTCGCCGTGGCGACGGTCGCGCTCCTGATCCCATGGGGCCTGCACATCTCCGAGAGCCGTCTCGCGGACGCGGTCGTCGCTGCGGCGGAGCACACCGGCGCGGTAGAGGCTGCGCGGACGGAGCTGAAGCAGTGGGCCGAGCTCGGGAACCAAGTACCGCTGCCCCTCCTGGTCCTTGCCGGCTTCGCTGTGGTGTGGGCTGCTGCGCGCAGGAGGCCTGCGCCACTGGTGATTGGCCTGTGGGCCACGGGGCTGTTTGTGCTCAACGTTGCGCGATGGGCTGGTCTGCCTGGCACTCAGCACCTTACAGCATTCGCCGCGACCATCTCGGTCTATGTGCCCGCCAGCATCGTGGTCGCGTGGCTCGGAGTAGAGTCGGCGCGGCTCGTCTGCCCGCGCCTGCCGCAGATGGGTCGCGCTGTCGCCGTCAGCTTGATCGCGTTGGTTGCGCTGCTTGGCGCATATCGCTCCATACGGCTCGATGCCCCGCGCAGGGACCTCGTCACGCAATCCGACCTAGAGGCCATGGCGTGGATCCGCGAGAACGCGCCGAGCGACGCCCGCTTCCTGGTCAATGGCTTCATGATCTATGAGGGCTACACTGCGATTGGCTACGATGCTGGGTGGTGGCTGCCCTTGCTCGCCGGGCGTGCGAACACCATGCCGCCCGAGTATGCCCTGCTCAACGAGCAGCCGCGCGACCCAGGGTACAGCCGTCGCGCCATCGACCTGGTTCGGGCACTGGAAGAGACACCGGTTGTCTCTGCTGAGGGGGTATCCCTGATCTGTCAGCAGGGGATCACGCACCTGTACGTGGGTGAGGGTCGGATGCGCGATTGGCAGCCCGTGCCATCGGCGCTCTTTACGGCAGAGGAGCTGCTTGCAAGCGATGCCTTTGCGCCTCTGCACAACAGCGGGGAGGCATGGGTGTTTGAGCTGCTCGAGGCGGCGTGCCCGTGATGGCCCCGTCGAAGAGCTGTCCTTGGGGCTGCATGTGGCGGCGCTTGCCGTTCCTTTTGGGGTTCGTCGTCGTCGCGTACCTGGAAGGGGTGTGGCTAGCTGCCGGGGAGCGATTCTCGCTCCCGATGACGCTCGCGCGCTGTACGCTCGTGATAGGCGTGCTCGTGGGCGTACACTGGACTGGCAGCACACGGATCGCCAAGGGGCGCTGGGCCATGCCCCGGCGCCTGGTTGCCGCAGCAGCCTTGGGTGCAGTCGCCGCCTTTGTGTACGGCGTGAGCCGCCAGGCCTGGGCTGCCTGGGCAACGGTGTGCCTGTTCTATATCGCGTGGGTGGCGCTCTCGGCGGCGCTGCTATCAGGGCCCTGGATCAAGCAGGTGATCTGGCTCGCGTTCGCCACCGTGGTGGGGGGCACGCTCCCGATCGCTGTCGCGCAGGTGGAAGGGCGATTCGCGGAGGAGGAGTTCTTTGCCGCGCTGCAGGGCCTGGCGCTCGCAGGTTTCACGGGGCTGCTCATCCTAGTCAGTGCGTGGCAGCGTCGCAGTCTGCGCCAGGGCGTGGGGGCAGGGGCACCGGCGCGGGCGGCCCTGTCTGTGGCGGTGTGGCAGGTTGCGCTCGTGGCTCTGGTCGTGGGCCTCGTCGGGCTGGGGCTCCTGGGACGGGCGTACCAGCGGAGCTTTTACGCGCCGGATGCGACGGTCCTGCCGGGTGTATCGCCTGAGGAGCCGTTCATCTGTGGCGCGGGAACGCTGGATGCGGCGCGCCCCGATGGGGAGCAGACCTTTGCACGGCTGCTGGCGCGCGTAGCTGCGAACCCCGACAAGGATGCGCCCGAGTACGGCATGCTGGCCCTCGGCACGCAGGATCGGGCGTGGGCCGAGTTGTTCCGCAGCGCGATCCTGGAGGAGGCGCAGGGCGCTGAGTACACCGCCCCCGCGCACAGCGTCAAGTATGGCCAGTACCTTGCCGCCCTCCGCGCCTACTACTATGGCGAGGTCCTGGCGGCGTTCCCCGATCTGTTCGCCGCCGAGGAGCAGGACGTCGTGCGGCAGTGGTTCACCGAGATCAACCAGCGGGCCCTGACGGTGGAGTGGGTGGATTGGCTGTATGCGCTGGCATTCGCCTACCTGCCCGAGGGGCCCTACGAGAATCAGGAGAACGGCGCTGGGCTCCTCTCCCTCCTCGAGGCGTATTCGCTGACCGACGGATCCCTGTCCAGCCAGAACCAGAGCTACCTGAGCCGATACCAGAGAGGATGGGCGGAGCGCTTTCGGAACACGGACGACGCCCTCTTTTACCAGCCGGAGTGGATCGAGAATGCGTTCTTTCAGAGCATCTACTGGTCCCAGCAGGGCGGAGCGGCTCAGCCCCAGCTGCGCAACCGGGCGTTGTCCTTCGAGTGGCTGCTCCTCCAGGGCTTGCCCGATGGGGCTCCTTTGGGGTATAATCACCCGCTGCTGGTTACCCCGGCATCGTCCGCCTACCTGGGGGCAGCGCTGTTGGGCGATCCGCGGTACATCTGGTGGAGCGCCCGATCGCTGGACTGGGTAGAGGCCCATGACGCACCTGTTGGCGCGCAACCGGGCGTAGAGCGCGCGGTGCAGACCGTGGGGCGATCGCCGGACGTCGGTTCGTGCCTGATCTACGGGGACTCTGGCTTGCCGACGCAGGTAGGTCCGTTGGCACCGGACAAGGTCGTGTTCCGTGATGGCTGGACGGCGGAGAGCCGCTACCTGCTGTTGAACCTGCGGTTCAGCGGTTGGCATCGCTACAAGGCGACCAACACGGTCACGCTGCTGTACGACGGGCGACCGCTCGTCGTTGAACCGGACTGGGGAACGTCGTTCAGCTGGCTGCCGATTGGACGAAGCGCCTTCCGGGATAAGCGCATGCCCCGGGAGAACCTGAACGGGCTGCTGGTATCGCGTACGGGGATGTCGGCGGTGGTGTATGCGCTGCTCGGGATCGGGGGGCCCTGGGCGCAAGACCCGCCACACCATGCCGACGTGATCCGCTTCGAGACCTTGGGTCCTCTGGATCTCGCCCGCGTTGCGATCGAGGACTGGCAGGGGCAGCGGCACGAGCGCACAGTTTACTTTTGGCACGACGGGCCGATCGTGCTTGTCGACGCAGTAGATGGAACAGCGAGCCGCACGCGTGCGGCGCTCGCCTGGCACTTGCAGGGGCTCGTCCAGGAGGGCGACGGCGCTCTGTGGCGGGAGCAGGCGGGCGAGCCAGTGCTCCTGGCGTGGTCGCGCGCTCCAGCGCAGGTGGATGAGCTCGAGCTGCTGCCGTCGCGAACGATGGGGCCGGCGTCGCAGGTGCTCCATCTGGCGGATGGCAGGGACGCGCTCGATCTGGCAAGTGTGTGGCTCTTTGATGCCTGGGCCTCCGGGGTGCCCAAAGTCCGAGAACTGCGCTCTGCGGACGTTCTGCTTGGCTTTGAGGTCGAGCTGTCGGGCGGTGGTGGGGCGCTGCGGTTGCTACACAACGCGACAGGGGACGAGATCGCGTCTGGGGACCTGCGGACCCAGGGCGAGATGCTGGCAGTATGGCTGCCGGCAGGTGGAGGTGCGACGGTGTGCCTGACAGGTGAGGGAGAGGCTCGCCTCGCGTGGCGCGAGCACCCGGGAAACCTGACCGCAAACGACGGATCTCGGCTCCCCGAGGGGACGGCGTGGCGCTGGGAGGATGGCTGGCTAGAGATCGCCGGCGCAGGAGAAGCGGCGTGCCTGACGGTCGAGTAGACCACCCGCTGCGCGTACGCAGTCCGCTGCGCGTACGCAGTCCGCTGCGCGTATGCTACTTTGGCACCTATCGAGACGAGTACTCGCGCAACCAGACCATGATCGAGGGCCTGCGCCGCAATAGCGTGGAGGTGATCGAGTGCCACGCGCAGCTGTGGCGCGGGATCGACGACCGCGTGCAGATCGCCAGCGGTGGGTGGGCAGGGGGCAGCTTTGTGAAGCGCCTGTTTTGCACCTACTGGCAGCTCCTGCGTCGCTACCGCCAGGTCGGGGCCTACGACGTGATGGTGTTGGGCTATCCGGGCCAGTTGGACGTCGTTGTGGCCCGGCTGCTGACCTGGCTCCGGCGCAAGCCGCTCGTGCTGGACGTGTTCATGTCGCTGTATCTGATCGCGACCGAACGTGGACTGACGCGCCGTCACCCGGTCAGCGGGCGGCTGCTGTATGGCCTTGAGAGGGCAGCATACCTGCTGCCAGACCTGCTGATCGCCGACACCGAGGCATACGTGGAGTGGTACGGGGCCACCTTTGGGATCGCCGCACGCCGATTTCGTCTCGTGCCGACCGGCGCGGACGACCAGGTGTTTAGGCCGGCAGCGGGCAGACGGGTCGAGGGGGGCGATCCTTTCCGGGTCGTATACTATGGCACGTTCATCCCGAACCACGGCGTGGCGTACATCGTCGAGGCAGCCCGCCTGCTCGCCGACCAGCCTTCGATCCAGTTCGAGTTGATCGGGCAGGGGCCGGACCTAGAACTGGCGGTCGAACGGGTGCGCGAGTACGGTCTCTCCAACGTACGCTTTGTGGAGTGGCTTGAGAGGGCCGAGTTGTTGGCGCGCGTTGCCGATGCGGACGTGTGCTTGGGGGCGTTCGGCACGACACCGCAGTCGGTGATGACAGTCCAGAACAAGATCTACGAAGGCCTGGCGATGGGCAAGCCGGTCCTGACTGGAGACGCGCCGACGGTCCGCGCAACCCTGCGCCACGGCGAGCACGTCTACCTGGTCAACCGGGCGGACCCCGAGGCTCTGGCCGCTGGGGTCCTGGCTCTGCGGGATGACCCCTTGTTAAGGCAGCGCCTGGCTGATCAGGGAAGGCAGGTATACGCAGCGCAGTACACGCCGCGGCATCTAGGGCAGCGCATGCAGTCCTACCTGCTCGAAGTGCTGGGTCTGCCTAGCGTCGTTCCTGTCGAGGCAGAGACGCCGCCTGTCGCCAGGTCATAATCCAGTGCGCTGAGACGCTGCCGCGAAGGCGACGCACGGCGGCAGTATAGGAGGATTGGCAGTTGAGAGTCCTGATCATCAACCCGCCCTGGCCGGGGAAGGGATACGGCACGCGCTCGCAGAACCGGATCATCAAGCGCCGCGGGGACAAGTACCTGCAGTATCCGCTCTTCCTTGGCTACTCGGCCGCGCAACTAACGCAAGCCGGGCACGAGGTGCACTATATCGATTCCGTGATGGCGGATCTCACTCCCGAGCAGACGTGGGCGCGCATCGCCTCGCTCCATCCGGACGCGATCTTTATGGAGACGACGACGCCCTCGATCGAGTATGACCTGAAGGACATCGCGGTCATGAAGGAGCGGGGCGGTGGCGCGACCATGCTTGCGGGGGGCCCTCACGTGACCGTCTTTCCCCTCGAGGTCTTGCGCGACTGCGATGCCCTGGACATTGTGCTCAAGCAAGAGTTCGACACCAAGATCGCGCGCGTGCTGAACAGCCTGGATGACCTGTCACAGATACCGGGGATCGCCTTCCGCCGCGATGGCGAGATCGTGGACACAGGACCTGCGGAGCTATGGCAGGACCTCGACGCACTCCCCTTTCCCGATCGCGATACGGTGCCCTTTGAGCGCTATCACGAGGCGTGGTACTCGCGACTGCCCTTCATGAACGTCATGACTTCGCGGGGATGTCCCTACCACTGCACGTTCTGTCTGTGGCCGAACGCGATGTACGGGCACAGGCAGCGTTTCCGGAGCGTCGGCAACGTGATTCAGGAGCTCGAGTACGAGATCGATAGGCACGGCATTCGCGAAGTGAACCTGGACGACGGCACGTTCACGACCAACAAGGCGCGCGTGATCGAGTTCTGCCAGGAGCTGCGCGACCGCAAGATAGACCTCCTCTGGACCTGCAATGGACGCGTCGATAACGTGGACCGTGAGATGCTGGTCGAGATGAAGGCCGCTGGATGCAAGCTGATCCGCTACGGCGTCGAGTCGGGATCGCCCGAGATACTCAAGCAGATCCGCAAGGGCTATACGCTCGAGCAGGTACGACGCAGTTTCAAGCTGACGCAACAGGTCGGCATCATGGCTCTGGGTGGGTTCATGTTTGGCTTTCCCGGGGATACGCCCGAGACCGTGGAGCAGACATTGGCTCTGGCCAAAGAGCTGAACCCTGACATGGTCCAGTTCTCGATCTGCATGCCCTATCCGGGCACGACCATGTATGCCGAGGCGGTTGCTGCCGGGCAGATTGTCGCGCGGGAGTGGCACGAGTACGACATGACATTCGGACCGGTGGTCAAGATGGCTGGGCTGGAGCGTGAGGACCTGCGGCACATCCTCTCGCGCGCGTATCGCGAGTTCCACTTTCGCCCGGCTTACTTTTGGCGCACGCTGCGGAACATGCGCACGCCAGACGATGTCAGGCGTGTGATGCGATCGGTCGTGAGCCTTCTCTCGGTGATCCTGATGCATCGGAAGTCGTCAGAGTGATCCTGTTCCCGACCCATGCGTGGCCTTTCGCCCAGGGACTGGGCAGGGATGACGATGCATTGGATAAGAGATTGAGATGATGAAGCTTCTGATTACGGGTTCGAGCGGTCTGATCGGCGGGCAGGTGGTCGAGTACTTTAGCGCTGCAGGGCACGAGGTGTACGGCATCGACAACAACATGCGTGCTGACTTTTTCGGACCGCAGGGCGACACGCGGTGGAATCAGGCGCGCCTAGTCGCGCGCTATCCCACCTTCCAGCATCACGACGTCGACGTACGCGACCGGGCGCAGGTCCTGCAATGTGTGCAGGAGTGGGCGCCTGACCTGATCGTCCACGCTGCCGCTCAGCCCAGCCACGACTTGGCGGCGTCGAGGCCGTTCGACGATTTCGAGGTCAATGCGGTGGGGACGCTCAACCTACTCGAGGCGACGCGTCGATACGCGCCCGACGCCGTGTTTGTCCACATGTCGACCAACAAGGTCTACGGAGACGCGCCGAACCGCATCCGCCTTCGGGAACTGCCGACGCGGTGGGACTATGCGGACGAGGCTTATGCCAACGGCATCCCCGAGACGCTGTCGATCGATCAGTGCAAGCACTCGCTGTTCGGCGCGTCCAAGCTGGCGGCGGACGTGATGGTGCAGGAGTATGGGCGATACTTTGGCATGAAGACCTGCTGCTTGCGCGGCGGCTGCCTGACGGGCCCGCATCACTCGGGCGTTGAACTCCACGGGTTCCTGAGCTACCTGGTCAAGGTCAACGTGGAGGAACGCGTCTACCGCGTCCTGGGGTACAAGGGCAAGCAGGTGCGCGATAACATTCACTCGCTGGACGTGGCGCGGTTCATCGCTGCCTTTGCTGCCAAGCCGCGCCCCGGCGAGGTGTACAACATCGGGGGAGGGCGCGCGAACTCGTGCTCGATCCTTGAGGCGTTCGACATGGTCGAGCGCCTCACCGGAAAGCCCATGCGCTACGAGTACGTGGACAAGCCGCGCGAAGGGGATCACGTCTGCTACATCTCGGATCTGACCAAGGCGCGGACGCACTACCCGGGGTGGGATATCACGGTCTCTCTGGAGCAGATCTTGAGCGAAATCGTCGCGGGCTGGCACGCACGGGGTGTGTCATGAGAGTCCTGATCACCGGGATATGCGGATATGTGGGATCGCGCATCGCCCGGCGCCTGGTCGAGTCTGTGCCAGGCGTGTCAGTGTACGGGATCGACAGCCTGGCGCGGCGGGGAAGCGAGACGAACCTGCAGCCGCTGCAGGATCTGGGAGTGCGGGTCGCCCACGGAGACATCCGTCTCGCTTCGGATGTCGAGGCTCTGCCAGGCGCGATGGACTGGGTGATCGACTGCGCCGCCAACCCGGCGGTCATGGCTGGATTGGACCGGGAGGGTCAGAACACGTCGCGGCGCCTGGTGGAGCACAACCTGCTGGGTACGGCGCATATCTTGGAGTACTGCCGGCAGAGGAATGCAGGGCTGGTACTGCTGAGCTCCAGCCGCGTGTACTCGATCGAGGCGTTGCGGCGTGTCCCGCTGCGGGAGGGAGTGACGCGTTTCGAGCCCGATCCAGATGCTCAGGATCAGGTCGCCGGGTTCTCGGAGCGGGGCGTCTCGGAGTCGTTCTCGACAGCGGCGCCGATCTCGCTGTATGGCGCCACCAAGCTGGCTTCCGAGGTACTGGCCCTGGAGTATGGGGAGGCGTTTGGCTTTCCCGTCCGCGTGAACCGCTGCGGCGTGATCGGCGGTCCGGGGCAGTTTGGCCGGGCCGACCAGGGCATCCTAGCCTTCTGGGTCTACTCGTGCCTGCTGGGTCGCCCGCTCACGTACATCGGCTATGGCGGGAGCGGCAAACAGGTGCGCGACTGCGTCTTGGCCGAGGACGTCGCCGACCTGGTCCTGATGCAGATGCGGGACCCGCACAACCCGACCGATCGGGTGACGAACGTGGGGGGCGGTGTGCAGGGTGCGCTGTCGCTGCGCGAGATGACGGCACTGTGCGAGGCTTTCCTGGGACGTACGGTACAAGTCGGGCGAGAGGAGCAGGAACGACCCTATGACATCCCCTACTTTGTGACGGACTGCGATCGGGCGCGGCGCGGTTGGGGCTGGAAGCCATCCTGTACTGGGCGAGAGATCGTGCTGCGTCTCTGCGAATGGACGGCTGATCACACCGAGCTGGTCCAGGCGTTCCCGTTCTGAGTTCGGTGCTGGAGAGTGGCGTCGATGCGCATCACATTCTTGCTCACCCAGGGGTTGGGGGGCTCCTCGTCGATCGGGCGACACTACCCATTGGCCAAGGAACTTGTCCGATTGGGGCACCAGGTGCGCATACTGGCGCCGCACCCGGCATTCGACACTGTGGCCGAACAGCGTTTCTGCCGGGAAGGGGTCGAGGTCGTCTATGTGGGGCAGATGCATGTGCGCAAGTCGGGCAACCGCAAGACGTACCTTGGACCGTGGGAGCTGCTGAGGACGGTCGCTGCGACCACGTGGCGCATGTCTGCGCTGGCTGTGAGGGCGCGGACCGATGCCTACCAGGTGTGCAAGGCACAGCCGATCAACGGTGCGGTCGCGCTCTTGGCCCGGGCGCTGCGCTGGAAGCCTTTCTACCTCGACAGCGATGACTATGAGACGGTGTTCAACCGTTACTCGGCGCGCTGGCAGAGGACCGTGATGAGCGCCTTCGAGACCCGTCTGCCCCGTCTCGCGCGTGGGGTCACAGCGCACACGCACTACAATGTCGAGCGCAACGTCGGGTATGGCGTCCCCGCGGAGCGGGTGCTGTACGTCCCCAACGGCATCGATCGGGGCAGGTTTGCCGGCGTGACGGAGGCGGACGCCAGGGCGCTGCGCCGGGAATTGGGGTTTGAGGGCTGCCCGGTGATCCTATATGTCGGCAGCCTGAGCCTGTCCAACCATCCCGTCGATCTACTCCTCGGGGCCTTCCAGGAGGTGTACCGTCAGGAGCCCGCCGCGCGGCTGCTGCTTGTCGGGGGCGGCGAGGACTATGATGTCTTGCGGGCGCGGGTGGACGAGATGGGGATCGGCGGGCAAGTGCGTCTCGCCGGACGAGTCGAACCGGAGGCTGTGCCCCTTTACTACAAGATGGCGGACGTGTCGGTGGAGCCAGTACACGATGACCTGACGGCGCGTTCGCGCTCGCCGCTCAAGGTCTTTGAGAGCATGGCGGTTGGGACACCGGTTGTCGCAGGAGATGTGGGCGACAGGCGCGAGATCGTGGGACAGGCGGGCGTGCTCGTGCGTCCTGGGGATGCCGGCGCGCTGGCTGAGGGGATCCTGCGCGTCGTGACGGGTTCGGTCGACCGGCGGCACATGGCTGAGGCGGCGCTGCAGCGAGCGGAGAGATACTACTGGGACGTGTTGGTGCACGACTTTGTGCGGGTGTACGAGCTGTGAGGAGAGGCAGTTGGCGATGCGGGTGACGGTCGCGATCCCGTGCTACAATGGCGCGCGCTATGTGGCGCGCGCGATCGAGTCGGTCCTGAAGCAGACGCGCCCGCCCGACGAGATCCTGGTCGTCGATGATGGATCGACCGATGACAGCGCAGCGATCATCCGCCGCTACCCGGTGCGGTTGGTCCAGCACGAGCGGAACCTGGGGCTGTCGAACGCGCGCAACACGGCGATCGAGCAGGCCACCGGGGACGTGCTGGTCTACGTCGACGTCGATGCGATGGCAGACCGATCGTTGGTCGAGACGCTGCTCGGCAGCTATGATGCGCCTGACGTGGCGGGCGTTGGCGGACAGGGCATCGAATCCAATGTGCATTCGATCGCCGACCGCTGGCGCGTGGCGCACGCGACACAGAGCCACGGCGCCAGAGCACGGGAGGTCTGGTTCCTGTATGGGCTATGTATGTCCTGGCGGCTCGACTGTCTGCGCGAGGTGGGAGGGTTTGACGCATCCTTGCGCACCAATGGAGAGGACGTCGACATGGGTTTGCGCATGCGTGCGGCGGGATACCGCATGCGGTACCTGCCCGCTGCGCGCGTCTATCATCAACGCACGGATGACGTGGCGAGCCTGACGCGAACCATGGTCGCCTGGTGCGTGGCGGCGTATGTCGTGCGACGGCGTAACAGGGCGCAGCCGTGGCGCTCATTCGTGCGCACAGCGTATCGCCTGACCTTCGATCCGCTCTCCGACCTGATCGTGCGCCGCGACCTGGCGCTCGCCGTGCTGAGCTGGCGCATCACGCGCGCCAAGCTACGTGGTTTGTGGCGGGCAGCGCGGGAGGTGAGAGGGTGATACCATTCCTGGACTTTCTGTGGCTGGGGCGCGAGCAGTGGCGATCCTACCGAAACCCGCTGATCAGGCTGTTCGTGGCGATGCTCGGCCCGCTGGGCATGCACAGCCGGATCAGCAACGCCCACGTGGCGATCGCGTTGACCAAGCTTGCTCTGCCGCCGGACGCGCGGATCCTGGATGCGGGCTGCGGACACGGGTACGTCCTGTTCCGATTGGCGCGTCGCCATCCCGACTACCGTTTGCTGGGGGTGGACGTTGATCGTGTGACGGTGTTGAAGAACCAGCGGATCGCGGCGGGGCTAGGGCTGTCGAATCTGCGCTTTGAGGTCGCCGACATCGGGGAGTTCGTGCCCGACACGCGGTACGACCTGATCCTGAGCATCGACGCGCTCGAGCACGTCGCGGACGATCAGGGGTCGTTGGCGGTGTGGCGCGGCGCGCTGTCCCAGGATGGTGTCCTGGTTCTGCATCTTCCGCTGCGGCACCAGATGCAAAAGCGCGCGTTCCCGGCGTTCAGACAGCACACCGTGTCGGACCACGTACGCGACGAGTACACGCTGGGCGAGATCGAGGCTAGACTGTCCCAGGCGGGGTTCGAGGTGCGTTCGCTAACCTGGGGGTTCGGACTGGCGGGCGAGTTGGCCTTCGAGCTCAACTATCTCTGTTGGCGGCGACCGGCGTGGAGAGCCGCGGCAGCCCTGCTCACGTTCCCACTCGCCATCCTGTTCGGCTACCTGGACGTGCGGAGCGAGCAGCGAGAAGGCAACTCGATGATCATCGTCGCTCGACCGGCGTGACAGGAGGACCGCGTGGGACGGTTGGCAGTGCGATGCATCCTGGCGCTCAATGCGCGCTTTCCGACAGACCCGGTGCACCGGGAACTGACGCGCGCCAAGCGCACGGTGCTGGACTGCCAGGTATGGGAGTGCAACGAGATCGGGCGCACGTACGAGGACTTTGCCCCCTACTGGGATCTAGAGGGCAAGCTCGTGCTCGACGTTGGCTGCGGGCTGGGCGGCAAGACCTCGTTCCTTGCCGAGCAGGGCGCTGCCGGGGTGGTGGCGGTCGACCTGCGCGCCAAGAGCGTGCGGGAGACGCTGCGCCTATCGTCATCGCGCGGGCTGGACGTGCGAGGGCTCGTGGGAGACGGGGCCCTGCTGCCACTTGCCAGCAATTCGTGCGACGTTGTGACGGCGATCAACACGTTCGAGCACGTCGCCGAACCCGGGGCAATGCTGGACGAGTGCTGGCGCGTGCTACGACCCGGGGGACTGCTGCTGCTGCACTTTCCCCCCTTCTACAGCCCGTGGGGTCCGCACCTGGATGGGTGGATCGACTTTCCGTGGCCTCATCTCTTCTTCTCGGAGCGGGACCTGGTGCGCGCGGCGGCGCAAGTCGAGGCCAAGCGGGCGCTGAACGAGACGTTCATCCCTTCTGCCCAGGTATCGTGGGCTGCGCACGACTGCCTGCCCGACCTGAATCGGATCACGTTGCGCGAGTTCTGGGCCATGGTCAGGCGGAGCCGCCTGCGCCTCGTGCAGGCGCGCCTGCTCCCGTTCGGACGCCATTTCCTGCAGAGCCGACCGGGTGGTCTGTTCCTCGTGCGGCTGCTGTACGCCATGGCGCGTGTTCCGCTGTTGAATGAACTCGTCGTGACCAAGATCGCCTGCGTGCTGCGCAAGGAGGACGAGGCGCCTTGATCGAGACCATCTACCAGCGGCTGCGGCAGTACACCAACCGATGGGGTCGGAACGTGCTTGCTGCGGCGCTCCTGCTCGGATCGCTGGCAGTACTGGTCGTTCTCGTCGCCCGCGAATGGGACACGCTGCGGACGTTCGAGTGGCAGCTCAACCCGCTTTACCTGGCGCTCGCCGTGCTCTGTCACGTGCTTTCGTATGGTGGCACGTGGGTGGTCTGGCGGCTGACCATGGTTCGGCTTGGCAGCCCCGCCAGCGCGCGCGCGGATCTCTATGCGTACTGCGTGTCTATGCTGGCGCGCAAGATCCCGTCGGTGATCTGGTACTCGGGAACGCGTTCATACCTGTATCGCCAGGAGCAGGTGACAGCCACGCTCGTGATCAACGCGATCGCCCTCGAGTTCTGCGTGACGAGCCTAACGGGGGCGTGGACGTATGTTGCGTTCCAGCCACTCTATGCGTTCCCGTGGGCCCGCGCATGGCTCGAGTACGTGATCTGGGGTGTGGCCCTGGCGTTCTCGGCGCTGCTCCTGATCCGGCCCCAGGCGTTCGTCGAGTTGACGCTGCGCTTGGGGCGGCGCTGGCAGCAAGACCTCCAGATCGCGCTCCCCGGACGTGGCGACATCGCGCTCTGGTCCTTCGTATACCTGCTCGTGTGGACGATCGGGGGAACGTCGTTCTACTGGACCGTCAGGGCCTTGGTGCCGGGGGTGGGGCTCGATTGGGCCAATGGCGTCGGCATCGCGACGCTGGTGACGCTGGTCGTGCTGTTCAACTCGGTGGTACCGATCGGCCTTGGCGTCAAGGAGCTCACGACCGGGCTCTTGCTCAGCCATTGGCTGCCGATGTCGGTGGGGTTGCTCGTGGCAGTGGCGTACCGGATCCTGCAGACCAGTGACGAGCTGTTGTGGGCAGCGGCTGCCTATCTGCTTCGCCCCAGGTCTTCTTGAGAGGGGCGTCGCTCCGGCACGCGCGTCGGGTTTGTGCCTGGGAGGGAGGGTACAGCGACGCGGCGGCACCAGATAATCCGAACGGGGTATTGTCCGTACTGCGTTGCTGGGGTATAATGGGATTCAAGGTGGCCCGCATTCCATTACTCTCGCAAAGGGGGTTCCTATGAAGAAGCTGATTCCCGTATTGGTCATCGTTATGCTCACGATGACGCTCCTTGCATCCGCCCAGTACAACTATCCGTGGTACACGAGCTACATGATCCAGAACCTTAGCTCGACAGAGCAAGCGACGGTGGTGGTCAAGTACTATGACACGTCGGGCACGTACGTCACAGGCGCCGACCAGAACCTGACCATTCCCGCCGGGGGCCAGCAGACGGTCGTCCAGTACACGGACGATCCGACGCTTGCCGGCGTCTACTCTGCCGTCGTAAGCTCGGATCAGCCTGTGGCTGTCGTAGTGAACCAGCAGACCGCGCCTCCAGGCCAGAGCGGGATGAACTCGACGCCGCCGTTCTCGTCCTACAGTGGGGCGAGCGAAGGGGCAATCCAAGTAACTCTGCCCGAGGTCATGTACAACTGGTACAGCTACTACACCGAGTTCTACGTCCAGAACGTGGGGACGGGGACCGCCAACGTGGACGTGGCGTACTATCCGGGCCTCGGCGGCGCCTCTGGCGTGACGGACAGCGCGACGATCCCCGAGTTCACGTCGAAGAACTTTAGCCAAAAGTCCAAGAGCGCGCTGGGCGCGCCAAGCGGCACCTTTGCCGGTCGGTTCAACGGCGCGGCAGTCGTCAGCTCGGACCAGCCGGTCGTGGTCGTGGTGAACGAGCACAACGAGGCCAAGCGCAAGCTCTTCACCTACAACGGTTTCCCGTCTGGCTCGACAGAGCTGGTGGCCCCTAGCGTCCTGCGCGGGCACTACAAGTGGTACACCAGCATCTCGATCGCTAACCCAGACCTGGTCAACCCAGCCGAAGTCCAGATCACGTACTATGCCGACACGGTGTACTCGCTTCCGGAGGCGCTGCGCGGCACGGTGGTCACGGCGACCTTTACCATCGACCCGGGCAAGGCGCTGACCCGCTACGATGGGCCTGGGGGTTCTCCGACGACCGACCCGGCACTGACCGACCTGGCTGACTTTACCCGGTTCTTTGGCACGGCACGGATCGAGTCGGACCGGCCGATCGTCGCCAAGGTGAACCAGGAGAACGATGGCGGGAATGCCGAGGCGTATAACTGCGTCGACGCTTCCACCGCGACGAGCAAGGTCGTGGTCCCGCTCATCCAGGCCGACTTTTACAAGTTCTACACCTCGCTCACGGTTTTGAACCTGTCCGATTCGGATGGCACCTTGACGATCACGTACACGTCGGATGGCACCTACAGCAGCCCGACCAACACGTCGATCACCAAGATCCACCCGATTGCCGCCAATGGCGTGTTCAACTCGTGGGAGGGTGGGCTTGCGACCACCGGCGATGTGCACAACGACGGCACCTTTGTCCGCTTTAACGGTGCGGCGGTCATCACCTCGGACGTGCCGATCGTCGCCATCGTGAACGAGGAAAAGTCGGGGAGTGGCTTGGACTACGGGTACAGCTTTAACACGGTCAACACTGCCCCGTAGCGCTCCGCTCGAATCGCCTTTCTGGAGGCCATCAGAGCATTCTGGTGGCCTCCATTGCGTGATCGCCCTGCTACCTGGAGATTCCATGAAGATGCGTGTCCTTGTCGCGTTCGGTTTGCTTGTGTTGCTGGTCGTCGGGTGTGCGTCGACTAGCTCGGCGCCGCCCACGCAGACCTTGGTCCCCGGCTCTGTTCTCGCTCCGACGGGGATCCCTCTGCCCGCTGGGCCGGGGGGCGCTTCCTCGCCGCTCGTCTCTCCGCTCGTCAGCCCGCTGCAGCCCGCCCAGGCCATCCCGCAGGATTGGGACGAGCTGATCTTGTTCGTATCGAGGCGAGATGGCGCTCCGGGGCTATACGCTGTTTCGCCAAGCGGCGGCGACACTCGGGCGGTGATCGTACCGAGCGCGTCGTACCGGATCGAAGGGCGCTTGAGCTGGTCGGCTGTCGCCCAGCGCGTGGCCTGTACCCTGACGGCAGATGGCCGGTCGGACGTGTTCACCCTCGACCTAGGTGGGGGGGATCTGCACAACGTGACCGCTGCCCAGGGTCTTGGCGGGATGGATCCGCAGTGGTCGCCCGATGGGGAGCGATTGGTGTACCTGTGCGGGGAACACGAGATGGACATCTGTGTGATCCGTGCAGACGGCAGCCAACCCGAGCAGTTGACCTACCATCCCTCGCGCGATATCGGCGCGTCGTGGTCGCCAGACGGGACGGTCCTGCTGTACCAGACCAATCGTGGCGGGCTCTCGGACGTGTATGCGATCACCTACCCGGATCGCACCGAGACGGACCTGACGCAGGGGATCTCACAGAGCGCTGCTCCGTGGTGGTCACCCGATGGCAAGAGGATCGCTTTCCAGTCCGATCGAGACGGCTACATGGACATCTTTGTCATGCAGGCAGACGGCTCCAAGGTGACCAATCTCACGTCGCAGAAGGCGATCGACAGCGACCCGCAGTGGTCGCCGGATGGCAAGTGGATTGCCTTTCGGTCCGATCGCAGCGGTGACTGGGAGCTGTACTTGCTCGAACCGGGGAAGAAGGAGCCAGTGAGCCTCACGCCTGGCAAGGGACCGGTCGGCACGTTCGCGTGGTCGCCAGATGGGACGCATCTGGCGGTGGCTTCGAGTGCGGAGGGGAACAACGAGATCTACCTGGTGAGCGTGGAGGGAGGAGAGGTCACCGACTTGACCAGCCATCCAGCGCAAGACACGAACCCGCTGTGGATTCGCAGGCGGCAGTGATTCCTGCCGGTTGCGCTAGCGGCAGGAGTAGAGAGGCTACATGCCCAAGCTGATCATCCAGATCCCGTGCCTCAACGAGGCCAAGACCCTGCCCGCCACCCTCGCGGCGCTGCCGCGCCAGATCGACGGCATCGACGCGATCGAGACGCTGATCATTGACGATGGCAGCACCGACGACACGGTCGCGGTAGCGCGTCGCTGCGGCGTGGACCACGTCGTGCGCTTTACCAGCAACCGTGGCTTGGCGCGGGCCTTCGCGGCGGGCCTCAATGCCTGCCTGCACCTCGGCGCCGACGTGATCGTCCACACCGACGCCGACGGGCAGTACCCGGGCGCCGACATCCCGCGCTTGGTGGAGCCGATCCTGCGCGGCGAGGCGGACATGGTGGTCGGCGACCGGGGCGTGTCCTCCGTCGCGCACTTTTCGCCGGTCAAGCGCCTGCTGCAGGGCTTTGGCAGCCGCACGGTCAGCGCGCTCTCGGGCATCGACGTGGGCGACGTCACGAGCGGATTCCGCGCCTACAGCCGCGAGGCGGCGCTGCGGCTCAACATCATCACCAATTTCACCTATACGCTCGAGACGATCATGCAGAGCGGCGAAAAGCCGATCACGATCGCGACGGTCCCGACGAGCAGCAATCCGCCGACCCGTCCCTCGCGCCTTTTCGCTGGGGTGGGGCAGTACTTGCGCCGGCAGGTCCCAACCATCCTACGCCTGTACTGGACCTACCAGCCCCTCAAGACGTTCACGCTCCTCGCCGCGCTGTTCCTGGCGGGCGGGCTGATCCTGGGCGTGCGCTTTCTGGCCTTCTACATCTCCGGGACCGGCGCGGGACACGTCCAGTCGCTGATCTTGGCGGCGATCCTGCTGATCATCGGCGTCCAGATCTTGATCATGGGCATGGTGGGGGACTTGCTCGCCGCCAACCGGCGCTTGATGGAGGACACGCTCTACCGCGTGCGCAAGATCGAGCTGATGAGCCTCTCCTCGGTCAAGGTCGAGGGAGAGGCGGGCGCGCTGCAGGACCCATGCGACGAGGAGCAGGCCCGATGACAGAGTACGACGCCTTTGCCGAGTCGTATGACCTGGAGTACGGACAGTACCGCGGCGATCTCGAGTTCTACACCGCGCTGGCGAGCCAAGCCGCCCTGCCGGTCCTGGAGCTGGCATGCGGCACGGGGCGGGTGACCATCCCGATCGCGCGCGCGGGCGTGCCGATCACGGGCGTGGACAGCAGCGTGGGGATGCTGGTGCGCGCCCGGGAAAAAGCCGATGCGATCGGCGGGCTGCCGGTGACGTGGGTCGAGGGCGACATGCGGACCTTTGCCCTGGAGCAGCGGTTCGGCCTGGCGATCATCCCGGCGCGCTCTTTCCTCCACCTGCTCACGCCGGACGATCAAAAGGCGGCGCTGCGCAACATCCACACCCACCTGATCGCGGGCGGGCGCCTGGCGATCAACTTTTTCGTCCCCAACCTGCAGAGGATCGCCGAGATCAGCGCTTCGGCGCTGCGCGGGGCGCTCCAGTTGGACGACGAGTACGTCGACCCGCTGAGCGGGCAGCGCGTGATCGTCTGGCACAGCCAGTCCTACGATACCTATCGCCAGCGGATCCACGTCCGCTTTGTGTACGAGCGGGTGGACGACGCGGGTGCGGTCATCGCGCGCCAGCACAAGAGCTATACGCTGTGCTACATCCACCGCAACGAGATGCAGCATCTGCTCGAGCTGTGCGGGTATGCGGTTGACGCGCTGTACGGCGACTTTGCGGGGTCGCCGTTCGGCCCGGACAGCAAGGAGATGGTCTGGGTCGCGCGTAAGCGGTGAGGACCTGGGGGGCGCGTTACCGCGGCAGGGGGGTCAGGAGCGACTCGAGATAGTCCTCGTCCACGCGGCGCAGCGCCTGTACCCGCTGCCGGTCTGCGCGCAGCGAAGGCAGGCCGATCAGCCCGGCGAGCTGTCCGCGCATCGTAGCACGCGCCTCTGCCCCGCGCCACTCGCGCAGCGCGTCGGCAAAGCGCGCCCACTGCGCCGCCAGGATCGCGCCCCGGTGGCGCCGCCACAGCTGCGGCGTCAGGTTCTTGTAGAGCGTCCAGATCGTGTTGCGCCCCACGCGATAGGAGCGGAGCACGCCCTTGCCCGTCGCGCTGACGCGGTGGTAGAGCACCGCGTCCGGTGCGTACGCGCAGCGATAGCCGGCGAGCTGGGCGCGCCAGCTCAGGTCTACGTCCTCGCAGTAGCTGCCAAAGCGCGCGTCAAAGGCGCCGATCTCGTCGAGCATCTCCCGGCGGTAGGCTGGGGCGACGCCCGACGCCCCAAAGACGTAGCGCTCTTGGTCGTACTGCCCCTCGTCGATCTCCCACACGCCCCGCGTATCGGGAATGCCGTTGGCGCGCAGCAGGTCGCCGGTCGTGTGCAGCCGCTGGCGGTCGTCCCACAGGCGGACCTTGGGTGTGACCATGCCGGCATCGGGGTGGGCGTCAATCGCCGCGAGGAGCGCCTCCAGCCAGGTGGGCTCGACCTGCGTATCGTTGTTCAGCACGACCAGGACCGGGCTCTCTGCCGCGCCGAACCCGGCGTTGCATCCCCCTGCAAAGCCGAGGTTCTGCGGCAGGGCGATCACGTCCACCCACGGATAGGCACGCTCGAGGAGTGCGCGCGAGTCGTCTGTCGAGCCATTGTCGACCACGATCGTCCGGTAGTCGGCGTAGGTCTGCGCGCGCAGCGCGTCGAGGCACGCAGGCAGGTGGGCGGCGCCGTTCCAGTTGGGGATGATCACCGACACGCGTTCAGCCAAAGTAGGCCCTCAGCGCTTCGTCCCACGGGCGGAGCCGGATCCCCAGCTGTGCTGCGGCGTGGTTGCGGATCACGCAGTGTAGGGGTGGGGTGCTGGCGCGGGGCCACTGATCGGACGTGATCGGCTCGAGCGGCGTGTCGGGGAGGCCCGAGAGCGCCAGGATGCGGCGCGCAAACTCGTAGCGCGAGCAGACGCCTTCGTTGGTCAGGTGATAGATGCCATAGTGCTCGGTCCGGATCAGCGCCGCGATCGCGTCTGCCAGATCGGGCGCATAGGTGGGCGAGCTGACCTCGTCGCACACGACCCGCAGACGCCCGTGCTTGCGCGCCGCGGCGACGATCTTGGACGGAAAGTTGGCCCCACCGGGCGCGTATAGCCACGCCGTGCGCACGATGTAAGCGCGGCTGAGATGCATCTGGGTGTAGACCTCGGCGGCGAGCTTGGAGCGCCCGTAGGCGTTGATCGGGTTGCGCGTTTCGTGCTCATAGTAGGGCGCGCCCTTTTGCCCGTCAAAGACCTCGTTGGTGCTGACCGTAAGCAGGGCGGCATTGCAGCGCAGGCATGCCAGTGCGATGTTGTGCGTGCCCAGCCCGTTGATCTGTAGCGCGAGCTCTGGTTCGTGCGCACAGCGGTCGACGTCCGTCAGCGCCGCGGTGTGGATCACGACCTCGGGGCGGAAGGTGCACAGGGTCTCCGAGATGGCGTGCGCGTCGGTGATGTCGTGCTCGGGCAGATCGATCCCCAGGATCTGCTCCGCCTGCAGCGTCTCCAGCAGCGCACGTCCAAGCTGTCCCTTGTGTCCGGTGATCGCGATCCGCATCTCTCGTCTCTCCAATGGGGCTGCAAGCCCGGGGCACACACGGCGACCGGAACCAGCAGGCGATGACGGGTAGGGAGACCAGCGCGCACCTGTGCGCGCATCGCCTACCGCGGCGATTATAGCATGCCGGTCGCGCCAGCGCAAAGCACATTGACCTCCGCCCGGAGGCGGCGTATAATGCTCCGGAACCGATCGGCAGTGTAGCACGAGCCGGCGTATGCCACTCGAGAGGGGGCGTCGGGCTGGCAGGGAGGGATGAAATGCCGTTCGCAACCAAGTTTCGCGCCACGATGGGCCTGCCATTTGAAGGAGACACGATTGGCGGCTTTGTGGTCGAGCAGATCGAGGTCGCGCACCAAGGCGAGGGCATGGGACGGTACATCTACCCGGTCTACATGGTGCTGTGCGGTGCGGGTGGACGGCAGGGCGTGCGCGCCGCGCTGAAAGACTTGCTTGCCGCGCACGCGATGACCTTCTCTGGGTACGGCAACGCCTACCAGCTGTGGTTTGGAAAGCCCCAGATCGAGAGCTTGGGGGACAAGAGGTACGCCGTGCGCGTCACAGGCGCCGGAGCGCGGGTGTACCTGGAGGGGGAGTTGGAGCGTTTTCTGGGGTATCTGGACGAGGGTGGATGGTTGGCGGCAGGGCCCGTGCCTGCGGCAGCGCACGATCCGGTTGAGACGTACATGGATCGGTACCGCGCGCAGATCAAGCACAGGGCGGACCGGTACCGCGGAAAGCTGCGCAGGGATTCGGGCGGCGAAGGAGGGGGAGCCAAGTGAGCTTTTTGACGCACCTCGAGTGCGGGATGTGCGGACAGGAACAGGCGGCGGACCGGTTGGCGAACCTGTGTCCAGCGTGCGGCAAGCCGCTCCTAGCGCGCTATGATCTGGCGGCAGCTGGGGCGGCGCTGCCCCGCGATGCGCTCGCCGCGCGCGAGCCCGGCATGTGGCGCTACCGCGAGCTACTGCCCGTGCGCGAGCCCAGGTTCAGGCTGTCCCTGGGCGAGGGCTGGACGCCGCTCGTCCGGGCTGCGCGCCTGGAGGCAGCGATCAACTGCGACCAGCTGTACATCAAGGACGAGGGGCTGAATCCCACCGGCTCGTTCAAGGCGCGCGGGCTCGCCGTTGCCCTGTCGCGCGCGAAGGAGCTGGGGGTGAGCGCAGTGTCGATCCCCTCGGCGGGAAACGCCGCCGGGGCGATGAGCGCGTATGCGGCGCTCGCCGGGATCGAGGCGCACGTCTATATGCCGCGCGACGTGCCGCACACGTTCGTGGCAGAGTGCCGCGCGCTGGGCGCCCAGGTTACGCTCGTGGACGGGCTGATCACCGACTGCGGGCGCGCAGCGGCGGAGGGCGTGCGCGCGCACGGGCGGTTTGATGTCTCCACGCTCAAGGAGCCCTATCGCCTAGAGGGCAAAAAGACGATGGGCTACGAGGTGGTCGAGCAGTTGGGTTGGCGCGTGCCCGACGTGATCATCTATCCCACCGGCGGCGGCACGGGGCTGATCGGGATGTGGAAGGCGTTCGACGAGATGGAAGCGCTGGGCTGGATCGGCCCTGGGCGCCCGCGGATGGTCACCGTCCAGTCGGAGGGATGCGCGCCGATCGTCGCCGCGTTTCACGCGGGGCACGAGCACGCCGCGCCCTGGGAAGGGGCGCACACGATCGCCGATGGGCTGCGCGTGCCCGCCGCAGTGGGCGATTTCCTGATCCTGCGCGCGCTGCGCGAGAGCGGGGGCACTGCTGTCGCCGTGTCGGACGAGGAAATGATGGCGGCAGCACGCCTGATCGGGCGGACGCAGGGCATCTTTGCCTGTCCGGAGGGCGCCGCTACGCTGGCAGCCTTGCAGCGCTTGCGCGAGGAGGGTTGGGTCGCCGGCGGCGAGTGCGTGGTCCTCTTTAACACCGGCACCGGACTCAAGTACGCGCACCTATGGGACGATGCGCGGGCTGCGGGGTTTGCCCAGGACAACAGCCAGTAGTACAATGCCACACCGCTCGACTTGTGCAGCGCGATCGCAAGCAGCGACAGGAGAAACGCATGCTCCCGACAGTGCCCTTCTGTGGGCTGAACGTCACCCGGCTGATGATCGGCGCCAACCCGTTTGGCGGATACAGCCACCAGAACCGTGAACGTGACCAGGAGATGCGGTCGTACTATACCGTACCCCGCATCCTGGAGACGTGGCGCCGTGCCGAGCAGGCGGGGATCAACACGATGGTCGCCAACAACGAGACCCCGCACGTCCTCCAGGCAGTGCGCGAGTACGTGGCGCAAGGGGGCGCCCTGCGCTGGATCGCCCAGGTCAACTGCCGGACCCAGTCCGATATGGCCCGGGCGATCGACGAAGTGGTGGATATCGGCTGCGCGGCGCTCTATATCCACGGTGCGCTGATCGACCAAGCCTACGCGCACCAGGACGAGGAGACGGTGCGCGCGTGGTGCGACTATGCCCGCTCGCGGGGCGTTCCCGCGGGGGTCGCCGCACACGCGCCAGAGGCGCACCTGTGGGTAGACAGCCTGGGCGTAGCCGACTTTAACGCGGTGTGTTTCTTCAACTGCGGCACCCTGCACACGGGCAGGGGCGACCGGTTCCAGCTCGGAGACCTGGGTCCGGCAGTGGCGTGCATCCAGCAGATCCAGAAGCCGTGCATCGGCTACAAGATCATGGGCGCGGGGCGGATCGATCCGCGCATGGCATTCGAGTACGCGTTCCAGCAGATCAAGCCGATCGATGCGGTGAATGTCGGCATGTACCGCGGCGACAGGGACGGCATGGTCGAGGAGAACGCCGAGATGGTGAGCCAGATCCTGAAAGAGGAGGAAACGTGCTGAGAACCAACGAGAACCGGATCGTCGAGTTCCTGCTGCAGTGCCAGCCCGGTCCGCCCCGGACAAGGGGACAGTGGAGCGTCGATCACCAGGGCAAGCCCTTCATCTTGCCCTCGATCGGCGGGATCACGGTCAACATCCAGGTCGGCGACCCTGCCTCGGGCTGGGCGGGCGACCACGTGGAGCCGGGCGTCAGCTGCACGGCGAATACGAGCAAGCCCTTTGAGCATCCCAACAACTCGCTCCAGCTCTACTCCTGCGTCGGCAACGCGGCGACCGTGATCTCGGGCGACGCCAAGGGCGCGACGGGGTGGGTGATCGGCCATCACGGGGGGTCCGAGCACGTGATCGTCGATTTCAGCCGGGAGGTCAAGGAGCAGTTGACCTACGATGACAAGATCATGATCCGCGGCAAGGGCCAAGGGCTCCGGCTGCTCGACTACCCGGAGATCGTGCTCTTTAACCTCGACCCGGGGATGCTCGCCAAGATGAAGGTGGGCGAGCTGGGGGAGGGCAAGCTGCAGGTGCCGGTGACGACGCTGGTCCCCGCAGCGTGCATGGGGTCGGGCGTCGGCTCGGCGCACGTTGCGAGCGGGGATTATGACATCGTGACCAGCGATCCCGAGACCGTAGCCGAGTACGGGTTGGACAAGATGCGCTTCGGCGACTTTGTCGCGCTGCTGGACCACGACAACCGCTACGGCAGGGCGTACCACAGGGGCGCGATCTCGATCGGCGTGATCGTGCACAGCGACTGCCTAATCGCCGGGCACGGTCCAGGGGTGACGACGGTCATGACCTGCGGCTCGCCGCTGATCGAGCCGGTGATCGATCCGCGGGCCAACATCGCCGATCTGCTCGGGATCGGCACGCAGCTCGGCGGCTAGCCGCGGGTAGACCGTGCTGCGCGTGAGCGCCCCGAGTGCGCGGAAGAGGTGCTGCCCGTACCCTGACGCGTAGGTCGGTCAGGCGCGTTCACGTGGGACGAGCCAGGGCCCTGTCCGCTGTTGGCAGGACCTCGCAAGAGCGGAGGATGGCTGTCGTATGGCGCAACCAGCGCTGCACGGGTTGTGGCCCGTCATGCTGACCAGTTTCAGGGAGGACGGGGCGATCGACTGGCAGGGCATCGACGCCCTGATCGAGTGGTACATTGCGTCGGGAGCGAGTGGGCTCTTTGCCTGCTGTCTATCGAGCGAGATGTACGCCCTGTCGCCGGAAGAGCGGCTTGCGCTGACGCGCCGGGTCGTCGCGCGGTGTGCGGGACGCGTTCCGGTTGTCGCCACGGGGACGTTCGGCGGGCCAGTGGCGCAGCAGGCGGCGTTCGTGCGGCAGATGGCGGACACGGGCGTCGATGCAGTCGTGGTGATCACTAGCCAGCTTGCCGCGGCGGACGAGGACGAGGCGGTCTTGCGCGGCAGGATGGAGCGCCTGCTCGAGGGCACGGCGCCGGCGCCGCTGGGCCTGTACGAGTGTCCCGTGCCTTACAAGCGGGTGCTCGTGCCGGAGACCGTGTCCTGGCTCGCGCGCACGGGGCGCTTTGGCTATCTCAAGGACACGACGTGCGACCTGGGCGCCATCCAGGGCAAACTGGCGGCGGCGCGCGGCACGCCGCTGAGGGTGTTCAACGCCCACACGCCGACCGCCTTGGCTTCGCTGCGAAGCGGCGCAGCGGGGTTGTCGCCGATCGCCGCGAACTATTATCCGGGCTTGTATGCCTGGCTGTGCGCGCACCACGCCGATCGTCCTGCGGAGGCGCTCGCCGTGCAGCGATCGCTCACCCTGATGGAAGGGGTGGCGCGCACGTACTACCCGACCGCGGCAAAGGCGTTCCTGCGGGAACGCGGTTTGCCGATCGGCACGCGCTGCCGCACGCAGTACCTGTCTCTCTCTGCAGACGACCATGTGCTGCTGGCGAGCTTGGCGGAGGAGGCGGACCGACTGCTGCGCGCTTACGGCGCGGCGGAGTAGCTGCCCGCGCGCGGGAGGGCGCAGGCAGGGAGAGGAGAGGGAAATGGAGTACACGCATCTCGGTCGTTCTAACCTATCTGTGAGCAAGATCTGCTTGGGCACAATGCACTTTGGGGGTCGGACCTCCAAGGCTGAGGCGTTTCAGATCATGGATGCGTCCCTGGAGATGAGGATCAACTTTTTCGACACCGCGAACGTGTATGGCGGCGCGGCGGGCAGGGGCGCGACGGAGGAGATCATCGGCGCCTGGCTGAGCCAGGGCGGAGGGAGACGGGAGCGGATCGTGCTGGCGACCAAGGTGTACGGGCAGATGACCGCCCAACCCGGGCCGAACGAAGGAGCTGGCGTGTCCGCCTACAAGGTGCGGCGGCACGTCGCCGACTCGCTGCGCCGGCTGCAGACCGACCACATTGACCTGTACCAGGTCCACCACATCGACTGGCGGATCAGCGCCGAGGAGTTCTGGGGGACGTTCGAGAGGCTCGTCGATCGCGGGGACGTGATCTACCTCGGGACGAGCAACTACCCTGGTTGGGGCCTTGCCAAGTACCAGATGCAGGCGTGGCAGCGAGGCAGCATGGGGTTTGTCTCGGAGCAGACGCAGTACAACCTGCTGAACCGGATCCCGGAGCTCGAGGTGCTGCCGGCGGCGCAAGACTTTGGGATCGGCGTGTTGGCCTACATGCCCCTCGCGGGGGGTCTGTTGGCAGGCAAAACGCAGGTCGTCGAAGGGTCCAGGACAGCGGACGTCGAGCGGGAGTACGGGATGCAGGTCAACCGCGATGCCCAGTTCGCCGAGTACGCGGCGCTGTGCCACGAGATCGGCGAAGCGGAGCACGTGGTCGCGATCGCGTGGACGCTCGCCCATCCTGCCGTCTCTTCGGCGATCGTCGGCGTGCGCCGTCTAGAGCACCTCGAGGGGCTGGCGCGCGCGTCCGCGCTCGAGCTCGACGCGGAGACCATGGCCCGGCTGAACGAGATCTTTGACGTCAACCGCGGGCGCGCGCTGCGCCCCGGACCGGCGCCTGCTGCATACGCCTGGTAGCGTGCGCGCAGTCCGGTCGTTCCTGGCGGAGCTCGGCTGGCAGGGGCGAGATCACGCACGCGCGCCTCGACGCGCGGAACGACGAGGAGGGATCATGAGCGCTCAGCCCGCAAACGCGTCGCTGATTCCACTTCCAGCCGAGGTCGAGTGGCGGAGCGGTCACTTTGCCCTGTCCCCGCAGACGGCGATCGTGGCGGAGGGAGTGGACCAGTGGCACGCTGCGTACCTGCGCAGCATGCTGCGCGCTGCTACGGATTTCGATCTGCCGATCCGGGCGCCCGAACCGGGACAGCGCGACGCCATCCGCCTGCAGCGCAGCCCCAGCCACGCTGCGCTGGGCCCCGAGGGCTATGCGCTGACCGTCTCTCCGGATGAGATCGCGATCGGGGCGCCCGGGGAAGCGGGTGTCTGGTACGGGATCCAGACCCTGCGCCAGCTGCTGCCGGTCGAGGTGGAGCAGCCCGTTCCATCCAGCGGCGTCGCCTGGCGTGTGCCGTGTGCGGCGATCGTCGACCGTCCGCGCTTTCGGTGGCGCGGTTACATGCTCGACGAGGGACGGCACTTTCACGGCAAGGAGACGGTGCTGCGTACGCTCGACCTCATGGCGCTGCTCAAGCTGAACGTCCTGCACTGGCACTTGACCGAGGACCAGGGGTGGCGGATCGAGATCGACGGTTACCCGCGGCTGACCGAGGTCGGGTCGATGCGCCAGGGCACAGCCCGCGGGTTCCTCGGCAAGCCGGACAGTGTGCCTCACGGCGGGTTCTATCGCCAGCGCGAGATCCGCGAGGTCGTGCGCTATGCGGCGCAAAGACAGATCGCGATCGTGCCCGAGGTCGAGATGCCCGGGCACTCGCTTGCCGCGCTTGCGGCATACCCCGAGTTGAGCTGCACGGGAGGCCCGTTCGAAGTATCGCGCCGCTTTGGCATCCGGTCAGACATCTACTGTGCGGGCAAGGAGAGCGTGTTCGCGTTCCTCCAGGACGTCCTGGGGGAGGTGATGGCGCTCTTTCCCTCGCCCTACATCCACATCGGCGGCGACGAGGCGCCCAAGGCGCGCTGGAGGCGCTGTCCTGACTGCCAGGAACGGATCCGGCGCGAGGGGCTGGGCGATGTGCATGGCCTTCAGGTCTACTTTGTCAACCGGATCGCGGCATACCTCGACGCGCACGGGCGGCGGGCGGTCGGCTGGAACCAGATCCTGCACGATGGCTTGGCGCCGAGCGCGGCGTTCCAGTACTGGGTTGGGAGCCGCCGTGCCGTGGTCGAGGCGGCGCGCCAGGGACGGGACGTAGTGATGTCGTCGATGTGGCACACCTACCTCGATCACAGCTACAGCCTCACGCCGCTGAGCGCCGCGTACCGGTACGAGCCGGTCCTGCCGGGCATGAGTGCATCCGAGGCGCAGCACGTCCTGGGTCTGGAGGCGCCGATGTGGACTGAGATGGTGCCCGACCGGGCCCGGCTCGACTACCAGACCTTCCCCCGGCTGTTGGCCTATGCGGAGACGGGCTGGACGCCCCGCGAAGCGAAGGCGCTGGACAGCTTCTGGGGACGGGTGGCGGCGTTCCTGCCGCGCCTGGATGCGCTCGGGGTGCGCTATGCGCCGCTCGACGAGGTCGAACCACCCTGGTACAAGCGGGTCGTTGGGCCGCTGACCATCCTACAGCGGCAGACCAAGACGGCGCCGCCCCGCGAGGCGGAGCCGAGGGGGGATCACTAGAGAGGGGTGTCTGTATGTGGGTGCGCGTCTCTGAGGGACTCGTGCGGATCTCGACAGGCTGGGTGGTGATCTCGATCCTGCTCGGATTTGTGCTGTTCTCCGTGCTCGTGCTTCCGGGAGAGTCTGCCAAGGCGGAAGCTGTCGCGGGCCAAGCTGGCACTCCCGACCTCTCGCTCATCTATACGCCGGAGGACCTGTACCGCATGGCTGAGGCGTACGGGGCGGAGGGGCGCGCCGCGTACGTCAGGGCGCGGTGGACGTTCGACCTGGTGTTCCCTCTCGTGTACACGGCTTTCCTGGTCACGGCGATCAGCTGGCTCTATAGCAGCGCCTTCGCCGAGGGCAGTCTGTGGCGCCGAGCGAACCTGGTGCCGCTGCTCGGCATGGCGCTCGACTACCTGGAGAACGCGAGCACATCGCTGGTCACGGCGCGTTACCCGGACCGGATGCGCGTCGTCGCGACCGTGGCTCCCCTGTTCACCGCAACCAAGTGGCTGTTTGTCGGCGGGAGCTCTGTGCTGCTGGTCGTCGGCGTGGTGTTGGCCCTCGTAGCGTGGCGCCGCCGGGCGAGCGCAAGGCAATGATCGCTCGCTGGCGCGCTGAGCGGCTGCGGACTCGGGCGCCAGGATCGCGCCGGCGCCCGTCGCAGCGGCGGCGGTGCCTGCGCGGCGGGCTGTGGTGTGCCGTGACGCTCTCCCTGGCGGCGGCGCTGCTCGCCAGTTGCGTGATGCCGCCTGCGCCGTCTCCGGAACCGCCTCCTGCTCGCGCGTCGCGCATCCCAGGCGATGCGGTCAAGATGTCGCCCCACGACGACGCCTTTCCCCCGCTGCTGCACGCCACAGGTTGGGAAGACCCTGTCCCGGTGCCCGGCGCCGTCAACACTGCAGGGGGCGAGGACTCGCCCTTTGTCACCCCTGATGGGGCGACCCTCTATTTCTTTTTCACGCCGGACGTCTCGGTTCCCGCCGAGACCCAGCTACTGGACGGCGTGACCGGGATCTATGTCGCGCGCTTGGAGGGCGATGCGTGGGGGCAGGTCGAGCGCGTGCTCCTCCAGGATGCGGGCAAGCTGGCACTGGACGGGTGTCCGTTCGTCCTTGAGGACACGATCTGGTTCTGCTCGGCGCGAGAAGGGCACACAAGCGTGGACTGGTTCATGGCGCGGCGTGTGAACGGCGCATGGCGCGATTGGCGGTACGTTGGGGACCAGTTCCCGGCGGGGTATCAGGTTGGCGAGCTGCACGTGACTGCGGGCGGCGACGAGATCTACTATCACTCCGCCAGACCGGGGGGTGCGGGGCAGATGGACCTGTGGGTCACGCGGCGCGCAGGGGAGCAGTGGCAGCTGCCAGAGAACGTGGCGGCGGCGAACAGCCCCGAGATCGACGGTTGGCCCTTTGTCTCTGCAGACGGCGCGGAGTTGTGGTTCACTAGGATGTATCAGGGCTATCCGGCAATCTACCGCGCGCGACGGGAGGGGGAGGGATGGGGGGCGCCTGAGCTGATCGTCTCCCAGTTCGCCGGAGAACCGACGCTGGACGCGCGCGGCAACCTGTACTTTGTGCATCACTACTTCCGCGATGGGGTCATGATCGAAGCGGACCTGTACGTGGCGCACCGGCGGCAGGAGTAGCCGCGACCCAACGGCTCTGACCGTCACGGGGCGTCCAGGGCCCGATGCCGGGACAGAAGACCAAGGTGAGCACGACGCGCCCATTCGGCGTTCAGGTGCGCAGTGCCCAGCCAGGGACGCGCGACTGCAGCGCGTCGCCCGAGACGAAACGGAAGGGATGAGAAGTGAAGATCGATCCGCACAGCAGACTGGTCATGATCGGCGATTCTATCACCGACTGCGGTCGAGCGCGTCCCGTGGGAGAGGCGACGGGGGATGCCCTCGGCAGCGGATATGTCGCCCTGGTCAACGCGCTGCTCAACAGCACCTGCCCGGAGGCGTGCATCCGTATTACCAACGTTGGGATCAGCGGCAATACCGTGCGCGACCTAGAGAGGCGCTGGGAGAGCGACGTGCTGGACCTGGCTCCCGATTGGCTCTCGATCATGATCGGGATCAACGACGTGTGGCGGCACTTTGACTCACGGCTACTGACCGAACGTCACGTCGGGTACGACGAGTACGCGGCGACGCTCGAGACCCTCGTCCGCGGCACGCTTCCCCGTCTGAAGGGGATGGTGCTCATGACGCCCTATATGATCGAGCCCAACCGGTCAGAACCGATGCGCGCCATGATGGACCGTTACTCGGACTGCGTGCGCGACCTGGCGACCAAGTACCGAACCGTCCTCGTGGATACGCAGGCTGCGTTCGACGATGTCGTGGCGCATGTCCACCCGATGGCCCTCGCGGGTGACCGGGTCCATCCGAACCTGACGGGGCACATGGTCATCGCGCGCGCGTTTCTCCGGGCGATCGAGTACGCCTGGTAGCCGCCCTGGACGGGCAGCGGGTTCCGGCGTGCGCCGCGCAGGCGCCAACGACGGACTCTAGCCTGCCCAGACGCACGGTTCATCGTACAGTGGGAGGAGAAGCAATGATCGACGAAATCACGGCGCAGGCACTGGACTGCGAGCGGTTCATCGAGGAGCAGGTCTGGGCGATCCGGGCTGCCGTCGGCGATGGGACGGCGATCAATGCCTTGTCGGGCGGCGTCGACTCGTCCACCGTGACCATGCTCGGGCACCGCGCCCTCGGAGAGCGCCTGCGCACGGTCTTTATCGACAACGGGCTGATGCGCGAGGGTGAGCCACAGCAGATCGCGAGCCTGTTCAGAGGCCTGGGCGTCCCGGTCGAGATCGTGGACGCCCGCGATGCATTCCTGAGCGCGCTGGCGGGGATCGCCGATCCGGAGGAGAAGCGGGAGGCAGTCACGCAGACCTTCTACCGGGATGTCTTTGGGCGCATCGTGCGCGAGAGCGGGGCCACGTCGCTGCTACAAGGCACGATCCTGACCGACGTGGACGAGACAGTCGCCGGCATCAAGCGCCAGCACAACGTCTTTGCACAACTGGGCATCGATCCCCGGCAGGCCTTTGGGTACCAGATCATCGAGCCCCTGCTCCAGCTGCGAAAGGACGGCGTGCGCAAGCTGGCGGAGGCGCTCGGGCTCCCCCAGAGCGTGTACGACCGCATGCCGTTCCCGGGTCCTGCGCTGGCGGCGCGCGTGATCGGCGAGGCGACGCCCGAGCGCCTTGCCACCGTCCGCAAGGCGACAACAGTGGTCGAGCGGCTGCTCGCAGGTACAGGGGCATTCCAGGTCATGGCGATCCTGCACCAGGATCGGGTGACCGGGATGCGTGACGGGAAGCGCGACTTTGGGCTGCAGATCGAGGTGCGCTGTTGGGAAAGCGCCGACGCGCGCACGGCGCGCCCAACGCCGCTCCCCTACGCGCTGCTCGAGCAGCTGGCGTCCGAGATCGTGCGCGAGGTGCCCGGCGTGGTGAGCGTCACCTACAACATCACGTCCAAACCGCCCTCGACGATGGAGGCAGTCTAGCGCGCGTCCTTCCCTCGTGCGGGTCACTTGTGATGACCCTCTTTGCCTATCACTATGTGATCGCGGCGCTCGTGATCGCGATGCTGGCCTTTTTGACTCTCACGTACTTCCCGCCGAGGGTTGCCCGAGGGCAATCGCATTAAAAGTCGACCTCTGGTAGAATACCCTCCAAACAAGCTCACAAGGAGGAGACCGATGCCAGAGAATCCA
>JAFGIE010000127.1 GCA_016929775.1 Anaerolineae bacterium
CGGACCGAGCTGCACGATCTGGCAGCGTCAAACGCACCCCAGGCGGCGGCGATGCAGGCCCTGTACGCCGAGTGGGCGGAGCGGTGTGGGGTGCTGCCCTGGGAGCAGGTGCGCGCCATGCGGCCCTAGTGCGCCCGGCACAGCGGGGACACGAGAGCGCCCTCCCGCAGATCGGGGAGGGCGCTTTGCTGTTGTGTGCCCTTGCGGGCTGCGACGCCGGTCTCGGTCCGCAGGCATCGGTCGGCCCGCGCCGGCGCGCGTTGGGCGGCTAGTGCCGCCCACAAGAGCCGCAGGAGTGCGATCCGCACCCTTGGCAGCTCCCGCCGCCGGAGACGGCGTGCGTGCTCCCGTCGCTGCCCCTGCTGAACGAGGCGCAGCGCGAGAGGCCACGGCTGGTGTCGGTGCCGCCGCACTCGGGGCAGGCGATCGCGTCGTCGGCCCTGCTCATGGGCCGCATCTTTTCGAACACGCGGTGACAGCTTGCGCAGTGATACTCATAGATCGGCATGTGATGGGTCCTCTGTCGTCGTATCCCCGCTACCGGGGCGCATCTCATCGCACGCTCCCATTCTACACCGCTTAGCCCGCCGGGTCAAGAGGGCGATCGGGATTCGACCGGGTTCCCGCCCTCGACCCAGGCAGCCCAACCGCCCAGGAGCGCCGCTACGTCCGTGAATCCCAGTTCGTACAGTCTGAGCGCCGCACGGGCGCTCGTAGCTTCAGCCGGTCAAGCGCAGTAGATGACGAGCTTGACCTCGCGCGGCAGCTGGCTGTAGAGCGTGTCCACCTGCGCGAGCGGCATGTTCCCCGCCCCTGGGATGTGACCCGCTGCGTACTCGTCCGGGCTGCGCGTGTCGAGTACCACCACGCGCTGCGGCGACGCCAGGAGCGCCGCGAGTTCGTCGGGCGAGATGCGTGGCACGTCGTCGACGGTCGCCGGTATCCCACGCGGGTCCGGCGCGCGCGCCACGGCGGTCTCCGTCGGCGCCGACGGCAGGGAGGTCGGCGCTGCCGGTTCTGCCGCTGGCGAGGGCGCAGCCTGGCAGCCCACGAGCAGGGCGACGGCGAACAGCGCCAAGAGGGTGTGCTGGATTCGGTTCATGTCGATCGTCTTGCGCAGGGCCAACCCGCCGAGGGCAGGCAGCCGCTCTGCGCCCCCTTTCTGTTTGAGAATGGCAGGATCATACTATAGTTGAGTGTTTTTGTCAAGGAATTCGTCGCATCGTCCGTTGATGGACCGCGTGAACCGTGCTATAATGGGGCCAGAACGTCGTTGGCACGTCGCGCGGTACGCTCCGCACACCTCGTTGCATGGCGCTGGGAGGCGAGCTGGCACATGGATGTCCTTGGGGGCGCTGCACTGGTCCTGTTCCTCGGTCTTGTTGGCCTGTATGCCTGGTTTCGGTTGGTGTGCCCGTGGCGTGAGCAGAATGCGCTGCGCGCGCTGGGGGAACGCACGGGCCTGGCGTACGTCGGCCGGCGCGTGATGTGGATGCCGCGCAGGGGGCGCGTATTTGGCGCCTACCGCGGGCGTGCGTGCGCCGTCGAGTGCCACACAGACCAAGTCGAGACCGAGATGCGTGTTGCGTGCGCGGTCGACAACCCGTCGGGGTGCAGCTTTCGCATCCTGGCAGCAGGCGGCGATCTCGCGCGCCCTGGCAGAGCGGGAAATGGCGCAGGGCAGCCGCTGTGGGTCGCCCAGAGCACCCCACCCGGGTATGCCGAGCGCGCGATCGCGGACGCGGGCCTCGCCGCACAGATCCCGCCCGTGGCAGCCGAGATCGGTGCGCCGGCGTACCAGCTCTTGCTGATCGGGCACCTGCTCCGCCTCGAATACCATCCGGTCGGGACGTGCGCCCTACCGGTTCCGCAGTTGGCAAGCGGGCTGCACGACGCACTCGACGCGTTGTGCGCCTGCGCCGATCGGTTGGAGACGATCGCGCCGCTGCGTGGCCTTTCGGGCGAGGCCTATGCCCCTGTCGACGCACGCCAAGCGCTGGCATAGCGTCTGGAGGGAGCCGATTGCACGGCGTGAGGGTTTGCGGTACAATGCAGCAGGGCCAACCCAGTCGGGCGCGCGAGGGGGGCATGCCGGACCCGCCGTCCGGGGAGGCGGGTGCGGAAGGGGCCTCCCCGCTCCACCGCTGGGACGTGACGCCGCGCGAGGCGGCGCAGATCCAGAGCGCGCTGCGCGGGCGCGTGCAGAGCTGTCCGCTGTCGCAGCCGCCGCGGACGATCGGCGGGCTGGACGTGCACGGCGACCGGGGTGCGGTTGCGGTGCTCGCTTGGCCCGGGTTGGAGTGGGTCGGCGGGGCGATCGCCGAGCTGCCGGTCACGTTCCCCTACGTGCCCGGGCTGCTCTCGTTCCGCGAGGCGCCCGTCCTCCTCGCGGCGATCGATCGGCTGGGCATGCTGCCCGACGTGCTGCTGTGCGACGGACAGGGCTCCGCACATCCGCGCCGCTTCGGCTTGGCCTGCCACCTGGGCCTCTGGCTGGGGTGTCCGACCATCGGCTGCGCCAAGACGCGGCTCTGCGGGCGCCATGCCGAGCTCGGGGAAGAGCGCGGGGCGCGCGTTCCCCTGCGCGATGGCGACGATGTGATCGGCGCTGTGGTCCGTACGCGCACGCGTGTGCGGCCTGTGTATGTCTCGATCGGGCACTTGATCTGCTTGGAGGAGGCGATCGAGCTGACGTTGGGCTGCGCGCGCCGCTACCGGTTGCCCGAACCGCTGCGCACCGCACACCGCATGGCGCGCAGTGGGCGCTGTCCCGCTCCCGGGTGAGCGGGCGCCGCACCAAGGAGATGACGACCACCTGGCGGGCGGTCGTGTCCTACGAACCACTGGATCCGCATCGTGCGTACTGAACCGACAGAAGGAGAAGCCATGGAAAAGACACTGGCCGTCATTCTGGGCGGCGGCGCAGGATCGCGCCTGTACCCACTGACCCGCGAACGGGCCAAGCCCGCCGTCCCCGTAGGCGGCAAGTACCGCCTGATCGATATCCCGATCAGCAACTGCCTGAACTCGGGCCTGAGCCACATTTTCGTCCTCACGCAGTACCTGTCCGCGTCGCTGAACCGGCACATCTCCTGGACCTACGGGTCATTGGGGCCCTTTTCGCGCGGTTGGGTCCAGATCCTGGCTGCCGAACAGGCCCCGGGCGTGACGCCCGCACAGGCGTGGTACCAGGGCACGGCGGATGCCGTGCGCAAGCAGTTGTGGGAGATCGAGCAGATCGGCGCTGACGACATCCTGATCCTGTCGGGCGACCACCTGTATCGCATGGACTATGGGCCCTTCCTGGCTCACCACCGGTCGGTCGACGCCGACCTGAGCATCGCCGTGCAGCCCGTGACGGCGGAGCAGGCCCCGCGCCTGGGCATCCTCGGCCTCGACGAGGAGGGCTTTATCGAACAGTGGGTCGAGAAACCCTCCGATCCGGCGGTCTTGGAAGCGGTCAAGAGCCGCGATGATCCGGATCGACCCTACCTCGCCTCGATGGGGATCTATATCTTTCGTGGAAACTTGCTCCGGCGGCTGCTCAACCAGATCGCCGAGCCCGACTTTGGCGAGCACATCATCCCGCAGGCGATCTCGTGCTGCCGGGTCAGCGCGTACGTCTTTGAGGGGTTCTGGGCCGACATCGGCACGATCCGGTCGTTCTACGAGGTCAACCTGCTGCTGACCCATCCCGGGATGCCCTTTAGCTTTTACGACGAGGGGTACCCAATCTACACGCACCCACGTTTCCTGCCTCCGTCGCGCGTCGACAACTGCGAGCTGGAGCACGTGCTGGTCGCGGAGGGGTGCAAGGTGCGGAAAGCCTCGCTCAGCGAGTCTGTCCTCGGCGTACGCAGCGTCGTGGGGACCAACGCCCGCGTCGCCCGCACGATGATGATGGGCGCCGACTATTACGACAGCGTAGACCTGGTCGATCCGGGCGGCAAACAGCACGACATCCCGATCGGGATCGGCGAAGGGAGCCAGATCGAGGGCGCGATCCTCGACAAGAACGTCCGGATCGGCAGGAACGTCACCGTGCGCGCGCACCCGCCTGGCACCGACCTGACCTACCCGCCGGGGTGCGAGCCGGGCGAAGAGATGTACGTGATCCGCGATGGGATCGTGGTCATCCCCAAGAACAGTGTGATCCCGCCGGGGACGGTGATCTAGGCCTCCCTTTGCCTTTTGGCGCGTTGTGCGTTACAATCCCCCGCACATCGTGGCGGCGGTCCTCACGACCGCAGCCGTGCGGGAGAAGCGTGCTGGATGACAAAGCGAGGCAACTGGGTCGCTCCGGGCGCGATCGTTCTGGTGCTGGGTCTGCTCTTGGCCTGTCGCGCCCGCTCGACCGTGGTCGATCGAGGGAGCGCGACGGACGATCTGACCGCCGCCGTCGGGCAGACGACGATCGTCGCCGTGCGGGAGACGGTGCAGGTCGTGATCACCTCGACGCCCACGCCGCTGCCCCGCGGGGGGTACGTGACCCGTGCGGTCTATGCCGACGCACAGACGCTGAACCCGGTCCTGGCAGCCGACAGCGGTTCGGTCGCCTTCTGTGCCCTGATGTTCGAGGGCTTGCTGCGCGCCGATCCCTTTACCGGCGAGTGGCTGCCTAACCTGGCAGAGGGGTGGACGGTCTCTGAGGACGAGCGCACCTACACGTTCGCGCTGCGCCGGAACGTGCTCTGGTCGGATGGCACGCCGCTCACGGCGCACGACGCGCAGTTCAGTTATGCCGCCCTGCTGAGCGGCGCGTTGGACACGCCCAACGTCGATCGCGTGTCGAACGTCGAGCGGGTCGAGGCGCTCGACGAGTACACGCTCGCGGTGACCTTTGTGCAGCCCGGCTGCGACGTCCTCGACGCGCTGCAGATCGGCTGGCTGCCGATGCACGTCTTTACCGACGACGCCCCGTCCTACGACTGGCGGGAGCTGGCAGAGCACGAGTTCAACAGCCTGCCCACGGTCTTTAGCGGGCCCTTTGTCTTCTCTTCGTGGGAGCGGGGCGTGCGCTGGGTGCAGGTCCGCAATGACAGCTACTGGCGCGGGGCGCCCTATCTCGACGGCGTGATCACCGAGGTGGTGGATGGGCAGAGGGACATGGTCGAGCGCCTCTCCGCCGGCGAGCTCGACGTAGGCGAGGCGTTCGATCCGCACCACTTGGCTGCCGTGGAGGCGCAGCCCGCCCTGCGCGTTTACAGGTTCTTGGCGGACGAGTACGACCTGATCGCGTTTCAGCTCGGCGATCCCGAGCGCCCGCGTGCGCGGCTGACCCCCGAGGGGGCGCTCGACGACGGGCACGGCGAGCATCCCATCTTGGGCGAGGTGCGGGTGCGGCGCGCGATCGTCCACGCGCTCGATCGCGAGGCATTGATCGCGGGCGCGCGGCTGGGCGAGGGGGTGCCGCTGCACGCCAACGTGCTGCCGACCGTCGGCTGGGCGTACCATACCGACCTGGCGCCGCGTGCCCACGACCTCGAGGAGGCGCGGCGGCTGCTTGACGAGGCGGGATGGCGCGTGGACGCCGAGCGCGGCGTGCGGGCGCGCGATGGGACGCCGCTGCGGTTGCGCCTGCACACGAACAGCGGGAACCAGGTGCGCGAGGTGATGGCGGCGTTGATCCGCGAGCAGCTCGCGGCGGTGGGGATCCAGGTCGACGTGATCGCCCTCGACTGGAACGCCTTCCGCGAGGTGCTGTTCGGGCAGCGGTTCGACATGGCGCTCACCAGCTGGGCGAACATGGGCACGGATCCGGACGACGCGGGGTTGTGGACCGCTGATCACGACGTGCCGGGCAGCGGCGGCAATTTTGTCTCGTACTATGCGCCGGAGGTCGAGGCGCTCTTTGCTGCGGCGGACGAGGTCGTCGACTGCGACCAAGACGCGCGCGCTGCGATCTACCGCGCGGTCCAGGCGCGGCTGTACGCGGACCAGCCCTACTGCTGGATCGACGTTCCGCGCCGCTTGGTGGCGATCGGGGCGCGGGTCGGGGGCGTGAACCCGGGCCCGTGGAGCGTGTGGCACGATGTGCACGAGTGGTACATCATCGAGTAGGGGAGGAGAACATGAGCGGAAAGCTGTTGCGGGCGATCGTGGCGCTGTCGCTGCTGGGTGCGCTGCTGGTGGGCTGTGGCGCGGGCGGGGACGGTGGGGCTGTCGAGGAGACCCCTGCTGAGGGCGGGGCGGGCGGCGCGGACTTTCCCCCTAAGGACCCGGCGGAGCCCTTTGCCATGGACGAAAAGGGCACAGTCACCTTGACCAACGACCAGGCCTACACGGTCCAGGTCCAGCGCGCCGACGGGACGCCCTTCTGCTCGCTGTCCTTCAAGCGGAACGGCGTGATCGATCCCGAGGTGGACTTTGCGGTGCAGACGATCCCGTTCGTGCTGCCGGAGGACATGGCGGGGTCCTACGTGCCCGTCGGCGAGCGCGCCTTCGAGCTGCACGTGGTGGGCGAACAGACCTATGGCTTTGCCCTGCGCCCCGAGCTCAAGGTCTATTTCACGGAGGACGAGATCGCCGCGGCAAAGGCTGCCGGGGCGGCGCTCGACACGCTGGCGGGTAACCTGCTGGTACTGTACAACGAGCAGCTCTCGCCCAAGTGGACGCCGCAAACCAGCGTCGCCGTGAACGAAGCGGATCGGGTCGTCACGGTCAGCAACATTGCCGGTTCGGGCGCCTGGATGTTGGTGGCGAAAAAGTAGCGCTCGTGCTCCCCCTTCCTGCAGGGAGGGGGCTGGGGGGGCACATCTCTCCCAACGCGGGAAGGGGCGACTGCGCCTTTCCCTGTCTGTGCGCGCCCCGGACCTTCACTACCGCAGCCGGACGCGCGGGTCGAACGCCGCGTACAGGATGTCCGAGAGCACGTTCCCCAAGATCACGGCGATCGACCCGATCACGAACCCCGCCAGCACGACTGGATAGTCGCGCTTGAAATTCGCCTCTACGAACATGCGCCCCAGCCCGGGCCAAGACCAGATCGTCTCGGTGATCACGGCGCCGCCCAGCAGTCCCGTGACCTGCGGTCCCAGCATGGTGGCGATCGGGATCAGCGCGTTCCGTCCCGCGTGGACATAGGTCACCGCCCGCTCCTTGAGCCCTTTGGCGCGCGCGGTGCGGATATAGTCCTGGTGGACGACCTCCAGCACCTCGGTCCGCAGGAAGCGCGAGATGACGGCGACCCCGCCCGTCGCCAGGATCAGCGCGGGCGGCAGGAGGTGCTGGAGGCGGTCGAGCAGGTCGTACCGGAAGCGGTTATCGGGCGTGACGGTGTACATGCCCCCCATCGGGATGCTGGGCAGCCCCCACTGCTTGAACTTGACGGCAAAGAGCATCATGGCGATCAGGCTCAGCCAAAAGGAGGGCACGGCGTCAAAGATCACCGCCATCACACGCGAGGCGTTGTCAAACAGGCTGTTCTGCTTGACCGCCGAATAGACCCCCACCGGCACGCCGATCGCATAGCTGATCAGCAGCGCCGCGATGTTGAGCTGAACGGTCGCTGGCACGCGCTCCATGATCATCTCGGTCGCCGGGCGCTTCTCCAGGTAGGACCGGCCAAAGTCGAGCCGAAGGGCACCGCGCGTCAGCGCGCGCTCGTCGACCTCCATGCCCACGTACCGCATCCAGTCGTTGCCGAGCAGCCAGATCCCGTATTGGACGATCACGGGCTTGTCCAGGCCGAGTTGGCGCCGGATCGCCTCGCGCGTTTCAGCCTTGATCCGGGGGTTGAACGTCATCTGCAACACCGGATCGCCGGGTGCGAGCTTGATGATCACAAAGGTGATGATCGTGATCCCGAGAAAGGTCGGGATTGCCTGTAGCAGCCGTCGGATCAGGTAACGGGTCATGGGTGGGCCTCAGGAGAGATGGAACAACGAATTGGACAGCGAATTGGACAGCGAATGGGGAATGTAACGAATTGGACAGCGAATTGGGCAGCGAATGGGGAATGCAGCGAATTGGACAGCGAATTGGACAGCGAATGAAGAAGGGAACGAATGGGACAGCGAATGGGGAATGCAGCGAATTGGACGGCGAATGGGGAATGCAGCGAATGGGACAGCGAGTTGGACAGCGAATGGGGCAGCGAATGGGGAATGTAACGAATTGGACAACGAGCAGGGCTGAGAGCGGGTGAACTCGCTGTTCATACCCGTACAGCTTCTACCTGCAGCGCTGCGTTGGCAAAGTTGGCGAGTAGCCCGAGCTGCAGACGCAGGTGTCTCAGCCGGGCTTTGAGCTGCGCTCGCAGCGCGGCATCGAGTTCGCGGACAGCCACTGCCGCGAGCAGCACCTTGCCTTCTACCAGGATCAGGCGCGCTGGCTGCATGCCCAGGCAATGGTCGTGATAGTACACCGGGATCTCTCGGATGTATTCGTGGTTGAGGTCACGGGACGCGAGCTCCACCATCACCGCCCGTCGGTAGAGCCGATGCAGGAACCCGGGTCCCAACACTGCGTGCACGTGGTGGAGCGCCTCCAACAGCCGTCCCGTCAGTTCGGGGTAGAGCAGATCGTCCGCCAGCGGGTGCGCTGTCCACTCCGGATCCGGCCTTCTCCCGCGCAAAAAGTTGGGCAGGCGCGTATCCTGCAGCGATGCGGCGCCAAAGTTGACCACGATAGCCAGGTCGGCGTCGGTCACCTTGAGGTAGGACAGCGCCTGGGCCTTGTGAACCGGCAGGACCTCCGGCGCGACCTTGAGTTCCAGCAGGAGCTTGCCACCCTCTATCCAGACGTCGACCCGGTAGAGGCCTACGCGAACGTCACGGTAGTAGACCTCGAACGTCTTCTCGGTCTCGCAGCGGATATCCTGCTCTTCGAGGCCCAGCGCGACCGCATCCTGGTAGAACCGCTCCGGCAGCATCGGTCCCAGGCAGTTGTGGACGTCGAGCAACACACCCCGCACCCGGTAGCTCAGTTCCCTGTGGACGATCTCTGGCATCTCTCTCCCCATTGGCGCCAGGGCCTATACCGCTCCAGATCCGAGCTCTTCCCTGAGCCGATCAGGAACAACCCGGTGAGCAGCCGCTCCCCCTACCCGATCGGTCTATTCACTCCCGTCTCCCGTCCGTTCCTTCCTTCCCAATTCGTTCCCCTCTTCATCCGCTGTCCAATTCGTTCCCTTCCCAATTCGTTCCCTTCCTCATTCATTGTCCAATTCGTTGTGCGATTCGTTCCCTTCCCAATTCGTTCTCTTCCTCATTCGTTGTCCAATTCGTTGTCCAATTCGTTGTCCCTCCCCACACAAAGGACCCAGTCTCAGCCTGTCCGAGACCGGGTCCCTTTGCATACGGATGTGGCTGTCTATCGTCCGCGCATCATCGGGTCCAGCGCGTCGCGCAGCCCATCGCCGATCAGGTACAGGCAGAGGACCGTGACCGTGATCAGCAGCCCCGGAAAGATGACCAGGTGCGGCCCAAGCGTGAAATTGCCCTGCGCCTTGGTCAGCATGTTGCCCCACGTCGCCGTCGGTGGCTGCACGCCCAGCCCGAGAAAGCTGAGCGCGCTCTCGATCAAGATCAGCCCGCCGATGCTCCCCGCGGTGAGGATGATCACGATCGGGATCACGTTGGGCAGGACGTGGCGCAGGATGATCTTGCCCATCGGCACGCCCAGTGCGTGCGCCGCCATCACATAGTCCCGCTCCCGGACCGAGAGCACCTCGCCGCGCACCAGGCGGCTGGTCCCCATCCACCCGTTCAGCGCCACAAAGACCACCAGCACGTACCACTTGGGCTTGAACAACTGAGTGACGATGATCAGGAAGAGCAGGAACGGGATCGATGACCAGGTGTTGATGAACCACATGATGATGTCGTCCACCCAGCCCCCGAAAAAGCCGGCGAGCGCGCCGATCGTCACCCCCACCGTCATAGTCAGTGCGGCGCCCGTCAGGCCCACCGTGAGCGAGATCCGGCCCCCAAACAGCAGGCGCGCCAGTTGGTCGCGCCCCAGCTCGTCGTTGCCCAGCCAGTGCTCGCCGCTGGGCGCTTCGTAGGCCTTGAGCAGGTCGATGTAGTTCGGGTTGACGCCGAGGATGTACTTGGCGGTCAGCGGCGCCGTGTAGGAGAGGAGCGCCAACAGGCCCAACACCACGAACGCGGCGATGGTCAGCTTGTTGCGGCGCAGGCGATAGCCGACCATGTCCCAGTAGCTGACCGGTTCGTGCTCGATCTCGCGTTCCTGCAGCCGCAGGCGCGCGCGCTCGCGGGCGCTCATGTCTCCCTCGGGTCCGCCGCCCAATGTGATCGAAGTAGCCATTTACCCCATCCCTCTAGGAACTAGCGCAGGCGGATCCGCGGGTCGAACACCGCGTACAAAACGTCGGACAGCATGTTGCCGAGGATCACGGCGATCGCGCCGATCACGAACCCGGCGAGCACGACCGGATAGTCGCGCTTGAAATTGGCGTCGACGAACAGCCGCCCCAGCCCGGGCCAAGACCAGATCGTCTCGGTGATCACCGCGCCGCCTAGCAGTCCCGTGATCTGCGGGCCAAGAAAGGTGGCGATCGGGATCAGGGCGTTGCGCCCGGCGTGGACAAAGTTCACGATCCGTTCGCTCAGGCCCTTGGCGCGTGCCGTGCGGATATAGTCCTGGTGGATCACCTCCAGCACCTCAGTGCGCATGAACCGGTACAGCCCGGCAATGCCGCCCGTCGCCAAGATCATCGCGGGCGGCAGGAGGTGCTTGAGCCGGTCAAAGAGGTCGTACTTGAAGCGGTTGTCGGGCGTGATCGTGTACATGCCACCCATCGCGATCGAGGGCAGGCCCCACTCCTTGAACTTGACGGCAAAGATCAGCATGACCATCAAGCTGAGCCAGAAACTGGGCACTGCGTTAAAGACGACCGCCAGCACGCGCGCGATATTGTCAAACACCCCGTTCTGCCTGACTGCGGCGATCACGCCCACGGGCACCCCGATCGTGTAGCTGATCAGCAGTGCCACGACGTTGAGCTGGATCGTGTTCGGGATCCGTTCCATGACAAGCTCGGTCGCCGGGCGCTTCTCCAGGTAGGACTTGCCAAAGTCAAGGCGCAGCACGCCCTTGGTCACGTACCGGTCCTGCGTCGTCTCGCCCGTGATCGCGTTCAACCAGTCGTTCCCGGTCAGCCAGATGATGTACTGCACGATCACCGGCTTGTCCAGTCCCAGCCCCTCGCGGATCTTCTGCCGGGTCTCGGGCTTGATCTTGGGGTCGAACGTCATCTGCATGACCGGGTCGCCCGGGGCGAGCTTGATCACGACGAACGTGATCAGCGTGATCCCCAGGAAGGTCGGGATCGCCTGGAACAAGCGCCGGATCAGGTATCGCGTCATGATTCTCTCCTATACAAAGACCTCTCGGTCGAACCGCAACGCTGCCGCGCGCGCCGCGACGCGTTGCAGGCCCACCACGGGGCCCTTGCGGCATGCGGACCCGGTTCCTGTCAGAGAACCGGGTCCGCACGCGTCTCGTCAGGTGCGGAACAGGTGATGGACCACGCGGGTCCACCACCTGTTCGCACGGTTCAGCTTACTCGGCCTTGATGAACCACTCGTGCACGTTGTACAGCGTGCTCCACGGCGCCGGGTTGACGTTGCCGATCCGGTCGTTGATCACCGTGATCGCGCGGGTGGCGTACAAGAAGACGTAGGGCACCTCGTCGTAAAAGATCTCTTGGATCTCCTTATAGATCGCGCCCCGGTCCTCGTACGAGCACCCCTCTACCGTCTTGGCCTCGAGCTCCATCGGCTCATAGTCGGGGCGGTAGAAGGAGGTAAAGTTGAACCCGCCGCCCGGGATGTCGTACTGGGCAAAGAACAGCGTCTCGTTGTCCGGGTCCACGCCGGTCCAGCCGATGCAGACCGCGTCGAACGTCTGTCCGAGCAAGACGTCGAGGTAGGCGTTCCACTCCATCGCCTCGATCTCAACCTCAACCCCGACCTCGCCCCACTGCTGCTGCGCGATCTGGATGATCTGCTCGCGGA
>JAFGIE010000128.1 GCA_016929775.1 Anaerolineae bacterium
CCTTCCCCCTGCATCTGGACGGCTATGCGCCACCGACCACGCCAGGTTGTGTTCATGCTCTTCCGACCCGCTGCGAAAGCCCCTATTGACCGTAAGTTGAACCATGAGCTAGATTGTGGTACAATTGCAGGATGCATTCGGATCAGGACAGGAGAGGTTCCATGTCGCACGATGACGAGGAAACGGAAGGGCAGATCCGCCGCATGCAGAGGCGGTTGGACAGCCTGTTTACCGATCGGATGCCGGGGATCGGCCTGGTCGCCGTGCGCCAGCAGCGGAACTGGCGTCCTCTGACCGACGTCTATGAGACAGAGGAATCGCTGATCGTCAAGGTCGAGATCGCCGGCATGGCTGAGGAAGACTTTGCCGTCTCCCTGTCCAACCGCACGTTGAGCATCTTGGGCGTGCGGCGCGATCCAGAGTGCAAGTTGTCGTACCAGCAGCTCGAGATCCCGTACGGGCATTTCAGCACCGAGGTGTTCCTGCCTTACGCCGTCGATCGCAAAGAGATCCGGGCCACGTATGAAAACGGATTCCTGACCATCGTGCTGCCCAAGGTCAAGCCACGTCACGTCCAAGTCGTGGACAAGGGTGGTCAGGAAATGCGAGAGGAATAGGCGGAGGTACACATGCGATCGTTCGATTCCACATCCCTTGCGGATGAGGAAATGAACCATTTGACAGCGTCAGAAGAGGACCAGATGGTGCTCGAGATCCAGGAGCGCGTCGATCGCGATCCTGAGGAGCAGGAGAGCGATCTGCCGGCGGAACTGCCGATCTTGCCTGTGCGTGGATTGGTCGTCTATCCGCTGACCCAGGTGCCGATCACGGTCGGTCAGCCCCGTTCGCGGCGCCTGGTCGAGGACGCAGTCCTGACCGAGCCGCGCACGATCGGCATCGTCACGTCCAAGAACCCAGAGGAGGACGAGCCGGGGCCCGACGAGATCTACCGGGTCGGCACCGCCGTGCACCTGCGGCACGTCCGCAAGTCGCCCGACGGGACGATCCTGCTCTTTGTGCAGGGACTGGAACGGATCCGGATCGACGCGTTCAGCGCCGAGACGCCCTACCTCAAGGCACGGATCACGCCCATCCCCGAAGCCGTCGAGGAGACGGTCGAGCTGGAAGCGCTGATGCGCAACATCGTCGAGCTGTTCGGACAGCTGGTCAACCTCGTGCCCTACCTGTCCGAAGAAGTGACGCTCATGGTCGAGAACATCGACGATCCAGTGCAGCTGGCGTACTTTGTGGCGACTGCGCTGCGCATGGAGATCGAGGACGCGCAGCAGATCCTCGAGATCGACGACGTCACCGAAAAGCTGCGGCGCCTGACCGGGGCGTTGGGACGCGAGCTCGAGGTGCTCGAGCTGGGGAAAAAGATCCAGAAGGAAGCGCAGGGCAATCTCGAAAAGGTCCAGCGCGAGTACTTTTTGCGCGAACAGCTCAAGGCCATCCGCCGCGAGCTGGGCGAAGAGGACGAACAGACCGTCGAAATCGAGGAATACCGGCGCAAGATCCGCGAGTGCCAGATGCCGGAAGAGGCGGAAAAAGAGGCGCTGCGCGAGCTGAGCCGCATGGAAAAGATGCCGACCGCGGCAGCCGAGTACTCGGTGATCAAGACCTACCTCGACTGGATGGTCAACCTGCCGTGGAGTGTGACCACGGACGACGACCTCGACATCGCCCACGCGCGCACGGTGCTCGATGAAGACCACTATGGGCTCCAGGACATCAAGACCCGCATCCTCGAGTTCCTGGCTGTGCGCAAGCTGCGCCAGGAACGGAAGGAAGAGCGGGGCGAGGTGGAGCTCACCGCGGCGGACCTGATCCGCCGCGAACGCGAGGGCGTGATCCTGTGCTTTGTCGGCCCGCCGGGTGTGGGCAAGACCTCGCTGGGGCGATCGATCGCGCGCGCCATGGGCCGCAAGTTCGTTCGCCAGAGCCTGGGCGGCATCCGCGATGAGGCGGAGGTCCGGGGCTTCCGGCGCACCTACGTCGGCTCCATGCCGGGGCGCGTCGTCCAGGCCCTGCGCCGCGTGGGGACCAAGAACCCCGTGTTCATGCTCGACGAAGTCGACAAGATCACGTCCGACTGGCGCGGCGACCCGTCGTCCGCCCTGCTCGAGGTACTGGACCCCGAGCAGAACAACGAGTTTCGCGATCACTACCTGGACGTGCCCTTTGACCTGTCACAGGTGATGTTCATCTGCACCGCCAACCAGCTGGGACCGATCCCGGGCCCGCTGCGCGACCGGATGGAGATCATCGAACTGGATGGGTACACCGAGCACGAAAAGGTCGAGATCGCCAAGCAGTACCTGATCCCGAGGCAGATCAAAGAGAACGGGCTCTTGCCGGAAGAGGTCGCCTTTACCGACGACGCGATCCGGCGCATCATCCGCGAGTACACGTATGAGAGCGGGGTGCGCAACCTGGAGCGCGAGATCGGATCGGTGTGCCGCAAGGTGACGACGTACGTCGCCGAGGGGCACGAAGGCGAGCTGACCAAGGTGACCGCAGACGACGTGCCCAAGCACCTGGGCAAGCGCAAGTACTACCTCGAAGAGTTCGATGCGCGGGCGCAGGCGCCTGGCGTCGCCGTCGGGTTGGTGGTCACGATGGCGGGCGGCGATATCACGTTCGTCGAAGCGACCAAGATGGTCGGCAACCGTGGCCTGACCCTGACCGGCAAGCTGGGCGAAGTCATGCAAGAGTCGGCTCAGGCGGCGATGGGCTATGTGCGCTCCCAAGCCAATGTCCTGGGCATCGACGAAGAGCTCTTTGCCAACAACGAGATCCACATTCACGTCCCGGCGGGCGCCGTTCCCAAGGATGGACCGTCCGCAGGCGTCACCATGGCGACCGCACTGGTCTCTCTGCTCACAGAGCGACCGGTCGCCAAGGGCCTGGCGATGACGGGCGAGATCACGCTGCTCGGGCGCGTATTGCCCGTGGGCGGGGTCAAGCAAAAAGTGCTGGCTGCGGCACGCGCGGGCATGAACAGGGTGGTCCTGCCCAAGCGCAACGAGGTCGACCTGGAGGATCTGCCCCAGGAGGTACGCGACAAGCTGACCTTTGTCCTCGTCGAGCAGGTGGATCAGGTATTCGAAGCGGCATTCAGCAACGGCGCACAAGAGTAAGGTGTCCCTGGTTCCCATCAAGCGCGATGGGGCCTATGCGCAATGACGCGCCGGGACAACAACAGTGGAGAGAGGATCATTCGCCAGTCGGACCGTGCTGGGTTCACGATTCATTCGTGTGCACGAGGGGCTACATTGTGCGCCACACAGGCGCCCATTGCATTGGCCTCCCATTGACGGGAACGCAGCACCGCGGACGTGCGGCATACGAAACACGCACGCCGGGCTGTGACAGCGCGACATTGACGCGGGCTGTCCGCCCAGATCGTGCCCGCACAGCCGTATTGCAGGCGTATGTGACAGCACAGACGCCAGTCGATCACCGACCTTCGGTCCGGCACACGCGGCAGTACCATCCCTCTCTCCTTTCATCCTGCGCAGTCTGACCTGGCGCGCATTCTGCGCTGCCAGGACAGCGGCGCATCTGACGAAACGAGAGGAAGGAATTTGTCAAGGAGAAGACGAAAATCTACACAGTGGTGGCGTATGGATCTGCACGTACATACGCCCGCGTCATCCGACTATGAACAGTCTGGCGTGACGTACCTGGACATCCTGAAAAAGGCCGAGGAACGTGGCGTAGACATCCTCGCCTTTACTGATCACAACACCGTCGCCGGATACCGCGCCATGCACGACGAGATCGAGCAGCTCGAGTGGCTGGAACGCGCGAACCGGCTGCAGAAAGACGAGCAAGAACGGCTGTCGGAATACCGACGCCTGCTCGACAAGATCCTGCTGCTCCCCGGCTTCGAGTTCACAGCCACCTTTGGCTTTCACGTGCTCGGCATCTTTGCCCCCGACACCCCCGTCCGCGCGATGGAACACCTCCTGATCCAGCTCAAAGTGCCTGTCCAGCAGTTGGACAGCGGCGCGACCGAGGTCGGCGCAACCAGCGACGTCCTGACCGCCTACGAGCTGATCGACGAGGCAGACGGGCTGGTGATCGCGGCGCACGCCAACTCTTCGCACGGCGTGGCAATGCGCGGGCTGAGCTTTGGGGGGCAGACCAAGATCGCGTGGACCCAGGACCCCCACCTGCACGCACTCGAAGTGACCGACCTGGAAAAGACGGGGCGGCGCACGACAGCCAAGTTCTACGACGGGAGCAAGCCCGAGTACCCGCGCCGGATGCACTGCATCCAGGGCTCCGACGCACACCGGCTCGACGCCGATCCCAAGCACGCGGAGCGACCGGGCGTCGGCGAGCGGATGACCGAGATCCGGCTCAGGGAACGCTCCTTCGCCGCGCTCTTGGAAGCGCTCCAGGACAACGACTTTTCCGTGACGCGCCCGGCGCGTTCGGTGACCGCAGCCCCGTACGACCACATCCGCGAGGCGCGCGAAGCGGGCAACACGATCGTGCAGTCCTTTCACGAGAGCGCGACGCGGCGCGGTGGACGCCTGTACGCGATCCTGGCTGACATCGTGGCCTTTGCCAACACGAATGGCGGCACGGTCTATGTCGGCGCCAGCTCGAACGTCAAGAACCCGGCGACCGGGATCGACGCGACGAACCAGGTCATGCAGCTCGTCCGCCACGACATCGACTCCAAGATCACGCCGCCGCTCGAGATCGAGATGGACGTCCAAGAGAGCGAGGGCAAGAAACTGCTCCGGATCCAGGTGCCGCGCGGGGGCGAGCCGCCCTACGCGATCGATGGCTCCAAGATCTATGTGCGCGACGAGAGCGAGACCAACCTCGCCGTGCGCGACGAGATCGTCGAGCTGGTCAAGCGCGTGGCGGCGACGCAGCCCCAGAAACCGGTCGCCGTGAAGGCGCCCGACACGATGACGATCAAGCCGCCCCGCACCGGGGTCGAGATCACGGACGTGACGGAACGCACCGGGCAGCTCTACTACACCATGTGCGATCTGCGCAAAAACAACCGCGTGCAGAACGTGACCCGTTCTTCGGCGCGCAGGCTGTGGCACTATGCGATCGTCGAAGCGGAGCAGAACCCGGTCAAAGAAGAAGACATCCAGTGGCAGGGCGACATCGGCTTGGTCCAGGCCTACAAGCGCAGCGGGCGCCAGCGCTACGACCTGGCACAGCGCGCCAACGGCACGATCCGCGTCTACTATGGCGTGAGCGACGATGGACTGCACGGCGACTGGCGCAAGCTGGTCGGGCTGGACGACGAATGAGATGGTGATCGGCTGCTGTACGATCGAACTCTATCTCCCGGGATCGCATTCGCTCAAGGACAAGCGCAGCGTCCTCAAGCGTACGATCAACCACATCCGGCGTGAGTACAACGTCAGTATCGCCGAAGTCGACTACCAGGACGTGCACCAGTCAGCCCTGATCGGCGTCGTGACCGTGTCGACGGACAGCGCGCACGCCCATAGCCAGCTGACGCACGTCGTCAACTGGATCGAGGGGCACCGGCTCGACGTCGAGCTGGTGGCCTACGAGATCGAGATGATCTAGACCCCACGAGGCGGGCGCCGCAAGGCGGCGCTCGCCTCTCTTCCGGCACACGGCACGCCGCTCACGCCTCCCCCCGCTCCACCAACACCTCGACCAGCTCGTCAAGGTCCTGCGTTGGCGCGACATAGTCGTTCACGAGCCGGATCGCGCCGTGGCGACAGCTGGCTTCGCACTGCCCGCAGTTGGCGCAACGGTGCGGATAGTGTACCAGGACAAAGTGCTCGCGATCGGTGCGCTGCAGGGTCAGCGCCTCGCTCGGGCAGTCGCGAACGCAGAGCCCACATCCCCGGCAGCGATCGGCGTCGATCACCACGCGCCCCCGAAAGTGAGAGGGCAGGTCGAGCGGCTCGAAGGGGTAGCGCACTGTGCTGCGCCGCGTGAACAGGGTGCGCAGTAGGTCGGGCAGCAGGTAGACGATCGAACGAAGGCGTGACATCGCGCTAGCCTCCATTCCAGAGCGTGACGGCGATCTGGAGCAGGGCGAGCGGCGCCAGGACGCGCCAGCCCAGGTTGGCGAGCTGGTCGATCCGGAGCCGGGCATAGAGTACGCTGGCGAAGGAGAGAAGCAGGAGCACCAGCAGGGCCTTGAGCGCGAACGTGACCGGGGTCGGCAGGATGCCGGTCACACTGCTCCCGCCGAGGTAGGCGTTGACCAGCAGAAAGATGCCGACGACCGTGTTGATCTGCATCGTCAGCTGCCACAGCGCCAACTTGCGCCCGCTGAACTCGGTCAGGGGCCCGGCGACGATCTCGGACTTGGCCTTGGGGATGTCAAAGGGGGTGCGCTTGAGCTTGCCGATCAGGCCAATCACTGCCAGCAGGAACCCAACGGGCTGGACGAATGCGCCCCAGATCGTCGCCGACTGCCGGGCGGCGATGGTCGCGATCGACCACGAACCGCTCAGGATCGCCGGACAGCTCAGAGCCATCAGAAAGGGCACCTCGTAGGAAAAGTACTGCAGCAGCGACCGGTTGCCGCCGATCACGCTGTACACGCCGCCGGTGACCCAGCCGCCCAGGAAATAGGCCAAGGGTGGAATGCTCAGCAAAAAAAGGACGACGATCAGATCGCCCTCGAAGGCGTTGACGCTCAGACCGCTGACAGGGATGTAGATGCTGGCAGTCAGCACGGCAGCGAGCGAGACGACGGGCAGCGCTGCGCTGGCGCGCTCGTTGGCGCTGACCGGCAAGATGTCTTCCTTTGCCATGAGCTTGATCCAGTCCGCCAGCGGCTGGTAGAAGGGAGGCCCCACACGCCCCTGCAGGCGCGCGATCACGCGCCGGTCGACCCACGACACGAGCATCGCCGTGACAAACAGGAACAGGAAGCCTGGAAAGACGAGCAGCGTGTATAGGGCATGAAGCAGGGGCAGGATCTCCGCCATGTCGCTCACCGATCCGCGCACGCGATGCACAGGTCCACGCCGGAGAGAACGACCGAGATGTCTGCCGTCTCGACGCCCTGCAGTTGGTCATGGAGCGTGATCAGTGCGGTCAAGGTCGGGGTGCGGATCTTGACCCGAGCGGGTCGATCGCCCCCATCGGCGCGGATATAGTACACCAGCTCCCCACGCGGCGCCTCCGCGCGGCTCACCACCTCCCCCGCCGGCACGCGGCGCGGGACACGCACGCTCGTCGGTCCCTCCGGAAGCCCGATCAAGAGCTGGTGCGCCATGCGCAGGCTCTCGATCGTTTCCTGCGTCCGCACCAACGTACGGGCCCAGACATCGCCCTCCTGGCGCAGGGCAACGTTCACGTGCAAGCGGTCGTACGCTGCATAGGCGGCGTCGCGTCGGAGGTCGACGTTGACGCCCGATGCACGCGCTACAGGGCCGACCACGCAGTAGCGCTGGATGTCCTGCGCCGAGAGACAGCCGATCCCCTGGGTGCGCGCGCGGAAGGTGCGCTCGTGCTGGATCAGGTCTAGGAACTTTTCCACGCGCTGCTCGAGCTTGTACAGCCGGGAGACGATCGAGTAGAACTGGTCATCCTCGACGTCGATCCGCACGCCGCCGATGACGTTGCAGGCGTGGGTCACCCGCCCCCCGGAAAGCTCTTCCATGATGTCCAGCGCGATCTCGCGATCGCGCCAGGCGTACATAAAGATGGTCTGGAAGCCAATGTTCTCTGCCAGCACGCCCAGCCAGAGCAGATGGCTGTGCACGCGCTCCAGCTCACAGAGCAGGGTCCGCAGGTACAGCCCGCGGGGCGGCACGTCGATCCCCAGCAAAGCCTCTACCCCCTGGCAGTAGGCGGTGGTATGCACGTGTGAGCAGATCCCGCACACGCGCTCCAGGAGGTGCAGGTTCTGGACGTAGGTTCGCTCCTGGCACAGGCGCTCGATCCCCCGGTGGACGTAGCCCAGGCGCAGCGTGCTGTCAACGACCCGCTCTCCCTCCAGGGTCACCAGGAAAGAGAGCGGCTCCTTGAGCAGGGGATGCTGCGGGCCGATCGGTATGGTCACACGGTTCACGTGCCCTCCTGCTGTGCATCTCTGCCCGCAAAGTCGCGGCGCAGCGGCGGCGCGCCGTCCCAGTCGTCGGGCAGGAACAACGGCTGCATGTCCTCGTGCCCGGCAAAGCGCACGCCCAGCATCTCGCCGATCTCGCGCTCATAGTACGCCGCGCCCGGGATTAGGTCGATCAGTGTCTCTACCTGAGGACGCTCTCGGGGCAGGACCAGGCGCAAGGTCAGTCCCTGCCCGTCCCAAAAGTGATACAGCAGCTCGATCCGACCATCCACATCCTGCCCCGTGATCGTCGATAGGTGATGAACGCCAAACCGCTCGCTCAGCAGCTGGACGGCGACGCGCAGGCACGCAGACGGCAGGGAGACAAAGACCTCGTTGAGCGGGGCCCGGCGGGTATCCAGTTGCCCCAAAGCGCACCACTCGCGGAGCACCTCCAGGATCCGGTCAATGTTCATCGCATCCCCTCCAACAGGACTAGGATGCCGTCGATCATGGCTTCCGGGCGGCAGGGGCACCCCGGCACATAGACGTCCACAGGCAAGATCTGATCGACCCCGCCCTCGACGTTGAGCGCCTCCGAAAAGACGCCGCCCGAACAGGCGCAGCTGCCGACGGCGACCACCCACTTGGGGGCGGGCATCTGCTCGTAGATGCGGCGCAGACGGTCCCGCGACTGGCGCGTCACCGGACCGGTACACAGCAAGATGTCGGCGTGCCGCGGCGAAGCCTCCTTGAGGATCCCCAGCCGCTCTACGTCGTAGCGAGGGGTCAAGAGATCCAGGATCTCGATGTCACAGCCGTTGCAGCCGCCGCTGTTATAGTGCAGCACCCACGGCGACTTGCGTCGCGCCCAGCGCACGATGCGCTCGATCCATTGCGGTGGCATCTACAGCTCCCCCTCGGTCAGCGCCAGGATGCTGATCCCGATCCCCGCCAGGTAGAGGCCCGCCAGGCGATGTGGCGCGGACCCCAAGGCCAGCGTCGATAGGACAAGTGTCGCCAAGTGCAGGATCCCAAACATCAACGCCAAGCGAAAGAAGGCGTGATAGGAGAGCTGGGCGCGCGGCGGGGGCAGTTCTTCCCCACAGGCATAGGGCTGATGCTTGCCCGGCTCGTCGCGCCCGCGGGCGCCCACCCAGCCGCCTAACCGGTAGAGGGCATACGCCAAGGCGATAAAGGCGCCCGCCACGAACGGTGGGTTCAGGTAGGTCTGCATCTCAGCGCCCCAATCCCAGCAGGTACGAGCCCACGCCAGACAGCCAGTCAAGCCACGGCGCGGGGTAAAAGCCCATCGCCAGCGTCATGCCTCCGAGCGACAGCAGCGGGACCGCCATCCAAGCAGAGACACGCCCCCGGTTGATCGGCAGCTGCTGCGCCCGCGGACGCGCGAACAGCACACCAAGTAGGGGCAGGTAGTAGCCGAGTGCGGTCAGCGTGTTGACCAGGTACAGCGCCAAAACCACGCCGGAGAGCCAATCCAGGTGACGCAAGCCGCGGGTCAGGATCAGCCACTTGCCCGTGAACCCCGCCAACGGGGGAATGCCGGAGAGCCCGGCGACGGCGACGGCAAGGGAGACGGCGACCGGCGGCAGGCGCTGCGCCATGCCGCGCAGCTGTTCGATCTCGGTCACGTCGCCGTAATAGTGACACACGCCCTTGGACAGAAAAGCCAGCCCCTTCATCACCGTGTGGACCAGGAGCCAAAAGAACGCCGCCTGTATCGCCCCCGGCGCACCGTGGCGCAGGCCCAGCCCCACGCCGAGCATGACGTACCCCATCTGCGCAATCGAGGAGTAGGCCAACAGCCGCTTGGTGTTGGTCTGCACCAGCGCCATGGCGTTGCCCAGCGTCATGTTGACCACGGCAAGGAGGGCGAGCAGCGTCCCCAGCGCGCGCGCCGGCAAGCCCAGGCCCAGGCTGGTCTTGAGCAACACATAGAACGCGCTCTGGATCACGATCCCGGACAACATGGCGCTGACGCTGCTCGGCGCGCGCCCGTGCGCATCGGGCAACCAGGTGTGCAGCGGCACAAGCGCGCTCTTGATCCCCAGCCCAACCAGGATGCACGCCGCGCCAACCCGTGTCCACACGCCGGCGCCCGCGCGCGTCGCCTCCCAGAGCAGCGCCGCCTGTCCGCCATCGCGGTATACGAACGAGATGCCAAGGAGTATGAGCGCTGTGCCCAGGCTGCCGATGATCAGGTACTTGAACCCGGCTTCGATCGCCGTATCGGTGTGCCGCCGGAACGCCACTAGGGCGTACGCGCAGATGCTCATCAACTCACAGAACATGTACAGGTTGAACAGGTCTGCGGCGCTGACCATGCCCACCAGTCCGGCGACCAGGAGCAGGAGCAGCGGATAGTAGACCGGGTAGCGCTGGTCGTGATCGACGTAGCGACCGGAGTAGAGGGCCACCACGGCGCCCAGAGAGAGGGCCACAGCGCCCACCACCAGTGCGCCCGGATCGCCAGACAGGAACGCGCCCCCCGTGGACGTCCACCCCCAGGTCGGCGAGGGACCCTCACCCCACCCCGCCGCGAGCAGCGCCAAGAGGGCCAAGACAAAGACCAACGCCGTCCACAGCGCCAGCACCCCGCTCCGCGCGCGGAGGAGGCGTGCGAGCAGGTAGGCGACGAGCGCGCCGCCCGCCAGCAGAGCTAGGGGCAGCACGAGCAGGGGGCTCCCGCTCACCAGGCGCCTCCTCGAACCAGGTCCAGCGCGCGCTCAGCCCAACCAAAGATCGGCCCCGGCAGGACGCCGGCGACGAGGGAGAGGATGGCGAGCGCCACGCTCGGAACCGACATGGCGCGCGGAATGACGCCGACCTCGAGGTCCTCGGGCTGCTGACCGGCAAAGATCCGGACCCAGAACCAGAGGGCATAGGCCACGGTGAGCAGTGAGCCAAGGACCGACAGGACCGCCAGGCCAAGGTAGGGGGTCTGGAACCCACCGGCAAAGATCATCCACTCGCTATCAAAGACGCCGAGCGGGGGCGTGCCCGCGATCGCCAGGGCGCCTACGCCCGTCGCGATCGCCGCCAGGGGCATGGCTTTTCCCAGCCCGCGCAGGTCAGAGATCGTGCGCCGCCCCGTGGCGCGGATGATCAGACCGGTACACATAAAGAGGAGCGCTTTGACGATGGCGTGATAGATCACGTGCAGCATGGCTCCGGAGACGCCCTGCCGGGTGAGCGTACCCAGCCCATACAGAATGTACCCCATCTGGCTGACGCTCGAGTAGGCGATGATCCGCTTCACATCCCGTTCCGCCAGGGCCATGAGCGCGCCATAGAATTCCGAGATCACGCCCAGGATCATCATGGGCAGGCCAAAGGGGGCGACATCCGCCGCGGCAAAGATACCGATGGGAAACCGGAGGATGCCATAGGTGCCCATGCTCAGCATCGCCGCAGCGAGCATGATCGTGACCGACATGGGCGCCACGGTATGCGCATCGGGCAGCCAGAGGTGCAGCGGAAAGACCGCCATCTTGACGCAGAACCCGATCATAAAGAGCGCGATCGCCGCGCGCGTCAGGCTGGGCGCCAGCGAGATCCCGTCGCGCAGGGCTGCAAAGCCATCGCTCCCGGCGGCATCGTAGAGCAAGATCAGGGCCACGAGGACGAGCAGGGAGCCGAGGTGGGTAAAGATAAAGTACTTGAGCGCCACCGCGCCGCGTCGCTCGCCCTCGCCCCACAGAGCGATCAGCACGCAGGAGGCGACGAGCATCAGCTCCCAAAAGATGTAAAAGAGAAACATGTCATCCGCGATCGTTGTGCCCGCCATGCCTGTGGCAAACAGCATCAGCAAGGCATAGTAGTAGGGCGTGCGATCGTCGACGTGGTGGTACCCCCACGAGTAGAGGATCGCCACCAGGGTCACCGTTGCCTCGGTGATCAGGAAGGGCAACGAGAGGGCATCGAGATGCAGGCCGAACTGGATCCCGGCAGCCGGGATCCAGCGCATGTGCACCGAAGGATCGACGCCCGCACGCAGGCTCGGGATCAGAGTCAGCGTGCTGAGCAGCGAGAGGGCAGCCGCGCCGCCGGCGATCCATCCCGCAGCGCGCGGACGGCTTGCCAGGCGACCACGCAGCGCCACGAGGACGAGCACCGCAAGCAGCGGCATACCCAGGACGGTCAAGAGCCAGGTCGTTTCCATGCCTCACATCCCATCTCTACGCACAGCCATACGGCCCCACACGTGCACGCCCCCAGATCTCACCATGCCAGGTACACGACCACCCCGACCACGACCAGGGCGCCGACCACCCACAGCAGATTGCGGCGCAGCATGCCAGTGTGCCGCCGCTGCAGCACGCGCGCCACGGCAAACGCCGACTGGGCGACCCGGCGTGGCAGCGCCTCGATCCCCTCGCGCTCGACCGCACGCCAGGCCCATCCCGCTACGGTAAGCGCCGACTGGGCGACCCGGCTTGGCAGCCGCTCGATCCCGTCGCGCTCGACCGTATGCCAGGCCCATCCCGCCGCGCCGAGCGTCGCCCGAATGACGTACGCGACGCCCGACTCGAGGATGCCTTGCTCGATCCACCGGCGCTGCCATTCTGCGATGCGGACCGCGCCCTGGCTGACAGAGGTCACCACCCGCTCCAGGACGCCGACCTCGATCGCACGTGGTGCCTGCCCAAGGCGCGCCAGGCCCCTGTCCAGGCGCTGCCCATCCCCCAGGTCCGCTCCAGGCGGCGCGGGCAGGCGCCAGCCCAACCGCCAGGCAATGAGGGCGAGCGGAAGCGCCAGCCAGATCGCCGGCGCGGCGGCGAGGTACGACAGCAGCGCAAGGGCAGCAGGATCAGCCGCCAGCCCGGTCCCGCTGGCGCGCGCCAAGCGCTCGAGCAGCGGTGCGAGGAAGGCGATCCCTGCGAGCAGCGTGGCCCCGAGCGCACCCGCTGCCGCACACTGCGCCCACGGTGCGGCGTGCGGCGCCGGCTCTGTGCGCGCTCGCACAGCGGCGACCGCACGCGCGCTGACCGCCACAGCCCACGCGATCAGCAGCGCCACGCCGACCTCGGCAAGGGCGCGGGGCGCCGCGGGCAGGCCCGCCGCACCAGCCCAAAAGGCCACGCACACGCCCCATCCCGCCGTCGCCAGCGCGCCAGCGGCGAGCAGGAACGCGCGCACGCGGCGCGCCGGCAGCCCAGCGACCAGGTGCAGCAGCGTGCGCAGCACGGTCAGCGCCGAGATGCCGATCCATACCTCACCCTTGAGCCCCCCTGCCCCGAGCAGCAGCGCCAGCCCACCGTGGGCGGCGAGGGCATGCACCGTGCCCTGATCCTCGTCGATCCGCGCCACAGCCAAGTAGGCGGCGACCACAGCGCCGCCCGCCCCAACCCAGGCGGCAGCCACGCGCACCGTCTCCGCCGCCGCCAAGAGCGGCGCCGTGCGGTACAAGAGATAGAGCCCCAGGTTGGGCATGACCGTCGCGTACAGCCACGCCCGCGACCGGAGCGAGAGCGCGCTCCCCGCGCGCACCCAGACGTGGAAGGGCCAGCCGCCGATCTTGACCCAGACTGCTAGCGCGAGCCCCAGGGCGATCCAGCCCAGCGCCGGGCCCTGCAGCGCCTGTCCAGCCTCGAGCGCCGGGTCGATCGCCAAGCTGCCCGTCGCCGCCGCCAGTATCGCGATCGCCGCCAGCAGCCACGCATCGCCAAAGCGGAGGATGAGATACACGAACGGCGAGAGGGTCGCCCTCTGCGCGTCCGTCCGCTCGGCAAGGGGCGCACATGCCACGCACAGCGCAGCGACCTCGAGCGCCGCATAGCGCAGCACAAAATGCGCAGAGAGAAAGGCGACGCAGGCAGCGGCGAGGGCGACCGCAGCCAAGCCCATCGAGCGAGACAGAGGGCTGGACCCCTCCAGATCCGACCACGTCCCCAGGAGGACCAAGAAACCCGCCCAGGTGGTGAATGCGGCGGCATACAGCCCAGAAGCCCCAGCCTCCAGGGCCATGCGTCCCGCGCCCGGGAGCCACTCGAAGGCGATCCCGGTGGGCTCGCCCGCCCGACCGACCGCTAGGGCGGCGCACACGGACGCGATCGCGAAAGCCGAGAGCCCCACCCAGCGCGCGCGGCGCGGCGAGCGCCGGTTTCCCAAGGTCAGCAGGAACACGCCAGCGAGCGCAGGCAGCGCGATCCAGGCCAGCAGCAGCACGCGCACGCGCTTACCCTCTCAGCCTGGTCAGATCGTCGACGTCACCCGAGGGATAGTGACGGAAGACGTTGACGATCAGTGCCAGGGCGACGGCGATCGTGACCGCCTCGACCACCAAGGCAGAGACGACCATCGTCTCGCCGAAGGGCGTGTCCGCACGTAGGCGCGCAGCTTGGATCAGGTTGAGGGTCACGCCCTGGAGCATGATCTTGAGCCCGATCACCTGCTTGATCGCGTTGCGCCGCGTGAGCAGGCAGTACAGGCCCACTGCGAAGAGAAGGAGGCCCAGCGCGGTGTTCAGGATGTCGAGCCACGGTCCATCGGGGAGGGAGGTCATTCGGCGTCCCCTTCCCTGCTGCGGGGCAGGAGGCCCGCGATGCAGAGCGCCCCGACGACGATCAGCGCAGCCTGGACAGCCAGGTCGAGGCTGCGCTCCTGCCAGAACCAGTCGCGAAAGGAGCCTGCTTCCACGGATGCGGGGGCGTCTTCCGCGTGTCGCGGGCTAGGGATCGTTCGTTGACCGATCAGAAAGCCGAACACGAGCAGCGCCACGGCAAAGACGATCCAGGCGATATCTTCACGGCGCATCGCGCGAGCTCCCCATGGACTCGGTCAGGCTGATGGCGACGATAAAGAGCACGCTGATCAGGCCCGCCCCCACGCTCAGCTCAAAGCCTCCCGCATAGGGGGCGCCGAGGAGGAAAAAGAGCATGGCCAAAGCAACACTGCCGACGCCGAGGGCGACCGCCGCCCGGATCAGGGTGCGGGCGCGCACGGCGGCGATCGCCCCGCCGACGACGGTCGCGGCGAGAAGGACATAGCCGATGACGGTCAAATCGTCACCCCCGGATGGTTGCGGCATAGGAACGCTCGGATATGAAACGACAGCCGACCACCCATCGGCATTGCTGTCCTACAAGGGGATCGGCTGTCGATCGCTCGCGAGACTGGGCCCCCTCATCGTTGCGGATAGGTCTCGTCCAGGTTGAGGCGAGTGTCGGCTTTAGTTTAGCGAGTAGATTGTATCATGGAACGGCGCCCTTTTCAAGTCCGAGCTGCGTCTCGTAGAGGTCGTCCATGCGCGCCCGTTGCTCAGACATGCTGCGCGGGTCGAGGCGCTCACCCCGCCAGGCGCGGTAGGCCAACGCTGCCTCGACGTCACACAGCGCATCGTGCAGCGGGAAAAAGTGCTCTTCGAGCAGGTACGCATAGTCGACCAGGTCGAAGGAGCCAAAGGCCTGCAGCTCACGCACGCGCAGCACCCGGTCGACCGGCTTGACGGTGGTACAAGCCACAGACCATCCTTCGGCGATCGCGTCGAGCACGGCGCCAGGGGTCGGGGCGCGCGCGTAGACCAGCGTCCAATAGGTGCCATACGTGTGATCGGTGCGGTGCGTGTCCGAGTTGCCGAGGATCGGGATGTCGTGCCCTGCAGCGCGGAAGTCCAGGTAGCGCGCCAGCGAGCGGACGTTGTTCTGGTAGCGCACGTCGCCAAGCAGCTCGATCCCGTCGAGGATGCCGTCCACCAGCACCTGGTCATACATGGGCACCGGGAGATGGAACCCGCGCTCGACGTACCAGTAGGGATGCGCCAAGTAGGCGCGCCCGCCATGCGCTTGGGTCGCCTCGATCGCCCAGCGGAGGGCCTCGTACGTCCAGGCGGCGCTGTTGCCCGAACCGAGCAGCGCGCCCGGCAGATCGGCGATGCCGGCGTCGGCGTTGATCGCCAGGGTATGCCAGTTGGGACCAGAGACCTCCTCTCCGGGCATCGAGATCAGGTTCAGGTCGAACCGCTCCCGCGCCGCCAGCCCGTCGAGTGATCCCTGGTAGGCATTGTGGTCGGTGATGACGGCAACATCGAGTCCCAGCTCGCGCCCGCGGATCAGCATCTCGGCGGGCGTGGCGCGCCCGTCGGAGTAGAGGGTGTGGATGTGAAAGTCGCAGCGCAGCGGATAGCGCGCGCGGAGTTCGGGCGACGCGGCGTAGAAGCGCAGGCTAGCAAGCCGGTCCGTGGCAGGGGCAGGGAAGAGGTCGAGCATGTGTTCTCCGCGCACCCCACACGCGACCTCGACGCAGAGCTGCCCTCCTCCGTCAGCCGAGAGCTCGCGTTCGTGCACGTCGTCATCCTGCCGGCACGCGCGCGTCCGCACCACGTAGCGGTGTCCAGGGGTCAGTCCTTCGACGACCAAGGTCGCCGGGCGATCGATCGGGACCGTGAATGGGGCCAGTCGGATTGTCATATCTATGCCTCCCATCGAGATAGGTGGATTGTAACGCATTCTGTCCGCCCGTCAACTTGTCCCCTCCCTACCGGCGTGTTATAATGCGAGCGCGTGGGCGGACGCAGCCACCAGGGCGGAAGAAGCGTGGCGTGAGGAAATGCGCCGCGCTACAGGTCCCGGGGCGTCGCCGAGAGAGGAGAGGGCGCCATGACCGAGCACGCCGACCAGACGAGTGAGAGAGAACCGGTCAAAGCGTTGATCCTGGCAGCAGGGGACGCGCACCTGCCGGGGGACGATACCCCGCTCGTGCTCTACCCGCTGGCAGGCAGAGCCGTGATCGACTATGTGATCGAGAACGCCCTGCACCTATGCCAGCCCAAAGACATCTATGTCGTCGTCGGCTACCAGCGTGAGGAGGTCACCGCGCACATCCACGACGTCTTTGGGGGCGGGTTCCACTATGTACGGCAGGATGAGCCACTCGGCACAGGGCACGCCGTGCTGCAGACCAAGGCTGCGCTCGCCGATTTCGTCGGGGACATCCTGATCTTGTATGGCGACACGCCCCTCTTTTCCGCCTCCTCGATCCGCGGCTTGCTCAACCGCCACCGGCTCAAGAACGCGGCGCTGACCCTGCTCACCGCAGTCGTCTCGCGTCCGCTGCCCTACGGGCGCATCATCCGCGATCGCCAGGACCGCTTGATCGACATCATCGAGTCCGCAGAGGCTACAGCGGACACGCTCGAGATCATGGAGATCAACGTCGGCGCGTACGTGGTCCACGCCGACATCCTCTATCCCATGCTCGAACGCCTGCCGCCCTCTCCGGTGGATGGGGAGCGCCGCCTGACCGACTGTGTGCACGCCTTGCTCCACTCGCGCAGCCGCGTCGAGAGCTACCGCATCTACGACGAGGGCGAGGTGCAGGGCATCAACACGCGCGAAGACCTGGAACACGCCGAGTTCATCCTCCAGACGCGGCTCTTTCGCCCACGCCGGATCGAGGAGGAGAGCCTGATCCACTTTGGCACGGGCGGATGGCGCGCCGTGATCTCGGAAGGGTTCACCATGCGCAACGTCCGGCGCCTCTCGCAGGCGATCGCGAACAAGATCATCCGCGATGGCAACGAGCAGCAGGGCGTGTTGATCGGCTACGACCGACGCTTCCTGTCCGATCGCGCCGCGCAGACCTCCTCTGAGGTCTTTGCCGGAAACAACATCCCCGTCATCCTGGTCTCCGAGGACGCCCCCACCCCGCTGATCATGTTCGCGACCCACCTGGAGCGCGCGGCGTACGGGCTGGCGTTCACCGCCAGTCACAACCCACCCGAGTACAACGGGCTCAAGGTCTTCCGGACCGATGGATCGCTGCTCTTGACCGAGGAAACGGAAGAGATCGAGGGCGAGGCCAACGCGCTGGACGGCGACGACATCGCCCGGCTCGACTATGACATCGCGCTCGAGTCGGGGATCCTGCGCTGCGAGGACTATACGGCGCGGTACGTGGACTCGATCGAGGCGCAGGTCGACATGGGGGCGATCCGGCGCGCCGGGCTGCGCGTGATCGTCGACCCCATGTACGGCGTGGGCGAGGTGGCGCTCAACATGGTGCTGACCGAGGCACGCTGCCGGGTGCGCGTGATCCACGAGCTGCGCAACCCGCTCTTTGGCGGGCGCTCGCCCGCGCCCAGCAGCGACGCGCTGCGCATGCTGAGCACACACATCAAGGACGAAGGCTACGACCTGGGCCTGGCGACCGACGGCGACGCGGACCGGATCGCGATCCTCGACGAGCGGGGCGAGTACGTGCCGGTGAACGACACCCTGCTCCTGCTCTACTACTACCTGCACGAGGTGCGCGGCGAGACAGGCGGCATCGTCCGCAACCTAGCGACGACGCACCTCCTCGACCGGCTCGCGGCGCGCCTGGGCGAGACGTGCATCGAGGTGCCGGTCGGGTTCAAGTTCATCACGCAGGCGATGGTCGAGCACAATGCCCTGCTGGGCGGTGAGAGCAGCGGGGGGCTGACGATCCGTGGTCACATCCTGGGCAAGGACGGCATCCTGGCAGCGGCACTGATCACCGAGATGATCGCGCGCACGGGGAAGCGGATCTCTGAGCTACTGGACGCCGTGTACGCCATCACCGGGCACCTGTACACTGTCGAGTCGAACGTCCCGGCGACGCCCGAGATGAAGATCGTCATCCCGCGACGCCTGCGCGAGACGACAGTCGACCGGATCGGCGCCTACCCCGTGATCCGCACCTCGCACAGCGACGGGTTCAAGTTCTACCTCGAGAACGACAACTGGCTGCTCCTTCGCTTCTCGGGCACCGAGTCCTTGCTGCGTGTCTGGTGCGAGGCGGATACGCCGGAAAAGGGGCAGGAGCTGGTCCGCTGGGGGCAGGACCTGATCCGGCTCGACGCGCCCGCCTAGCCCGACTGGGTGCGCGGCGGGCGCCGGCGCCGCTCGTCCTGGGGGCAGTACGAGGAGGGTCGAGGCGGTGGCAACCCCGGGGCACTCTGCCGGGCATACCGCCTATCACGTGGTCGACCAGCGCGCGCTGTGCTGCGGCGATGCCCTGATCCACGTGGGGCCATGGCTGCTTACCGTAAACCTGTACCACGACCCCGAGCAGATGGCACAGTCGGCGCACGCCATACTGCACATGGACGATGATTGGCTGCTCCCAGCACATCTCTCCCCCGTCCGCCACTTCCTGCCGCCCGCCGCGCGCGTGTCTCGTGCGGGACAGGCGCCGTGCCTGGCGCGCATCCTCGAGCGAATCACTGGCTACTGCTACCAGGCGTCGATCCGGCGCGGCTGAGCTGGCAAACCCGCGCTCCCTCCGGTGTACGATCACTGCCCCCGCTTCTCGCCCGTACCCCTACAGGTTGTGGTCTCACCAATAGTGACTGTTGCATAACTTGACAGAATGAGGTATAATGCGTGTAGGTAGTTGACCGTAATGGGCCTCCCTCTCCTGTGCCCGGGGCGTGCGTTCATCGGGGCGCGGGACGGGGCCCGGGCAAGGGGCACGCAGCCCACGGAAGAGCGAGATGGCAAAGGCGGCAGTTCCCGGCAAGCGCCTGCTCAACATCGCTGTACTGTGCGCCGCGATCGCAGTGTGCCTGGTTGGCGCGCTGCGCGTGTCGGCACAGGCAGAACCGGTCGCGTACTTTCCGGAGACCGGTTTCAACGTGTCGGGCGACTTGCTCCGGTTCTACCAGACGCATGGCGGGCAGACGGTCTTTGGGTACCCGCTGACGCGCGTCTTTGAGGAGGATGGGCGCCCCGTGCAGTACTTTCAGAGCGCGCGCTTGGAGCTGCACGGCGACGGCGCGGTCGTGCTGGGCGCGTTGGGCGCGGCGCTCCGAGAAGCCGATCCACCCCTGCCAGCGCACGAGATCCCCACCGACGGTCACGCGGGCAAGCTGTACGTCGCAGAGACCGGTCACACCGTGTCTTTCTCGTTCCTCGACTACTATCGCAGCCACGGCGGAGCGAGCGTCTTTGGGTACCCGATCACAGAGTGGCTGATCGAGCCGAGCGGGCGCATCGTGCAGTACTTTGAGCGCGCCAAGTTCGAGTGGTACCCCGAGAATCCGATCGGGCGGCGCGTACAGCTGGGCATGTTGGGCACGATCTATGTCGCGCAGTACGTGGACCCAGTGCACAAGAGCCCAGAACCCGCCTCCTCTCGGGCGCGGGTGAGCGCGTCGACCGCACCTGCCCTGCCAGAAGACGCGCTACGCGTCCACGGCTTGCAGGTCATGGTCTCGCTCGAGCACCCGATCGTCGGTACAGAGGAAGAGCAGATCGTCCACGTCTACGTGTCCGATCAGGAGGGGCGCTGGGTCCCCGGCGCCTCGGTCGCGATGGAGATCAAGTACGAGGGGGGTTCGGCATCTGCGCATTCACTGCCGGCGACCAACGCGGACGGCTACAGCCGCACCGCGTTCGAGGTGGCGTCGCCCAGCGCGGGCGCGATCGGGGTCGTGCAGGTCAGCGCGCGCTACGGCGACCTGGTCGCGCAATCCAGCGCCGCGTTCCTGCCGTGGTGGTAGATCCGTCCAGCCGCCGAGCTGCTACTCCCAGCCGATGATCCACACACACAGCCCGGCAAGCAAGATGGTAGCGACGATCAGCGCCGCCATCTGACCCGCCAAGAGCCCGACGTCCCTTGCCGCCCAGACCAGCATGATCACCATGCCGACAGCCAACACGAACCAGCTCACCAGGCGCGGATGCTTGGTGATGAAATCGCGAATTGCAGCCATCTGTCCTCTTCCTAAGGAGGTCTCCCCCCGGATACCCACGCCCACCACGGCGCTAGAGCGGGCGCATGATCCGGCCTTCACGAAGCCGCTTGACCATCATCTGGTTGCTGCCGTCGAGAAACTCTTCTGCCACCTCGCGCCAGACGGGATAGAGATCGCCCAACGACATCCGTTCGTAGCCGTGCGCCTGGAAAAAGGCGACCGCTTCGGGCGCGATCTGCTGCGCCAGGAACGAGATCGCCACCTCGCATGACAGTGCCTTGGCCTCCGCCTCGATCGTCTCGAGCAGGGGCCCGCCGACCTGCGCATAGTACTGCGCAGGATAGACGTAAAAGTCGTCGATGCACATCACCAGGTTCTCCGCGCGCCACCCGCTGAGCCCGCCCCCCTTGCGCGACATCGCCAACCAGTAGCCCTTGTCGAACAGCATCTCTAGGACCTGGTCCTGCGTGGGCGGCTTGCGCCAGCGCATCGTGCCTCCCATGATCGCTGCCAGGGTTGCGACGTCCCGCCGCTTGGCACGGCGCACGGTGACCGCGCCGACGATCGGATCGACGCCAGCCCCAGCGCGCACGGTCGCAGCCTGCGGTGCGCGCGGCGCGACAGCGGGCGCGGCGGGGACAGCCATGTCCATCCACACCTCGTCGTCGTACTGGCCCTCGATCTTGACCTGCCGCTCCATGACCATCTTGGGGGTGAAGCCCATCTCGCGGTAGAAAGCCTGTGCGCCCCTGTTGCTGGCGCGCACAAAGATGATCAGCTTTTCGTAGCCTTGAGCGCGCGCGAACACAAGCGTCTCGGCAAAGAGCCGCCGCCCTGCGCCCCGCCGGCGGAAGTTGCGGTACACGTACGTCCCGAGTACGCCGATGTGGTCCATGGCGCGCGTATAGGGCGCAAAGGGCTCGATCGTCTGCACGCCGAGCACGATCCCCTCGACCTCGGCGACGTACATGATGCTGCGCGGGCCAAGACCGCCGATAAACGCCTCTTCCTCCTCGACGGACAGCGTCGGATAGAGCGAGGTCAGCCCCCCCTCCTCGATCACCGAGTTGATCACGTCGACCACGCCCTGTGCGTCGTCCACCGTCGCGCGACGAATGAGCACCTTCATGGTCCGTCGCCTTTCGCCACATTGCGCGTGCCAACCGTGCGATCGATCGCCGCCCAAGCGCGCGCGACCTGTGCGCGCACAGCCTCGATCGACCCCCCGTTGTCGATCACGACGTCCGCACGCGCGACCTTGTCAGCCTGAGGCGGCTGCGCGTCCACCCGCAGGACGGCGTCGGCGCGGCTCATGCCCCGTTCCGCGATCAGGCGCGCGATCTGGACCTCGCGCGGGGCAGTGACCACCCACAGCGCATCGCACAGCGCCGCGACCATGCCGCTCTCGATCAGCTTGATCGCCTCGACGACGCACACGCGCGCGTTGCTGTGCGCGATACGGGCGCGCGTGCGCGCGATCACGTCGGGGTGGACGATCCGCTCCAGGCGCGCGAGGGCGTCGGGGGCGGAAAAGACGATCGACCCCAGCCGGCTGCGATCGATCTCGCCATCCGCGCCGAGGATCTGGTCGCCAAAGGCGTCGACGATGCGCACCCAGGTCGCTGTGCCCCGGGCCATCGCCTGGTGCGCCAGGCGGTCAGCGTCGATGTGCTCGGCGCCCCACGCGACCATGATCTGTGCGACGAGGCTCTTGCCCGTGGCAATGTTGCCTGTCAGGCCGATCACGTAGGGCCCGCTACTCAAGGGCTTCCCCTAGCGCCGCCCACTCGGCGATCAGCCCTTCCAGATCGGCCTGTACCGCTTTGTATTCTACATCCAAAGCGCGCAGCCTGTCAAACGCCCCGGTGGCGGATGCCTCCGCCATGTCGTGCTCGAGCCCGCGCAGCGTGCGCTCTGTCTCGGCGATCGCGCCCTCGATCTGCACGAGCCCGTGCGCCGGGTCCTCGGCGGCGCGCGCGCGGCGCAGCGCTTCCTCGGCTTGACGCCGCTGTCGCTCTGCCTGCCGCTCGCGTTCGGCGGCTTCGCGCAGCGCTGCCAGCTCGACCTGGCGGCGCGCCAAGTATTCCTGGTAGTTGCCCTCGTAGACGTACAAGCGCCCGTCGCGGATCGCCCAGACCTGCGTCGCCAGGGCGTCGATCAAGTAGCGGTCGTGGGTGACAAACAAGATCGTGCCAATGAACGCGCCCAGCACGTCCTCGATGACCTCCTGGGAGGCGACGTCGAGCTGGTTGGTCGGCTCGTCGAGGATCAAAAAGTTGGGCTCCGCCAGGGTGAGCTTGGCCAAAGCCACGCGGCACTGCTCGCCGCCGCTCAGATCGCCGATCCGCTTGTAGGGATCCTCCTCGGTGAACAGGAAACGCGCCATCAGGTTGCGCACCTGGGGAATCGGCATATCTTCGACCTGCAGGATCTCGTCGATGATCGTGTTCTCCGGGTCCAGGTCCTCGCGCGACTGTGCCCAGTACCCAATGCGCAGGCTCGCCCCGAGCCGCGCTTCGCCGCGCAGCGGAGCCAGTTGGCCGAGCAGGACCTTGAGAAACGTGGTCTTGCCCGAGCCGTTGGGACCGATCAACGCCGCGCGATGCAGGCGGCGCAGTTCGAGATCGCCGATCTCGAGCAGGGGGCGGTCATAGCCCACGACCAGGTCCCGCGTGCGCAGCACCAGGTCGCCGCTGCGCTGATCGCTCTCCAGGCGGAGGCGGATGGTGCGCTCCTCGGGCGGGCGCTCCAGCCGTTCCACGCGCTGCAGCCGCTTCTCCCGCCCCTGCGCCTGCCGGGTCCGCTGTCCAGCCATGTTGCGCCGGATAAAGTCCTCGGTGCGGGCGATCTCTTCCTGCTGGTCCTCCCACTCGGTCATGCGCCGGGCCTGGCGCTCCGCGCGCTGCGCGACATAGTGGGTATAGTTGCCACGGTACACGCTGAGCGTGCCCATCGACAGGTCCCAGACCTTGGTGACGACCTTGTCCATGAACCGCCGGTCGTGGGAGACAACCAGCACCGCTTCGGGCCACTCTAGCAGGTAGCTCTCCAGCCACTCGATCGCCTGCAGGTCGAGGTGGTTCGTCGGCTCGTCGAGGACCAGGATGTCGGGCTTGACGAGGAGCAGCTTGGCGAGCAGCGCGCGCGTGCGCTGTCCACCGCTCAGCGCATCCATCGCGCGGTGCATGTGCGCCTCGTCCAAGCCCAGGCCATTCAGCACGGTGCGGATCTCGACCTCGTATGCATAGCCGCCCGCATGCTCGAACGCAGCCTGCAGGCGCCCGTAGCGCTCGAGCGCGTCCTCGACGTGCGCCGGGTCGGCGAGCAGCGCCTCGAGCTCGCGCAAGCGAGCTTGCATCTCACGCACTTGGCTGTACACGGCGCAGCACATCTCCCACGGCGTCTCGCTGCCGCTCAGGTCCGCCTGCTGGGGCAGGTACCCGATCTGGATCCCTTTCATCCGCGTCACCTGCCCGGTGGTCGGCGCCTGGGCGCCGATCAGGATCTGCACCAGCGTGGTTTTGCCCTCCCCGTTCGGCCCGACCAGGGCGATCTTGTCGCCGTGGGCAATGCTCACGTTGACGCGCTCAAAGACGTCTTGGACGCCGAATGACATGGAGAGGTTAGTTCCGGTCAGGATAGACATGGCAATTCCGGGATCCGCGTTCAGCCAGGCGCGCGGGTGCGCCGGGAGAGAAGCGCAAGGACGGCAAGAACCATCACCCCAAGGCCCGCGATGGCGATCAGCTTGTAGAGCGGGGGCGAGACGATCAGGGCGAGCGCCCCAAACAGGGCGCAGAAGCCCCAGTAGATCAGCACGACCTGCCACTGCTTCAGCCCCAGATCGTACAGCCGGAGGTGGAGATGGCCCCGGTCGCCGGCGTTCATGGATCGCCCGTGCCGCCAACGGTCAAAGATCTGCCAGGCGACGTCGACGGCGGGAATGCCCATCACCAGAGAAACGGTCGCGACGCGCGCGCCGGCGACGAGCGAGAGCGTGCCGATCAGGTAGCCGAGGGTCACCGCCCCGCTGCCGAGAAAGATGCGCCCCGGCAGGTTGAAGGGCATGAATCCGAGCACGGTGCCCAGCAGCGCGAGCGGCAGCAGCGCCGGTCCATACTGCCCGACGCGCAGCATGTGGATCACCATCACGGCTGCCGCGATCGCCGCCACGCCGGCGCAGAGCCCGTTCAGTCCGTCCATAAAGTTCACGGTGTTCATCATGCCCATGAGCCAGAACAGGGTCAGGCCCCAGACGAGCAAGGTCGGGAACTCGAACAGCTCGCCGGTAAAGGGATTGCGCACGTGCTTGATGAACACCAGCCCGGCGATGGCGACAACCGAGACGACGAGCTGAGCCAGGTACTGCGGCTTGGACGACAGCTCATAACGGTCGTCGAGGAACCCAAAGAGGCCAATCACCGCCGTGCCGACCAGCACGGCGCTCAGCCGCGTCATCTCATTCGGGTCGGGCCCCTCAGGCGAGGGGGGCAGCCAACGGCGCACGGCGAGCGAGATCAGCACCCCGCCAACCACGCCGCCCAGGATGGCGACGCCGCCCAGCTTGGAGATGTTGCCGACGTGCCTGCGCCGCCCGCCGGGGCGGGCGACGATGTTCAGCCGCTGCCCGAGATAGATGCCCAGCGGCGAGAGGCCCAGCGACAGGCCGAGCGACGTCACAAAGACGACCAGATACGCGATCAACCCAGGTTCTCCATCCACCCACTCAGCCGGTCATAGTTCGCCAGGTGCACGTCGGCGCCGCCATCCGGTTCCGGGATCGCCGTCACTTCGCGCCCGTCAAAGAGCCGCAGCCAGGCCAACAGCTGCTCGCGCCCGGGCGCAGCGCCCTGCGCATAGTCGGACTCTAGAAAGCCGTTGTGACTGTCGGTCCCGTTCCACGGGGGGACGACGGTCGAGAGGTGGACGTGCCGGGCATAGGGCGCCAGCTCGCGCGTCGCCGCCATGACCTGCGAGTAGACGTCCTCGCCCGGCGCCCGCGCCGCCATCTCGGCATACAGATGCCCGACGTCCACGCACAGGCCCGCCCCGCGCTCGCCCATGGCGCGGAACACGCTTTAGGGCAGAAAGCCGACGTCGATCACCTCGGTCCGGTCCTCAGGATCGTAAGCGGCAAAGTCGTACGCGGGCAGGTTCTCGGGCAGCAGCTCCAGGTCCCGCGCGCGCGCGTACGCCGCCAGCGCCAGCACCTCGTCGATCGCGCGGCGGTTCGCCTCCCGGGCGGGCGTGGCGCGATCCTGGCGAAACGTGCGTCCCCCCCGGATCCCCCAGTTGCGGGTCGAGCCGGGATGGATCACGACGTAGGCCATGCCTTCAGCGGCTGCTACGTCGACGATGCGCGCAAACAACGCCGCCGACGCGCGCCGCACCCCATCGTCCGCCGTCGCCAGGTTGGGCATCAGCCCGTCGTCGAGCGCGGTCGAAGCGTGCAGCCCAGCGCGGACGCCGTGCGCGCGCAGCCAGGCATAGAGCGGCAGGTATTCGTCGCCCCGCCGCAGGTCATAGTAGACCTCGACGTGGGCAATGGCGCGCCCCGCGCACAGCTTGGCCCGCCAGTTGACCGGTCCGACCTTGATCCCGAGCTGCACTTCAGCGATCCCCCGCAAAGGCAATCCGCAGCCGGTCGTCGTTGTCGTACCAGTAGCGCGCAAAAAAGGGCGCCGCATCCTCGGTCCGCGCGGCGATCCGCGCCAGCAGGACGGGGATGTCCTCCACCAAGGCATAGTCCTCGAGCCGCGACAAGGGAACCCACTCGAGCTTTCCCTCGGCGGAGGGCACGGTGTCGCGCGAGTCGCTGCGCGCGCTAAAGACGGCGAGCATGATGCCAGTCGTGGCGCCCGCGTCGATGTTGATCAGCCCCTCGAAGCGCAGGTCGCGCACCGCGAGCCCGGTTTCCTCGTAGGTCTCGCGCCACGCGGCAGCATACACGTCCTCATCGGGCTCGACGTGCCCGCCCACGCCGTTGTAGCGGTCCGCCCAGATACGCTTGTCCGGCGCGCCCTTGAGCAAGAGCACGTCGCCGCCGTTGCGCACGAACACCAACACGCGGGGGATCACGGTGTAGCGCCCCGCACTCGCCTGTACGCCCTGCTCGGAACGTCCCATGTCTACCGATCCCGTCCAGCGTCCTAGTCGCCCTGCCCCTCGACCTCAGGGACCTCTTGCTCGACGCCATAGTAGGCTGCCGCAACCAGCCGAAAGAGGGGGGCGGCATAGGTCGTGCCCTCGCCCACGTTCTCGATCATGGCGACGATCGCGATCTCGGGCTCTTCGGCGGGCAGATAGCCGACGAACCACGAGTGCGGCAGCTCGCCCTCGTTCTGCGCGGTGCCGGTCTTGCCCGCCACGGTATACGGAAAGTCGACAAAGCGATGCGTCGCCGTGCCGCCCCGCTTGGTCGTGACCCCCACCATCCCGGTGCGGATCGCCTGCAGCGTGTCCGCCGTGATCGGCAGCCGGCCCACGACGTCGGGCTGGAACGGGATCTCGGGTTCCTCGCCCGCCGCGGCGACCCGGCTCACGATCTGGGGCCGATAGAGCGTCCCCCCATTGGCTACTGCGGCGACCATGCGCGCCATCTGGAGCGGCGTGACGAGGAGAAAGCCCTGCCCGATCGCGAGGTTGACGTTGTCGCCGGTGGACCACCCATCGCCGTAGACCTGGCGCTTCCAGGCGTCGTCGGGCACCAGCCCGCTCGCCTCGCCGAGGGCATCCCAGTCGCCGTCGGGGACCCGTCCGATGCCGGTCGGCGCGCCAAAGCCAAAGGAACGCGCATAGCTGGGCAGCGCGTCGCGGTCGATAAAGCTCAGGTCATAGCCGACCTGGTAAAAGGCCACGTCGCACGAGAAGGTGAGGGCATCGACGAGCTGGACCGTGCCGTGCCCGCTCTTGAGCCAGCACGTCATGGGCCAACCCAGCTTGTCCCACGAACCAGGGCAGGAGTAGGTCTGCGTCGGGCCGACGCCGCCGCGCTCCATGAGCGTGCCCATGGTCACGATCTTGAAGGTCGAGCCCGCCGGGTACTGCCCCTGGATGGCGCGATTGAGCTGGGGGCGCGACGGATCGTTGACCAAGGCTGACCAGGCCACAGGGTCGATCCCATCGGCAAAGAGGGTGATGTCAAAGCGGGGCCACGTCGCCAGGGCCAACACGCGCCCGTCGCGCACGTCCATGACGACGACGGCGCCCTTGCGTTCGCCAAGCAGCTCCTCGACCTGCTTCTGAAAGCCATGCTCGAAGGTCAAGTAGACGCTGCGCGCCGGGACGGCGTCGCGGCGCGCCAGGGTGCGCACCAACTGGCCCTCGCGGGTCAGGATCGTCAGTACGCCGCCCCGCTGCCCTGCCAGGTAGGGCTCGCCCCACGCCTCGATCCCGGTTCGCCCGACCAGCTCGTCGCCGGTGTAGCCGAGCGCGCGCCAGTCCTCCAGTTCCTCCGCCGGGATCTTGCCCATAAAGCCGATCACGTGCGGCGCCACGATGGGCTCGGTGTAGGCGCGCACCGCCTTGGGACGGAGCACGACGCCCGCCGCCTTGCTCAAAAAGTCATAGTGCTCGTGGCTCGCCTCGACCGAGATGTCGGCGATGGGGATGAACCAGGTGGCAGGCTGCCCCTCGTACACAGCCTTGATCTCAGACTGGGGGAGGTCCAACACGACCGAGAGGCGCGATAGGAGCGCGGGTTCGTCCTCGATCTGGCCCGGCACCACGCCTACGGTGACCAGCTCGCCCTTGACCGCCAGGCCCTTGCCCTGGACGTCATAGATGTTGGCCCGGATCGCGCCGCTGGACTGCATGTTGAGGACGTTGTCGCCCTCGAGCCCGGGCAGGATGCAGGCTCGCGACCAGTCAACGCGCCACTCCGCCCCATCCCACACCATGGGCAGCTCGTTGTCGACGCGAAAGGCGCCGACAAAGCTCGTCTCCCACTCGGCGCTGTACGCAGCGCGCGCCCGCGCCCCTTCCTGGAGGACGGCATACAACGTAGGCTGGAGGGCGATCAGGGTGCTGGTGCTCGCCGCCTGCTCGTGTACGCGGACGAACTCGTCGAGCGGGGTCGAGGTGCGTGACTCGGTCGAGCAGAGCGCGTACATGGCTTCATAGTCGCGCTCTGCCCAGGCGGCAAGGTAGGCGGCGGCGGTCTCGTGCGCCGGCGTCGTGACGGGCGTGGTCGTCGCCGTCGCAGTGGGGAGGACGGCGATGGTCGGCGCCGGGGTAGGGTTGCAGGCGGCAAGGAGCAGCGCGAGCAGCGACGCGATCCGGCAGGCGTGGTGCGCGATCGCCGCGCCCCCTCGCCGCGCGATCGCGCGATCGGGTCTCACAGGGTCACGCGCGCCAGTCATAGTCCACGTCCTCTCCGCCACAGCAGGGCACGCCGGTCAGGGCGGTACATGCGGCGGCGACCGGCACAGGGGGGACGATGCCGACCTGCGCCAGCATACCGGTCAGGGCGCAGAGGGGCAAGCCCATCACGCTGGCATAGCAGCCCCGCATGCGCGCCACGGGGCGATAAGACCCATTCTGGATGGCGTACGCCCCCGCCTTGTCGAGCGGGTCGCCCGAGGCCACATAGGCTGCGATCTCGTCGTCGGTGTAGGCGCGCATCCAGACGGTGCTGGCAGAGACGGTGGTGCGCGGCTCCCCGTGTGCCGGGTGTACGGTCACCCCGCTGCACACCTCGTGCGGGCGGTCGCGCAGGCGGCGCAGCATGTCCGCCGCTTCGCTTGGCCCCGCCGGCTTGCCCAGGATCTGCCCCTCGAGGATCACGATCGTGTCAGCGCCGATCACGACGGCATGCGGATAGCGCGCGGTGACGGCGCGCGCCTTTTCGCGGCTGAGCCGTGCGACAAGGGCGCGCGGCGGCTCGCCCTCTCCGTTGCGCTCGTCGATGTCGGCGACGTGGATCTCGAAGGGCAGGCCCAGTGCGTCCATGAATTCGCGCCTGCGCGGCGAGGCGGAGGCCAAGATAAGCACAGTCACTCCCTCTCTGACACAAGGTCCGCGCGCCATTATAGCGGCATGTGGGTGAGAGGGCAAGTATTCTGTCTTTGACAATGCCGGGCCTTTGCGCTATAATCGCTCCCAGTACGGGGCATAGCGCAGTTGGCTAGCGTGCACGGTTTGGGTCCGTGAGGTCCCCGGTTCGAGTCCGGGTGCCCCGACCAGAGCGCATCCTCCACGTGGAGGGTGCGCTTTTTGGTGCACGGCGAGCATCCCCGACCGCACGCATGCCCGTCCCGCGCAAAGGCTTGCAGCGCTTGCGAGGGTGTGTTATGATCAAGGTATGTGCAGGGAACTGGGGGGAACAAAGGAGAGAGCGATGGCGCGGACAAGTGACGAGATCATGGACAAGCTGGGATCCCAGTCCTTCCAGGCAATGCTCACCGAGCAGCCGACGGAAGCGCTGCAAGAGGTGCAGGGCTTGCTGGATAGGCTGTCACAGGAACAGCGGTACCGGATCATGCTGACGATCGTGATCACGCTCGGGACGATCCTGGCGTTGGTGATCGTGGGCGGCGTGGTCGTGAGCGTGGTCGTGGACGAGGCGTCGGCGGGGTGGCTCGCCTCCTTGGGCACGGGCGCCCTGGGCGGACTGATCGGCCTGCTGGGCGGGGCCAAGGTCAACGAGTAGCAGTTCCGACACAGATACGTTCCGTCTTGCCGCGCAGCAGGGCCAGTTCACCGGAAATGGTTGCGACAAGTTACCATTTCGGGTATAATAGCCGCATGGAATATCGAGATCTACTCCGCATTGTCGGCGAAGAGCCCGTATTTGAGACGGGGCTGCTCCTCTCGGGTGCGGTTGACCCAGCGGACGTCCGCCGCCAGCTC
>JAFGIE010000129.1 GCA_016929775.1 Anaerolineae bacterium
CCCATCGCTGTCTGGATCACGTGGTGCACGATGTCCAGAGAGAGGTCGGAGGGCAGAAGGAGTCGGCGCCAGATCGGCGGGCGAGCGTTCTTGAGGTCGATCCGGATCTGATATATTGGGACGCCTTCCCCCCGAGCGGCACCGACCTTCGAATCCTGTTGATCGTTCATGCATACGCCTCCCCTGCAGACTTGCGTGGCGTCTCTATTCTAGAGTTCGCTGGCGGGGGGACAAGTGTTGCGAATGGCGAGAAGTACGACAATTCCGATGAGTCCGAGTCCGAGCATGAACAACGCGCCGTGAGCCAGCACCGCGGCGCGCGGCGTAGCCTCGTGAGGCGACAGGCCGATGCTCACCCGCGAGAGGTCAACGGCGCCCAGGATCGCCTCGGCGCGCGCGCGGCTGTAGGCAGCGGTCTTGCGGAAGATCAGGCAGGTGGGGTGGTCGTAGACGCTGAAAGACTCCTCGGCTGGCAGCAGGGCGAGGGGGACCAGGTCACCCTGTGTGGCGGTCTGCGCAGCCATCAGCGGGAAGGGGGTCTCCTGATCGGGAAAGCCGATCGGGCCCAGCGCGATATAGGACGTGAACTGCCCTGCCAGCTCGAAGCCCAGCTCGCCTGCGAAGAGTGCGCGGTAGTACGTCAGCGTCAGCGGGTAGCGTTCGGGAAGCCGGGCGATCGAGCCGTAGAGGCGGTTGCTCGCCATCACCAGGTAGTCGGCCTGTTCGAGCCAGTCGAGTAGCTGGCTGCGCTTGTCCGGGGTGTCCTCGTTGTAGAGCTCGAGTGTGATCTCGCCGTAGGCGGGGTCCACACCGATGCCGCGGTAACCGTCGCGACCGTCGATCCGTAGCGGCAATCCCCAATCCCAGTGCTCGTTAGCGATGACGCTGCCGCCGGGGATGGCGTCGTAGATCCAGCGCGATGCGGCGACGCGGGGGTGGGGACGCACGTAGATAGCGAAGAAGCCTGTGCCCCAGGCCGCGGTGGCGGCGATCACGAGCGCCGGCACGGCAATGCCCAGCGCGGCGCGCCAGGGATCCGGCGCGCGGAAGGCCTCCGGGCCGCGTGCGTCCTCCGTGCCGACGCGTCCGGTGCGCACGCGATCTCCCGAGCGCAGATGCCTGTGCAGTCGTGCCAGCCCGTAGGCGGCGAAGAGGATCAGCAGCGGGTAGACCGGCAGAAAGTAGCGCATCGCCTTGACCCACCGGGTCGCGTAGAAGACGAAGGTGAGCGTGGTCCACGTCCACGGCACCAGGTGCCAATATCTGCCGCGCGCGAGCTCGAATCCCGCAAGCCCCCAGCCGGCCCACGCCGCCAGGCCAAGGGGTAATCCCATCCCCCAGAGCACGATGTTGAGCCACGGGTACACGACCGGCAGGCGGTTGGTCCATTGGCGGCCCGAGGGGAAATCGAGCAGCCCATCCTGCTCCTCGCCAATCTGCTTGAGCCGCCCGAACCAGTCGGCGTTCGGGTGGATGCCCAGGAACCCCGGGCCGTCGAAGGCGTAGGGCTGTGCCACACGGAAGGCGACGAAGGCGAGCGCACCTGAAAGGAGCGTGGGCAGCGCGATGGCTACCAGGGCTTGCCAGGCGGGGCGCCAGCGCTGCGCCGCCACGCCCTCAGGGCGGACCGGGGAGGTAGCGGGGCTCCCAATGCGCCGGAGGATCCACGCGAGGGCGCTCAGTGCGACCAGCCCCGCGGCGACGGCGGCGCTCACCTTGCAGGCGGCTGCCAGCCCGGTCGACAGCCCAGCGAGACCCAGGTCAAGCCACGGCGCGCGATCTCGGGTGGCGGCTCGGACGGCGAAGGTCGCCGTGAGCAGCGTGAAGAACGTCGCGGCGCTATCGACGGTGTAGAAGTGCGCCTGCTGGATCAGAAGGACGGTCACTGCAGCCAGAGCCATGGCCACCAGGCCCACGGCCCGGCTGTAGAGGCGGCGTCCGAGGACGAAAACCAGGATCACCGTGCCCAGATCCGCCAGCGCCGAAAGGGTGCGCCCGAGGAACGCGCTGTAGGTCCAGGTGAAGGTGCCCGTGGGGCACGGACGGAGCACCGGCTGGCCCAGCCGCGTCAGCAGTCGCTCCGCCAGCCAGCGATTGAGCCCGGCCGGTGCGGGCTGGAGGTCGGTCGTGAGCGCACAGCCGCGCTCCAGCCACTCCGCCAGTGCTCGTGTGGCGAAGAGCGGCAGGGTGCCGTAGCTGTAGGTCTGGTCGGCGTTCCGTGGGTTCAGGGTCGACACGGCGGTATCGAAGTAGTCCGAGGGTGCGTCGGGCCAACGCACCGCTGCGGTGATCATGCGCATGTGTCCCTCGTCCGGATGGATCCATTGGGCGAGATCCCAGTTGAGGCCTGTGAGGCGCAGAAAGGCCGCGACAACGAGGATAGCGACGATCAGGGCCCCACGCGAGAAGGTGTTGCGGCGGCTGCTGGTCAATACGTCGGTGATCATTGGATGCCGATTATAGGGGCAGTGAGTGACACGTCAATGCACCCGCATCCACGGGATCGTCCGAGCACACCTGGCCCTTGCGAGGGTTTCCGGACCCTCGCAAGGGTGGGGGTCGAGCGCGGCAAGCGGACTAAGGATCGTCCCGGGAGGCGAGGCTTGCGCCTCCTGGGACGTGTGGTAAGACTTGGCGGGATGCGGGGCCCGAACGCAGCGAAAGGAGAAGCCATGAATCATCGCGAACGCGCGCTGGCAGCACTTCGCCACGAGGTGCCGGATCGGGTACCGGTCGATCTGGGGTCAACACGCAACTCGGGAATCCTGCAGGCGCCCTACGATGCGCTGGCAGCTTACCTGGGCATGGGCGATGCCCCGAAGCAGGCGGGCGCACCGCCGACCGGCGCGGGCGGCCATGGCATCGGCAAGGTGCTGGGCCTGGCGACGCCCGATGAGGCGCTCCTGGCGCGGCTGGATGTCGACTTCCGCGGTGTTTTTCTGGGGAAAGCCGACAGTTCCGCGGAGACGCTGCTGCCCGACGCGCCCGACGGCTCGGCGATGCACCGCGACGAGTTCGGCGTCGTGCGGCGCTGTCCGCCGGGCGGACACTATTTCGATGTGGCGCAGGCACCGCTCGATGGCGAGATCACCGTCGCAGACATCGCCCGCCATCCCTGGCCCGATCCCACCGATCCGGGGCTCATCCGCGGGCTGCGGGAGCGCGCGTTGCGGCTGCGCGAGACGACCGACTGTGCCGTTGTGCTGCACCTCACAGACATCTTTGTCCACACGACGCAGTACCTGCGCGGGTTTGAGTCGTGGTACATGGA
>JAFGIE010000130.1 GCA_016929775.1 Anaerolineae bacterium
GTGGTCGACGTCGAGGCCTACGCCGAGGGACGCCTGATCGGCGGCTTCCGCAAGCTCTTCCGCCCGCCGGTGCCGATCCACCGTCCCCGGGACCCGGTTTATGCCGAGTCCGAGATCTCGATCGACCCCTATCCGGTGCTGCCTGGAAAATCGACCAAGCTCGGCGTCGAGGTCTTCAACCCAACCCCCTACGACCGGGTGGTCGAAGCCACGTTCAGCGTTGCACCCTTTGGGATCGGCCTCCCGTTCAAGGCAGACGGGATCACGCCGAACCCGATCATGATCTACGTGCCCGCGCACGGCGCCGCACGCGGACATGTGATCTGGACCCCGCCGCCCTCGGTACGCGGCAAGGTCTGCGTCCAGGTCGAGCTCGAGATCGACGGCCACGTGATGTGGAGCCGGCGCAACATCGACGTAGGTGAACCGCTGCGCCCCGGGATCCCGCACAGCATGACCTTCCCCGTGAGCACAGACACCTACACGGAGCCGGTGACGATCACGCTCGGCGTGATCCGACACAAAGGAGAGTGGGACGTCAGCCTGTCGCACGAGACGCTGACCGACGTGCAGCCGGGCGAAACCGTCCCCGTCACCCTGACGGTCACGCCGCCGTTCACGGTCACGCTGGGCAGCGGTGAGCCGATCGCCGACGTCGAAGCCTACGTCGAGGGGCGGCTGCTCGGCGGATTCCGCAAGCTGGACGTGCCACCGATCCCGCTCCACAAGCCGCACGAAAAGGGGTACGCCGAATCCGAGATCCGGATCGATCCCTATCCGCCGCGCGAGGGCGAGCCGACGCAGGTCAGCGTGGACGTACAGAACACGAGCGAGCAACCCATGACCGTCGACCTGACCTTCGGGTGGGCCAAGTTCGGCATGGGCATCCCCTTTACCACGACGGGCGTGATGCCCTACACACGCTCGGTTACCCTCAGCCCCGAGATGACGGCGACCGCTTCCGTGACGTGGATCCCCCAACTGTCCGGCGTGCAGTGCGTGCGCGTCCTGCTCGACGATCCCGAAGGCGTTTACGGGCGCCAGGAGAGCCAGCGCAACGTCGACGTGATCGAGGAGCCGCCCTGCGGCGAGACCAAGGTCTTTAGCTTTACCGTGTACAACGACACCCCCTTCAGCATGACGGTAGACATCGGGATGGTCACCTTTAACGTCCCGGCAAACTGGGTGGTGACCACGGTGCCGAGCGACACGCTCGAACTGGGCCCGTTCAGCGAGGGCACGGTGACGGTCACGGTCGAGATCCCGTGTCCGGAGACGGCAGCAGAGTGGCGGGCACAGCGCGAGATCGCCGTCCTACAGCAGGGCTCCGGCGGGGTGCCCACGATCGACGTGGAAGGCTATGCAGGTGGAGACCTAGTAGGCGGGATCGAGATCCAGTTCACAAGCCCGCTGCCGGCGCCATCCGACCTGTCGGCAACCGCCATCTCGCACGCACAGATCGGCCTCAACTGGACCGACAACTCGACAGATGAGACGGCGTTCCACATCGAGCGATCGCCGGATGGCGTGGACGAATGGACCGAGGTCGCCGCAGTCGCTTCCGACGAGACGTCGTACAGCGATGGCAGCCTGCAGTGCGAGACGACGTACTATTACCGGGTCCGCGCCTTCCGCAGCGGCGACGGAGTCTACTCGAGCTACAGCGATGTGGCGAGCGACACGACGGGCATGTGCCCGCCAGACCCACCCACCGGCGTCGCCGCCAGCGATGGCGCCTACACCGACCGAGTCGCTGTGACCTGGGAGAGCGTCTCCGGCGCTACCGAATACGAGGTCTACCGCGCTACCTCTGCCGCCGGAGCCAAGGTCTTTCAGGCAAGCGCCTCGATGACCACCTATGACGACACGACAGCCACTCCTGGCGCCGTCTACACCTACTGGGTCACCGCGTGCAACGCGTCTGGCTGCAGCGACTATAGCGCGCCCGACACCGGTTGGCGCAAGCTCCTCGCGCCCGCAGGCGTCACAGCCAGCGATGGCGTCTACACCGACCGGGTCGCCGTGAGCTGGGACAGTGTCTCCGGCGCGAGCGAATACGAGGTCTACCGCGCCACGTCCCCTATCGGGACCAAGTTCCACATCGGGACCACCTCGCTGACCGCGTATGACGACGCCACGGGCACTGCCGGCGCGACCTATAGCTACTGGGTCAAAGCGTGCAGCGACCCTGGGTGCAGCGACTATAGCGCGCCCGACACCGGCTGGCGCGCGCTCCCCGCGCCCACAGGCCTCACGGCGACCCCTGTATCGCGGACACAGATCGATCTGTCTTGGACCGACAACTCGGCAGACGAGACCGCATTCCACATCGAGCGATCGCTCGACGGAGGGACAGACTGGGACGAGATCGCCGTTGTCGGCGCGGACGTGACCGCCTACAGCGACGTGGACCTGGACTGCGGCACGGAATACGCCTATCGCGTGCGGGCCTACCAGAGCACGAACGGCGTCTACTCGGCATACAGCGATCCCGCAACCGCAAGGACCGCCGTATGCTCCTTTGACGTGTACCTCCCGCTCATCACGCGTTAGCCGCCGCTCGGCGAGCGCGTCTCGCGCGCGCACACGACCACGACTTGCGTGCGCGGCAATAGTCAGCGGACGAGGGACGGTGGATCGACCCGCCCGTCGTCCGCAAGGCGTACGGAGCCCGAAAAGGAGGGCTGTCGCTTCGAGCCAGGCTAGCAACCTGGAGAAATGACTTGGGTCTGGGCAGACACGCCATCGCGTCGACGCGGAGCGGCGTTGACCGCCCGGCAGACCACAAGGCGCCGGATGCCCGATTGGGGGGTGGTGGCGAGACGGTCCACCATGCGCCGCAGAACGATGACTCAGGAGGCACACGATGTGTGAGGAGTATCAAGGCACCGACGTAACCCAGCGCGGCTACTTTATGTACATTTCGGAAGCGACCGGTGACGTCAAGCAAAGAGAGATCGAATTCTCGCTCGTGAATGGCCGGTGGATCTATGAGGGCGACATCGTGATCAACACCCAGGACATCCTCGCCGCCGCCGAGGACCAGGGCAGGCGGATCCTGGCGGGCGAGCCGGTCCCCCTGGCAGATGCCAGCGCGACAGCGGTCGGCACCGTGGTCGATGGGTGCGTGATCGTCGGCGCGCAGTATCGCTGGCCCAACGGGATCATCCCGTACAGCGTTGACCTCAGCCTGCCGAACCAGGCGCGTGTCACGGACGCCATCGCCCACTGGGAAGACAACACCCCGATCCGGTTCATCGCGCGAACGACCGAGAGCGCCTATGTCCGCTTTATCCCCTCCGATGGCTGCTGGTCCTACGTCGGGCGACAGGGAAGCAGGCAGGACATTGGCCTGGCGGATGGATGCCTGCTCGGCAGTACGATCCACGAGATCGGGCACGCCGTGGGCCTGTGGCACGAGCAGAGCCGCGAAGACCGTGACACCTTTGTGACGGTCCACTATCAGAACATCACGCCGGGGCGCGAACACAACTTTGACCGCCAGATCGCCGACGGGGACGACGTCGGCGCGTATGACTATGGCTCGATCATGCACTATGGGCGGACGGCGTTCACCAAGAATGGGTTGGACACGATCACGCCGCCTGCCGGGGTGACCATCGGGCAGCGCAACGGGCTCAGCACGGGGGACATCCAGGCTGTGGTCTATATGTACGGCGAGCAGGTGCTCTATATCGGCAACAAGCGGACCCGTGAGCTCCACGCGCCCGGTTGCCAATGGGCACGCCTCATGTCCCCGCGGAACAAAAAGTACTTTACCACGCAGGAAGAAGCGGTCACCAGTGGCTACAACGGCTGCTGGTACTGCATGAGGCACTTTGACACAGGCTAGGGCGTACGGGTGTGTATCAGGACAGAACCGGCGCGCACGGGCGTGGTGTGCCGGGGATCGCGCGTCGCCTGGGGTCCTTTTCGCCCCCACGCTGGAGCGTAGGGGCGAGGACGGGGGTGGGCGAGTGCGGAGGTGGGCGAGTGCGAACCGGCGCACACGGGCGCGGTGTGCCGGGGATCGCGCGTCGCCTGGGGTCCTTTTCGCCCCCACGCTGGAGCGTAGGGGCGAGGTCAGGGGTGGGCGAGGTCGGGGATGGGCCCGCTTGGTAGGGAGCAAGGTAGGCAGATGCGGGTAGTACGTGGCAAACTGGTGCTCGACGGTTGGCGCGGGGAGCCTGGGCCCGCTACCGTGTACGCGCGCCTGCTCGACACAAGCTGGATGGACGCCCCGGCGCGGACGATCGATCAGGTCGTGCTGACCGACGTGTGGCTCGACCAGGTCCAGGCTGAGGGATTGACCTTTTCCCTCTCAGCGCAGGAGGTGGACCCGCTCGCCCGCTACGAGGTCAGCGTGCTGGTCGACCTGGACGGCGACGGGGAGACCAGCGTAGGCGACTATCGCAGCACGTCCTCTCACCCGGTCCTGACACGCGGCTTCCCCGATCAGGTGGAGGTCCACGCGCAGCGCATCGGTTGAGATGCGTCCCAAGGGCGAGAGGGGAGGGATCCCATGAGCGGCGAGTTCACACCATCGGAGGAGGTCAAGCGCGGCTTCTACGGCTACACGGCGGAGGCAACGGGCCAACAAAAGTGGAAAGAGATCGAGTACGGGGTCGTCGATGGCCTTGCCCTGTTCGAGGGCGACATCATCCTGGGGCGCGATCAAGAGATCGCGCCCGCTGAGAACGTGCACGCCGGCGCGCTGGAGGCGGACGAGCCACCCGGCGAGTGGTCGCCTGGCGCATTCGCGCCCGGCATGCCGCTCGAGATGGTCGTCGTCGCCGGGGCTGCCGAACACCTATGGCCTGAGCCCCGCATCCCCTACACAATCGACCCTGCGCTCCCACACCCAGAACTCGTCGTCCAGGCGATCCAACACTGGGAGCGGTATACCGTGCTCCACTTTGTCCCGCGGCAGGACGAGGAGGATTACATCGCCTTTCGCCCCTCCAGCGCGTGCCGCTCTTACGTGGGCTGGGTGGGCGGGGAGCAAGTGATCGAGCTCGCGCCGATCTACAGCCCCGGCAACGTGATCCACGAGATCGGGCACGCCGTGGGCCTGTGGCACGAGCAGAGCCGCGAA
>JAFGIE010000131.1 GCA_016929775.1 Anaerolineae bacterium
AGTATCCGGGGCAAGCGCCTCAAAGCAGGTTGGGACGAGGACTACCTCGCTCAGGTCCTCTGCAGCATTTAAATGCGATTGCCCTCCACCGACCCAGCTCGCCTATCCGCTGGGCAGGTGCATCACCTGGCTGTCCCGGGGGGCGGTCACCGAAAAGGTGAACCGCAGGACGCGCTTGTCCTCTGGCGCCAGGGAAAGCCGCCAAGCCAGCTCGCCCTGCTCGCTCTGGGTGTAGGGCGGCGGGTCGATCTCTTCGACGCGGACCTTGATCTCTTCATGCGCCGCGACCGGCACCTGATCCAGGACCACCAGGTCCGCCGCCTGGGGCAGCAGGTTCTGGACCCGGATCGCGTAGCCGTAGCGCATCACACGTCGGTCGCCGATGAACTGCTTGCCCACTTCTTGCAGCGCCAGCTCGCGTTCGACCGTGATCCGGTCCTCGAGGCCCATCGTCGTCTCGAACGTCTCTCCGGGCGCCACCTTGGGCAGGCTCGCCTGCCCGATGAACTCGCCGCCATGGAACAAGCTGACTGGCCCTGGGAGGAGCGTCACCTCGCCCTCGTTGTGCACCTTGGCCCGCCGGTAGACCTCGCCGACCAGCTTGGGTGCGGTCATATAGTCCGTCTCGCACTGCAGGTGCATCACGCGCACGGTGACCTTGTGCGGCGTGTCGTCAGCGGGGATGTCGACCCGGCGCGGGATGTGAAAGGTGACCGCCGTGCCGCTGACGTCGACGGTTGCCTCCGCAGCCTGGGCATAGGTCAGCGCCGCCTCCGCCTCGCCCAGCGCCGCGCCGGCGCTCAGGTCGTCGGACCGCGCCATAAGTATCCGGGCCTGCGCAGGTGCAGCTGCGCGGAACTTGGGCTCCGGCGAACGCAGCTTGAGATACCAGGGCCTCAGCTCGGGCAGGTCCGCCGAGACGGCGGACCGAGCGGTCGACAGCACGAGTGCGACGTCGCCCCAATCCTCGCCCGTCGACTGCTGCACCTGGGCCATGTAGGTCAGCTCGACCTCGGGGCGCTCCGCCCCCTCGACCAAGCGCAGATCATAGTGTGGACGCCAGCCCCCGCCCCGCGTGGTCGTGTACTCGAGGTCGAGCGCAAAGGACCCGGCGCGCACCACCTCGAGGCCAACGGTCGCCGAGTACCGCTCCCGCGGTCGCGCGCCCTGGATACGCTGCAGCTCTTTGCGCACGACGTCGATCTCGGCGGCGAGGTCGCGCCGGGCAACGGCGATCTCGCGCTTGCGCGCGCTGTAGGTCGTGTGCTGCGCGCTCAGGAAGCCCAGCAGCGCGTCGCCATCCGACACGGTGGCGCGCCCGCGCCCGATCCCCTGTGCCAAGTGCTCGCCGGCGTGCGCACCCAGCGTGCCCAGCAGCGACAGCTGGCTGTCGAGCAGGGCGAGCTCGTCCTGCAGCGCCTGGTCGGCGTCCGTGAGCTCGTCGAGCTTGTGCTTGAGCGCCGCCGCCGAGACGGACGGCGTCTCCGCATAGTACTCGCTGCGCACGTCCACGCCCAGGATCCGCACCTGCGCCGTCCCTTCGCCGCCCGCACGGACAGAGCCCGGATCGAGCAGCAGCGTCAGGTCGCGCACTGCCAGTTCGTGCACGCCCTCCGCAAGGTCCACCCTACCGCGCCGGGTGACGCGCGCACGATCGGTATACACAGTCACGCCGACGATAGGCGCCTCGAGTTCCATCGATCTCTACCTCCCCTGCCCACGTGACGTCGAACAGGCACTCGTCTGCGCATCCCCGTGGATCCGGCGCACGTTCGGCCTATCCGTCGCCCAGGACGACGTCGACCGCTAGCCGACCCGCGCGTTGGTGGCGCGCCACCAGCCGGACGGTGCTCCCCGCTGGCGCGCGGACCACCCACTCGACCTTGATGCGATCGTCGGTCCCGTGATCGGTGTCCATCATCGCCGGCTTGTAGGCGCGCCCTTCCAGCTGCCCCAGTTCCTGCCGCGGCTTGCCCGTCTCGAGCGCAGCCCCTTCGGGCAGCTCGATCTCGGCAACCAAGCCGCGCACGACCTTCTTTTCCAACGCCTTCTTGGTCACATAGCTCGGCAGCCACCCAGTGTTATGCACGACCAGCCGGATCCGGTAGGCATCCTCGCCGAGCGGCAGGGCGCTCGCCTCAACCAGCTCGAGCCGCGGCGAGACCATCAGCAACCAGACCAGCCAGCCCGCAAAGGGCGCGATCTCGCGCTCGACAAACTGCTGCGGGGGGTTGCGAAAGGCATACATACGGTCCCACCCACCCAGCTCGATCGCGCCCAACTGCGGATGCTCGAACGGGTACCAGTCCACGTATCCCTTGCCCTCGAGCACCTCGTCGCTCCACTTGAGCATCTTGAGGTCGTCCTCCACCGGATGCTCACGATACCAGTCGATGAACTTGTACTCCTCGATGCCCGCCTGCCGCTGCGGGCTCCAGATCTCGACCGTCCAGGCAAAGAGACCCAGGTGCTCGTACATCCAGACGTCAAAGCCGCCCGTGATCACCTCGTTGGGGTGGTACCGGAAGTCGTGATAGACCGACACTGCCGGGTACCCGGTCAGCGCCGTGCCCTTTTCGCCGAGCTTCTGGTAGGTCCACAGGTCCTCTGCCGGGAACTTGTCGTCGGGGCGATCGTCGTACGGGCGGAGCAGCGCCCCGGCGTAGGTGTGAAAGGCCACGCCGCCGGTGAGATTGGGGTGCGCGGCGATAAAGTGGGCCAAGTTGCGCACCTCTGGCTCGGAGGTCGGGTAGGGCCCGGCGCCCTTTTGCTCGTGCTCTTGGCGCCACGCGAAAGGAAAGTTGCGGTTCAGGTCGAGCCGCTCCTTGCGCGGCTGGATCGGGATCGTCACTCCGTCATAGTCGGTGATCCGGCCCTCCGGGAGGAGGCGATAGTAGTCGCCGCCGCACTCGGTCGGATCGCGGCGCACGAGCAGGCGCGGCTCTTCAGGACACGCCTTCCACGCCCCGTTCGGATCGGGGACCCGCATGCTCAGCATGCGCCCGTCGCCGTCCACGTCCTCCTCCACCAGTCCGGCGGGAGGCTCCTCGTCGTAGGGATAGGGGCGCGTGCTGGAGCGGATGATCTTGGGCACGTCCGCCAGCGCCCACTCGGCGCCGTCGGGGTTCACGCGCGGACAGATGTAGAAGGCGCGCGTGTCGAGGCAGTGCGTGATCTCGGGCACGCTGCCATAGCCGGTCACCAGGTAGTCGATCAGGTACAGGCATGCGGTGGAAGGCGATACCTCGCTGGCGTGGATGTTGCCGTCGACCCACAGCGCGGGCTTGTCCTCGTCGGCGCCGGACGCAAAGCAGGTCACCGTCGCCAGCCACACGTCCCGTCCCTCGTAGCTCTTGCCGATGCTCTGCAGGCGCACCAAGCCGGGATGGGCCTCGGCATACTCGCCCAAGATGCGGGTCAGGTCCTCGTACCGGTAGAATCGATCAAAGGCGACGTCGGGCATGGCAGCTCCTCCGGTGTGTGTAGATGCGGACTCTTGTCCGTACTATAGTCGATCTCGAGGCGCGTGTCAATGATCGTTTGTCGCCACACGCTTTCTCCTGTACAATGGGAGCATTCGCTGGAGGAGCGTGGATGACTGTGGAGCGCGCATCGCGCGACCCGAACCGGCTGCTGGTGGGCATCGGCTTTGCGACGTTCATCGTGTTCGGCCTGAACGCAGGACTGATGGGCGTAGCGTGGCCCTCGATCCGGGACACGTACGGCGTCGGCGATGACGCCTACGGCGCCATGACGATGATCGCGACCGTGGGATCCCTGGCGATCACGTTTGGCAGCGGCTCGCTGATCGAGCGGCTGGGGATCGGGCTCTTGCTGCTGGGAAGCTGCCTCCTCGGCGCCGCCGGGTATGTCGGCTTTGCCTTGGCGCCCAGTTGGTGGGCAGCGGTCGCCCTGCAGCTGGTTGCCGCGATCGGGATCGCGGCGATCAACCCCGGGATCAACACCTACTTTGCCACGCACCACAGCGCAGGGCGTATGAACTGGCTCCACGCCTGCTTTGGCCTCGGCGCCACGCTCGGCCCGATGGCGATGACCGGCATCCTGAGCGCCGGTCACTCCTGGCGCTGGGGGTACGCGGGCGCTGCGCTGACCTATCTTCTCCTCGGCGCCAGCTTTGCGTGGACGCTGCACGCGTGGCCCCGTACCGGCGGACGTCCGGATGCGCGTCCGCCCGTCCCAGATCCGGGGGAGGAGCAACGGGCAGACGCGCCCGGTCCGCGCGCGCGCCCGACGTGGGCTCTGCCAGCGGTGTGGCTCAGCGCGGCGCTCTTTTTCACCTTCACCGGGGTGGAGACCTCGACCGGGCAGTGGCCCTACACGCTCTTCACCGAGGCGCGCGGGATCGACCCGCGCACTGCCGGGATCTGGATCAGCGCGTACTATATGAGCATGACCGTGGGACGCGCCTTCTTTGGGGTGGTCGTCGACCGGATGCGCGCCTCGGTGGTCGTCCGCCTGTGCATGGGCGGGGCGATCGCCGGCGCGCTGCTGATCTGGGTCGGCAGCGCGCCTGCCCTCGGGTTCGCCGGGCTGGCGCTGACCGGGTTCTGCGTGGCGCCCCTTTTCCCGGTCCTCACCTCGAACACGCCGCAGCGCCTAGGACGCGCGCACGCCGCACGCGCGATCGGCTACCAGATCACGGCGGTCAAGCTGGGCCTGGCGGCTATCCCGGCGCTGGGAGGCGTGCTCGCAGCGCGGTGGGGCACGGCGACGATCGGGCCCTTCCTGTTCGCGATCGCCGTCGCCGCCTTCTTGCTGCACGAGGCAGCAGAACGCACGGCATCCGTGCAGGTCCCGCTCCCAGAGCCTATCGGGCGGGGAGAGGGGTAGCCCGGAGCGCGTACACGACCTGGCGCACCAGGAGGTGGCGCACCAGGAGGTGGCGCACCAGGAGGTGGCGCACCAGGAGGTGGCGCACCAGGAGGTG
>JAFGIE010000132.1 GCA_016929775.1 Anaerolineae bacterium
CCACACCACGTAGGGAGGGGCGACTGCGAGGGGACACCCCCTCGCGCTCCCGGGGAGTCGCTGTGCTATCCCAACGCGACATAGGACTGGACAATCCGTCCCATCGTTGGTATACTGTCGGTAGGCGCACTGGGGCGCAGCGTCGCCCCAGCCCGTGCCCGCGCCGGGGGGGAGCCCGCCGCAATCGCAGTCCTACGCTTGCCATGCGACTTGCGCACCGCGTCCACCGTGGGAGGGAGACCTTGGATCAGGTTCGTTGGACAGACTATATCGCCCTAGCGCTGGTTCTCTTGACGTTTCTCGTCGGCGCCTGGTACGTGGCGATCTGGTTTCTCCCCGCCGCCCCGATCAACCCCTTTCCCCCACAGGCGATCGCCGTCCCGGTCGTCGCGACACCCTCCGCTCGGGCTGCCCCCGTCCAAGACGTGGGGGCGCGACAGGCAGCCTACCCGGCAACGTGGACCCCGGCGCCGACTGCGCTCCCCACAGCGACTGCGACGCGCGTACCGACCTGGACGCCATGGCCCACCTCCACCCCCACGCCCAAGCCGACGCTCGATCCCCGCTGGTCGTATACGATCGCCGGCATGCGCGCGCGGACCTACGCGGGCAGCGAGGTCGTGCTGTATGGCACCTTTGGCGTGAGCCCCCAATACACGACCTACCTGATCTTTTACGCCAGCGAGGGGCTGCGGATCAGCGGGATGATGAACGTGCCCAAGGGAGCGGGGCCCTTTCCCGTGGTGATCCTCTGTCACGGCTACATCCATCCCGACAAGTATGCGACCGGCAACGACACGTGGCGCGAGGCCGACTACTTGGCAAATCACGGCTACCTGACGATCGCTCCCGACTATCGCAGCCACGCTGCATCGGACAACGGGGTCAGCTTCTATCACATCGGCTACGCGCAGGACATCCTCAACCTGATCAGCTCGTTGGGCTCGGTCGACAAGGCAGATTCGACCCGGATCGGGCTGTGGGGCCACAGCATGGGCGGCGCGATCGCGCTCAAAGCCGCCGTGGTGAGCAAGAAAGTGGATGCCGTCGCCGTATTCGGCTCGGTCCACGCCGATGAGCGGATCAACTATGCCTCTGGAATGGGCAACGGGTCAGGCGAGTATGGCGTCGCCCGTCTCGGCGCGCCGCAGACGAACCCGTTGATCTATAAGCGCATCTCGCCGATCAACTACCTCGACCGGATCCCGGCACTCAGCATCCATCACGGCACAGCTGACCAGATCGTGCCCTACCAGTGGTCGCAGGACTTGTACGAGGCGGCGCTGCAAGATGGCGTCGAGGTCGAGCTGCATCTCTATCCCGGCGGGGCGCACACCTTTCAGGATGCGGACTGGGACCTGGCGCTCGAGCGGACCACGGCGTTCTTTGACAAGCACGTCAAGTAAGAGAGAGAAGGCGCCCGGACCTGCTGGGAGGGCGCCACCCCGAGAAGAGGAGAGAGCATGGGACACGAACCGATCCGGACGCTGCACGTTGACCCGATACCGGTACACGTTTTTGCCACCAACCGGGCCTTGGGCGCGCGCGCTGCCGATGACCTGGCGGCGATCATTGCCGAGGCGATCGACGAGCGCGATCATGCCTCGCTGATCCTGGCGACGGGCAACTCACAGCTGAGCTTTATGAAGGCCCTGCGCCGCAAGCCGGGCATCGCGTGGGACAGGGTGGTCGTGTTCCACATGGACGAGTACCTGGGTATGTCTAGCGATCACCCCGCCAGCTTTCCCAAGTACATCCGCGAAAAGCTGACCGACCACGTACAGCCGCGCGCATTTTACGCCATCCGCGGCGATGCGCCCGATGTAGAGGCAGAGCTGGAGCGGTATACGGCGCTGCTGGCGCGCTATCCCGCGGACGCGTGCGTGCTCGGGATCGGCGAAAACGGGCACTTGGCTTTCAACGACCCGCCCGCCGATTTCGAGACGACGGAGACGATCCACGTCGTCAACCTGGATCGCACCTGCCGCATGCAGCAGGTGGGCGAGGGGCATTTTACGAGCCTCGAGGACGTGCCGCGCCAGGCGCTTTCGCTGACGGTGCCCGCGCTGCTGGCGCCCGCGCACGTGCTCGCCGTCGTGCCCGAGGCGCGCAAGGCACAGGCGGTCAAGACCTCGCTGGAGGGCCCAGTCACGCCCGACTGCCCAGCGTCGATCCTGCGCACCAAGCCGCACGTGACCATGTACCTCGACGTCGACTCGGCGGCGCTGCTCGGCTAGGGCGCGCTGCGGAATCGATCGGGATCCCATCGCATACCCCTCAGACGCGCGGCGGCTCAGCGCAGCCACTTGCCTTCCGCCGCGCGCTGGTGCAGGCGCGCTGCCAGTTTGCGCGCCTGCGCTGGTTCCCCAGCGCCGAGGTTCTGCAGCTCGTGCGGGTCTTCCTGCAGGTCGTACAGCTCGGACAGGTCGTTGTAGTTCTCGACGTACTTGTACCGTTCGGTGCGGATACATCGGAACTGCCGGATGGCGCTGATCGTCTCGCTGCGGTGCGTCTCGGACACGCCGTACAGCACCCCTGCGAACGAGCGCGCGTCGATGCGCTCCTGTGGCGGCAGCCCGGCGAGCGCGCAAGCGGTGGGGTTGACGTCGATCAGCTCGACCAGCGCCTCGGACACGCGCCCGCCCGCGATCCCGGGCCCGGCGACCAAGAGCGGGACGCGCAGGGCGGACTCGTAGGACACGCTCTTGGCATAGAAGCCGTGGTCGCCGAGCATCTCGCCGTGATCGCTGGTATAGATGACGAACGTGTTGTCGATCATGCCCCGCGCCTCGAGCGCGTCGAGGATCTGCCCGACCTGGTCGTCGATCGCCGAGATGGCGGCGCAGTACTGGCGGCGGGTAACGGCGATCTCTTCCGCCGAAGCGCCTGCTACGGGCCCCCAGCGCCGCTCGCGCGCGGCGCGCACCCCTGCAGGTTTGCCCTCCATGCTATCGGCGATCGGGTCCGGCACCGGTGCGCCGCGGTACCGCGCGGCATACGCGGTGGGCGGATCGAACGGGTCATGCGGCCCGGCAAAGCTGCAAAAGTAGAACCAGGGGTAGTCGTCGGGCACGCTCCGGATCCACGCCGCGGCGCGCCGCCCGATGTAAGTGTCTTCGAAGGCGTCTGCGGGCAGGACCGAGTCGTGCGAGGCGCCGATCACCCAGCCCCGCGCCTGCCGGGCCCGGTAGTCCTCGTAGAAGCGCTGCAAGAGGCCCCGCTCGGCGAGGTAGTGCGTGTAAGGGCCGATCGGCGTGGGCGAGGACCCAGCGTGCATCTTGCCCTCACACTCTTCGGGATGCGTGAAACCCCAGCCGTAGACGCAGGGCCGATCTCCGTAGCGCCCGTTGTACGGGTCTGGCTTGGCGAGGTCGAGCTTGCCCACGCAGCCAACCCGGTATCCGGCGTCGCGGAAGCGCTGATAGTGGGTCGGGACGCTGCGCGGAAGGTAGCTGTGGTTGTCCAGCGCGCCAAGGCGATGCGGTTGGAGCCCGGTCGCCAGGCCGATCCGCGCCGGGGCGCAGACAGGGCAGTTGGTCACACACTGGGTAAAGCGCACGCCGCGCGCGGCGATGCGGTCCAGGTTGGGCGTGTGGACGAACGCTGCGCCCGCGCACCCCACATAGTCGTGCCGGTGCTGGTCGGACATGATCACGAGCACGTTCGGCTGTCCTGGCGCCACGGTACTCTCCTTCTTCGCTAGACTGCGCCCTCTCACCGAGCTGGTGGGACCGGCAGTACGGGCGTCTTGGGCGCCTGGGTCAGCACCTCCGCCCCCTCCTCGCCGAGGTAGACGATGTCCTCGATGCGCACGCCGCCCCACCCGGGAAAGTAGAGGCCCGGCTCGACGGTGAACACCATGCCTGGCTCGAGGACCGTGTCCTCGACGAACTGGCCCATGAACGGCTCTTCGTGGATCGCCAGTCCGACCCCGTGGCCCAGCCCGTGCCCGAACGCCTCGCCGCAGCCCGCCTGAGCGAAGCGGTCGCGCGCGATGGCATCGGCCTCGCGTGCGCGCATCCCCGGACGGAGCTGGGCCTCGACGCGCTGCTGGACCTCGAGCACCAGCTGCCAGGTCTCGAGGTAGCGATCGTCGGCGTGCCCGAGACAGATCGTGCGCGTGATGTCCGAGCAGTAGCCGTCAACCAAGGCGCCAAAGTCGATCACGACCGGCTCGCCCGCCGCGATGGGGCGATCGCTGCTCGTGGCGTGCGGCATGGCGCCGTTGGGCCCCGAACCGACGATCGTCGAAAAGCTGATCGCCGAGGCGCCGTGCTGGCGCATGTGGCTTTCGAGCGTCCAGCTTACCTCGGCTTCGGTCATGCCGGGTCGGATCACCTGGCAAAGGTGCGCCCACGCCCCGTCGGCGCACGCCACGGCAGCCCGGATCGCCGCCACCTCGCCCGGGTCCTTGCGCGCGCGCAGGGGCAGCACCAGCCCATCCAGCGGGACGAGGTCCGTGCGAGGCAGCAGCTCTCCCAGTCTGTGGTAGAGGCTGACGACGACGTGATCGCCCTCGATCCCGAGGCGGCGCACGCCCAGCCCATCGAGCGCCTCGACCAGCGCCGATTCCCGGTGCGATGAGACGCGCGCCTGCTCCCAGTCGGGCGCCTCGCGCGCCGCACGCTCGAAATACCGAAAGTCGACGACCAGGATCGCCCGCTCCTGCGTGACGAGCAACCATCCCGCAGAACCCGTGAAGCCGCTGATGTAGCGCCGGTTCTGGGGGTCGGTGATCAACAGGGCGTCGAGGTCGTGCGCACAGATCGCCTCACGGAGTTTGTCCAGTCGCATCTTCCAGTCTCCTCTTCGACCACGTCGGGGATGCGGGATTGCCCACCCGCTTGCAGGCAGGCGCGATAGGGCGATTGTACCCGATCCGGGGGAGGGAGGCAAGACCAGAGACGGTGGATGACAAAGAGTGGACGACGGACGGTGACAGCGGTCGGTCTTTTTGACAGCGCGCACCTGCCATGCTATCCTTGGAGCTGGACCGTCGCGCTAGCGACCGCCTCTTCAGCCGTACGCTGAAGAGAGCCGCCAGGGGACGGCGCCGTACCTCGCCAGAGTGCGCGTCCCGGCGCCGGTTCCTCGCCATCGAGCGCGCATCGACCCAGACAGGAGACTCGCCATGTTCGAAGAGCACTACAAGGCATTCCACTATGGCTGACCGGCGCGGCGCTGAAGGCCCAACCAGATGAAGCCAACACGGGTTCACGTCGAGCGCCCCGCCCGCATGCATGGCTGGGCGAACCGCATCCTACGCATCGACCTGAGCGCGATGCGGGTCGAGGCGCACGAGAGCGCGCCTTACTTGCCCGACTATCTCGGGGCGCGGGGGCTCGCCGCCCGTCTGTGTTGGGACGGGATCCCGGCGCCAGTCGATCCCTTTGACCCGGCGAACCCGCTGATGGTCGTCCCCGGGGCGCTGACCGGGTCGCGCGCACCCTATGCCGGGCGCACCAACGTCTGCGCTTTCAGCCCACAGGGCTATCCCCATCCCTGGTTCACGCGGTCGAGCATCGGCGCGCACTTGGGCGGCGAGCTCAAGCGCGCGGGCTATGACGCGGTGGTGATCACGGGCGCCGCCGAGGCGCCGGTGCAGGTCGAGATCCGCGACGATGCGGTGCGCATTGCGCCTGCCGACGAGCTGTGGGGCCTCGACGCGATCGAGACGCTGGAGGCGATCGCGGCGCGCGAGGGACGGGGCGTGCGCGCGCTGGCGATCGGCCCTGCCGGCGAGCGCCTGAGCCGCATCGCCACGATCCAGACCGACACGTCGTCGGCGTGCGGGCAGGGCGGGTTCGGCGCCGTCATGGGCGCCAAGCGCCTGAAGGCGATCTCGGTCGCCGGGACGGGGCGCGTGACCCTCGCCGCGCCCGAGACCGTCCGGTCGTTCGCACGCGCGCTGGCGCACCAGGCGCGCCCTCCCTCGTGGTTCGGCGAGATGGGCCCCTTCAACCGACAGCTTGCCGCCGCGGGCGCCGGCAGTGCGCGCCTGCGGCCCTGCACAGAGGGCTGCGTGACGCCCTGTGCCGTCGCGTTTCGCGACGTGCCCGGCTGCGCAATCGACCGCACCTGGAGCGGCGACTGGGTGTGCATCGCCTGCGACTTTCGCGGCACGTCCGAGGACGCGCCGGCGCAGGCCCGCGCGGCGCTCGACTGGACGCTCGACCTACGGCCCGCGTTCGAGATGAACGTGCTCACCAACCGCTACGGGCTGAACCAGTTCGACATCATCACCGGCATGGTGCCCTGGCTGATCGACTGCCAGAAGGCAGGCCTGATCTCGACGTTCAACGGGGCGGCGATGGACTGGTCGTCGCCCACCTTCTGGGCGGATTTCCTGCACGCGCTCGCCTACCGCGAGGGGCTGGGCGACGTCCTCGCCGAGGGAGGATGGGCCGCAGCGCACGCGCTGCACATGGGCGAGGACCTGGCGGCGCGGCTCTATCCCGGGTGGGGCCATCCCACGCATTGGGACGGACACAACCAGTGGAACCACCCCTTTCCCTACTGGATCGCGGCGGCGCTGCAGTGGGTGACCGACACGCGCGACCCCTTCTCGACCGGGCACGGCTCGCTGCACGGCATGCGCGCCGCCAGCGCAGCCTGGCAGACCGAGGACCCGGTGGAACGGGCGGCGATCATCGAGCGGGTGCGCGCCTTTGGCGAGTGGATCTATGGCAGCCCTGCGGCGATGGACCCATACAGCGGCTACGAGGCCAAGGCGCGCGTGGGCTACGAGCACACCCTGCGCCCCATCGTCAAGGACTGCGTGCCGGTCGATGACCAGTGCTTCCCGCTTTTCTGGGACCCCGACGCGCCAGACGGGCGCACCATCCTGCGCGCGATCGAGGGTCTGGGCGACGTGGCAGGCCCGTCGGTCGAGTACGAGCTGTTCCGCGCCGGGACGGGGACGGCGTGGTCCGAGGAGACGTTCTGGCGCGCGGCGGAGCGGGTCTACACCTTGGAGCGCGCGCTGCAGGTGCGCTACTGGGGGCGCGATCGGGCGACCGACGAGTTGGCGCTGCCCTACTTTGAGCAGCTCGAGGGCTTTGCCAACCCGCTGCTGGGCGTGCGGCATGGGTTGGACCGGGCGCAGTTCGCCCCGGTATTGACCGAGTTCTATGCGCTGCACGGCTGGGATCCGGAGACGGGCTGGCCCACCCAATCGGGCCTGCGCGCACTGGGGATGGAGGACGTCTACGAGACCATGCTTGCCGGGGCGCAGAGGGCTGCAGCACTGAGCCACTGCGGGGGATGAGCACACCGAGTGGGTGGGTTGGGGTGCGCGGGCGAGAAAGCGGCTCGGGACAGAGGGATCAGGGCCTCGCTCCATCAGGGCCTGCCCGGTGCAAGAATGGTTCCAGGTCCTCGGGCCAGACGGCAAGCCCCACTGCCGGGCCGGACTGCCACAACTGGCGGTCAAACGCGGCGAGAGTCACCACTTCTCCGAGCGATGACTGCCAAAAACGGGCCACGGCGAGATGCACGGCGTCATATCCACGCAAGCCATAGTCCCAGGCTAGCGTGTCTGCCTGCGCCATGACCAGCTCGGTCAGTTGCAGGCGCACAAGGTCGGGCCACTGGGTACGGAAAACCTGCAACGCAGTCTGGGCCTCCTCGCGCGACAGTGCGCCGATGCGTGCTGCCTTGCCTAGTGCCGCAGCGACTTCGGCACGGCTGATCACGGCTGTGCCAACCGCATCGGCCTCGGAGATCAGCCTGTCCACGTGCGCCGATCCGGTCTCCGCCACATAGCGCTTGACCAGGGCACTGGCGTCGAGGTAGACGATCACGCGCGATCCGCGATCAGTATCTCGGCAACGGTGCGTTCGCCGCGCACACGGGCCACGGGCGCCATCGGCGTCAGCTTGTTACCACTCCACAGGATCAGCCCCGCCTGAGCCATAGCCTGCAAGCGCGTCTCCAGAGTCTGCGTGACGGGAACAATGCGACCAACGGGCTGTCCCCGGTCGGTGATGATCACCGTCTCCCCTGCCTGGACGCGGCGCAGGTACTTGCTGAGATGGGCCTTGAGCTCACGGATACCCGCGCTTGTCTCAACCATCCTTGGCACCTCCTCACCCCCATGATTGTGACTACATTGTACATCATGTGGGCTCAAGTGTCAAGCGAAAAGTGGGTTGATCTGTTACATCTGCCCGTACTTGAGTCCAGCCTCGATGTAGCGCTCGACGTTCGTCAGGAGCAAGTCCGACGGTCGCTCGTGTGGCCCCGCGGACGTCATGAGGATCACGTTGCGCTTGCCGCCCCCTTCGATCGCGCGGCGTATGAGCGCCTCGAGCTCGTCGGGCGGCTGGATCTCCATGTCCAGGAACTCGATGTTGCCGAGAAAGACGAGCTTGCCATCGTAGGACTGCTTGAGTTCGACCATGTCGGCATCGCCCTGCGGCGGCGGCTCGACGGGATCGGTCGAGTCGACGCCCATGTCGACGAACGAGTCGAGTAGCGTGCGCACCCTGCCGTGACAGTGGACGTGGATCCGGGCATCGGGGTCGGCAGCCTTGATGCGGCGCATGATCTCGCCGTCATAGGGCACGACCCACCGCTCCCACTGCTTGGGGCCCATCATGGGCGGCGAAGCGCGCTCGACGCCGTTGAAATGCCAGAACGGGCCAACGCCCTGCGAGAGGAGCCAGTCGACCTTGCCCCCGGTCCGCTCGAGCCAGGCATCGGCGAGGTCCTGGATCAGCCCGGGCTCGGCGATGACCCATTCGAGCAAGAGCTGAAAAGACATGATCCCGCACAGCATGGCGACCATCGAGTTGACGGCGCCGCCGCCGACGGCGTTCTTGCCCATCTCGGCGCGGTGTGCGCGAAAGGCGTCACATGTCGACGGGTCGGGCGGGTCAAAGCGGTAGGGCACGCTGAGCAGCCGCTCCACGTCTTCTGCGCACTGCACCGGCTTGTGGACGTCCCAGTTGGTAAAGATGCCGTCGTCCTGCTCGTAGATCCAGGTGAGGTCACCCTTGGGCGTGTGCAGGATCGTCGTATAGCGGGTCCGGATCGCCGACACACGTTCTGGCGGGAACTCTTCGACGTACTCTTGGGGCGCCTCCAGGAAGCGCTGGTAGCTCTGCGGGGCAAAGACGCGCGGGATGCCGACCCGGTTGAAGGGCGGCTTGAGGTCACAGTGGGCCTGCACGAGCCGGCACACGCGGCGAAAGCGCTCCTCATCGCGCCAGTCGCCAAACGTGGTGGCGTCCACGTCGCGAGCCGGATGCCACGGGATCGGCGACAGGATCGGGACGCGGTCCACCGGTTCACGGCGGTACGTGCCGCACACGCGGCGGCACGAGGCTTCATAGTCGAATGTGCCGTTAGGCAGGGTCATCGGTCTGCTCCTCTGTGGGTTGCTCTGTTCTTCCATTGCCGTCATCTCGACGGCGCAGGAGCCAGCAAGATGCTGGCGGTCCGATCGGTCCCCTCGCCCGGATGCGCCAAGTCGCTATGCTGCGCGCGCGAGACGATCCATCCCGCGATGGGGCGTTGCCGTGGGGTCCATTCTATCGCGAGGTGCGCTAGAGCGCAAACCGGACAATGCCCGCCATTAGCTGTCCGAGCCGCATGACGCGCGTTGCGGGCGGCGCGATCAGGTGGGCCGATCCGCATCACGCTCATCGCGGACGGCGACAGCCGCGCCGAGATGTGCGCCAAAAAGCGCGATCCAGCTGCTGACATAGATCCAGAGCATCAGCGCAACAACCGACGCGAGCGAACCATACACCAGCTCATAGCGGACCAGCCCGCTGCTCAGGTACCAGGCGAACCCTCGCTTGGCGACCTCCCAAGCCGAGGCGGCGAACAATGCGCCCAATAGGGCAGATGACCAGCGGACCTGCGCGCTGGGCACCCAGCGGTAAAGGCCCATGAACAAGAGGAACGCCAGCAGCCACGGCGCCAGCTTTGAAAGCAGGCTCCAGGCAAGCGTCCCTGCACCGGATGCCCCACCCCACAGCACGCCGTCCAGCGCGGGCAAGAGACTGAGCAGGGTGCTGGCGAGCAAGGAAAGCGCCAAGAGCCCAGCCAACGTGCCCACCATCGCCAGCGCGATCAGACGTCGGTGCAGCGATTGGCGCGGCTTTGCGTCGGGCCAAGCGCGACTGACGTTACGGGCGACGGTGGTAAAGGCGCCTGTCGCTGACCACAGGAGGCCGATCAACCCCAGGGGGCCCACCGTGCCCCGGCGCTGACGCAGATCCTGCAGGTTCTCCTCCACCAGGGACGCAGAGGTCGGCAGTGCCCTGGTGACGGCATCCACAACGACCTGGTGGGCCTCCTCGCTCTCCAAGAGCATGCCCCCGACTGCGACGAGGGTCAGCAGCAGGGGGAAAAGCGTAAAGATCGAATAGAACGCCACTGCGGACGCCGCTTCCTGACCACGTGCTTTGGCAAAGCTCCGCAGCGCGCGCTTTACAATGCGCACCAAGCCGCCAAGAGAGGCGACGATGTGTCGGTAGATTGTTCCGCGATCCGTCGTCAACTCGGCCCCCAGTTGTTCGGGCTCGCAGCGGCGGCACAGGTCTGCCGCAGACAAGCGCCTTCTCCCCGCCATAGCTCCCATCCTTCTCTCTGCTTTCACCCGATCCCCCGACAAGCGCCGCAACCGCACGCGCGTGCGGTCAGGACATCCCGTAATAGCGCAGACAGGCAGCCTCGCGACCGCGCACCACGCGCTTGCCATTCAACGGCCCCCCTCTGTGGGTCACGACCGTGGCCTGGCCCTCGCTCCCATCGCGGTCGTAATAGATCACCACCCACTTATGCGTGGTTCCCAGCTCGTGCGCGCGAGCCGTATTCGAGTAAAGCGCTGTGAGGTCCCAGCCATCCCGTTCCACGTGCAAGATCGGCAGCCAGGCTTCCCGCTCTGGGTTGAAGCGACGGGGCGCGATCTTGGCGAGCTCGCCCTCCTCCGCGCGCTCTCTATATTGCGCATCGACCTCGAGCAGCGTTGCGACCGTGGGGCGCTCCTCCGGGCGAGGGCGCCTGCCCCGCACACCCAGCATGCCAGAGAGAGCCAACCGCACCCCCTTGACGCGTCGCGGGCCAAATCCCTCGACCTCTTGCAGCCGACCATCGTGCGCAGCGCGTTCCAGATCCTCCAGGGTATCGATCTCGAGGCGGTTGACCACGCGCCGTGCTAGCGTCTCGCCGATCCCGGGCACCTGCACGAACAGGTCCTCGGGGGACACCTCTCCCTCCAGCCTGCCCAGCATGCCGGAGCGCCCCGTGCGCACGTATTGGTCAATCAGCCTAGAAAGGCCCTGCCCGATCCCAGGAAGCGCCTGTATGGCCTCGCGTCCCGCCGCACGCACCCACTCGGCGACCGACCGGTCTGCGTCGCGCACGCTCTGCGCGCCATCCCGATAGGCGCGCACGCGAAAGGGGTTCGCCCCCTGCGCCTCGAGCAGATCCCCGATCCGCTCCAAGAGACCTGCGATCGCCTCGTTGGTCGGTCGCGCGTGCGACACAGCTCACCTCCTCAGGCCATCGGGCTAGGATGGGTAGTTCACACCTACATCGGACTCTGCAGCCAGTAGCCCGAGATGCCATAGTGATCGTGGAGCTCGACTTCGTAGGAACGCGCGATCGGCGCCGCGGGATCGTACTCGGGGCTCTGCTCGACCTCCTCGCGGGTCAGGTCCAGGCGCGCTGTCGAGGCAGCCCAGTCCACGTCCTTGAGCCAGCGCTGTCCCACCAGTACCTTTCGGCCGGGCAGCCAGTCGCCCGTGTCCACGACCACGTAGCGGATGGTCCAACTCGTGGCGTCGACGAAAAAGTCATCGACGTGGCCGATCTCGCCATCGGTGGCTTGGATCCGATAGCCGGTCACCTCTCTGGTGCTGCGCAGGTGCGGATCGCCCTCACGCTCAGCGGATGGCGCTGCGCCGGGGGGCGGTTCTGCCACGATCAAGGGCAGCGCGCCGGTGCGCCAGTAAGGCGCCCAGCCATAGTAGCGGTGCAGCTCTTCTTCTCGCTGTCTTGAGACCGGCTTGGCTAGATCGATGTGCGGGCTGTGTGCGACTTGGTCTTGCGTCAGGCCGACCTCGAGCTCATCCATCTGCCACCGTACGAGCTCGACACATCGCGGAGCGAGCAGCACCCGGCGTCCCAACAGCCAAGGGCCGGTGTTCACGACCATGTACCGGACCTTCCACTCGCGGTCGTCAAAGTAGAGGTCGCGGACGTGGCCCACATCGCCATCCGAGGCGTGGACGGTGAATCCATACAGGTTCTCTGTGCTGTGCAACATGTTGCGTGTCCTCCAACGATCTCAACGGGTATCCCATGCTGCGCCCTGGGGGCGCTGTTCTGCGCGGCGCCGGGCAGGGCGCAGGAATACCCTCCGGTCACACATCATGTTACCACGACGTGCTGCCGCCAACCGCCGGGGAAGGTTGGCAGCGGCGCTGGATTGGGTTGGCAAGGTTGGAAATGGGTGCGCCCCTCCACCTCGCGATCGCACGGTCGTCCGGCGCCCTATCCCATCCGAACGCGGATGGCGTGTTCTCGACCGTCATCGCACAGCGGAATGGTGAGATCCGGCGCCTCAGCGCCATCCAGCGTCATCTCTTGCACGCCTTGCTCGACCGCCTCAGGGTTTTCGACCGTGATCCGATAGCGGGCGTCTCCAAACCGGTAGGTCACGGAGAAGCGATCCCAATCGCGCGGCACGCGCGGAGCGACCGTGAACGACTTGCCCTTGCGCTGCAGACCAAGGATCCCAGCTACGCCCAACCGGTACATCCATCCAGCTGACCCGGTGTACCAGGTCCAACCCCCTCTTCCGACGTGTGGTGGAACGCTGTACACGTCCGCTGCGACAACGTATGGTTCCACACGGTAGCGCTGCGCACCTGTTTGGTCGCTGTGACGGATGGGGTTGAGCAAGTCGAACAACGCCTGCGCCTGCGTTCCCAGTCCCAGCTCGGCAAAGGCCCACGCCGCCCAGAGTGCAGCGTGCGTGTACTGCCCTCCGTTCTCCCGGATCCCGGGTGGGTAGCCCTTGATGTAGCCCGGATCGTGCGGCGTGGCGTCGAAGGGTGGTGTGAGGACGAACACCAGCCGGTCATCGGCGCGGACGAGGCGCTCCTGAACGGCGTCCATCGCCGCTGCCGCACGCGCCACACTCGCTGCGCCGGAAAGCACGGCCCAAGACTGGGCGATCGAGTCGATCTGGCACTCCTCGTTCTGCGCCGAGCCGAGCGGCGTGCCATTGTCATAGTACGCACGCAGGTACCACTCGCCGTCCCAAGCGTGCTCCTCCAGCGCGACACGCAGCTCTTTGGCGCGCTGGCGGTAGGCGTCGGCTGCCCGATCGTCCCCCACCTGCTCGCAGATCGGGGCAAAGCGGGAAAGGATCGCATACAGGAACCAGCCGAGCCACACGCTTTCTCCCTGCCCCTCGATCCCGACCCGGTTCATCCCGTCATTCCAGTCTCCGCCGCCGATGAGAGGCAGACCATGTCGTCCTAGAGTGATCCCACGCTCCAGGGCGCGCCGGCAGTGCTCGTAGAGCGTGCCTGCGTCGCCGGTGGGCGCATAGTGACCGTAGCGTTCCTGCTCCTCCGGCTGGAGCGGGTCGCCCTCCAGGAAGGGAAGCTCCTGCTCCAAGATAGTGCGGTCGCCCGTGGTCTCTACATAGTGCGCGACGACGTAGGGCAGCCAAAGCAGATCGTCCGAGATCCGCGTCCGGACACCGCGCCCCGAAGGGGGATGCCACCAGTGGAGCACGTCGCCCGCTGCGAACTGGTGCCGTGCGGCGCGCAGGATGTGCTCCCGCGCCAGGGCAGGCGCAGCGTACGTGACCGCCATGACGTCCTGCAGTTGGTCGCGGAATCCGAACGCACCGCTCGATTGGTAGAGGGCAGAACGACCCCACAAGCGGCAGGCGATCGTCTGGTACAGCAACCAGCGGTTGAGCAGCAGATCCATCGCCGCGTCGGGGGTGTGCACCGTCACGGCGCCGAGAAGGTCGTCCCAGAAGCGGCGCACATCTTCCCACGCTCCCTCGACGGTCTCTGTCTCTCGGTAGCGCTCGGCCAAGTGCAGGGCGGCATGGCGATCTGCCCCTTGACCGAGGAGAAAATGGACTTCGCGGCTCTCGCCGGGGGCGAGTTCGAGGTGCACCTGCACCACCGCGCACGGGTCACGCCCAGCCTCCACGGCGCCGGAGAGGCCGATGCGCCTGAGCGCAGCCGGGTCCCCCAGATCGCCCAGCTTGCCCAGGAACTCGGTGCGGTCCGCCGACAGACCGTGCAGCGGTTCGCTGGCAGACACAAAGGCGACACGCCCGCCGAATTCGACGTTGTACGGGTTGCGGGCCAACAGGGCCTGTGTCTCTGGATCGAACTCGGGGATCACGTACTGCTGGGTGACGTCGCGCGTCGTACCCAGCACCCACTCGGCATAGTACGTCGCCGTCACCCGGCGCGTGCGCGCCCAGGTATTCTCCACGCGCAGTCGCAGGATCTTGATCGGCGCGTCCCGGACAGCGAACACGCGCAGGCGTTGCTTCAGACCGTGACTGTGGTGCTCGAATACCGTATAGCCGGCGCCATGCCGGACCAAGTAGGGCGATTGGACACGCACCGGCAGGGGCGTCGGGGTCCATACTTGCCCGGTCTCTTCGTCGCGCAGGTAGAGCGCCTCGGCTGGACGGTCTCCAACCGGGTCGTTGCGCCACGGTGTCAGCCTGTTCTCCCCGCTGTTTCCCGCCCACGTGCAGCCCAACCCGGACTCGGAGACCAGGAAGCCGAAATCGGGATTGGCGACGACATTGGCCCACGGCGCCGGCGTCCACTTGCCGGGAGGGAGGTCGATCACGTACTCGCGCCCATCTGGCGTGAATCCACCATAGCCATTGTCAAAGCGCAGATCGGTAGGCCGTTCCAGCAGGGGCGTCGGCGCGATCTCTTTGGCGTCGAGCAAGAGCGGCACAAAGTCGGGCAGCCAGACGGGGGTCTCGCGCAGGGAGACGAGCTGATCTGCCAGCGACCCGCTCGCGCCATCCAGCACTGCGCGCGCAGCCGTGAGCAGCAAGACGCGGTCTTGCTCGGGGATGTGATCCGCGCGCAGCACAAAGATCCCGCCCCGCTGGTTCAGCCGGGCATCGGCGGCGAGGCGTGCGATCAAGCGGTGCAGGCTGCCCTGGAGCGCCTGTTCATAGCCCGTCTCTCTCTCGTTCAAGAGCACGAGATCGACCATGATCTGGCGATCGCGCCAGTAGGCGTGTGCCTGAACGGCGCTTGCCACCAGGTCGGTTTCATCCTCTGTACGCACCCGGACCAACAGGATCGGGTAGTCGCCCGAGATCCCGTACGCCCACAGCCCCGGCTGACCGCGGCAGTTGTGCGCCAGGAGATCGGCCTCGGGACGCAGCCCGGGGTGTGGATAGGCAAGCGTGGAGAACAGCTCTGTGAACTGCTCCACGTCGTCCACGTCGAGGTCCAGCTCGTCCAATGCGAGCGCGCTCTGTGAATGTGCCTGCCCAAAGGCCCGCGTGACGACCTCCCATCGCCGGTAGCGTGTGGCTAGGGCAAGCGCCTCCTGGCGGGATTGCGCCGCCAACGTCACGTAGGCAAGCTCGGCGATCGCGTACGGCGCAAGCTCCACCTCGTGCCGCAGGGACATGATCGGGTCCAGCGTCGCGCCGGTCGTCATGGACGGCAGGCCCTTGCCCTCGACCATGGCGCGGGGCGCGCGCACCGTGCGTCCACGCCCCACGAACTGCCGGCGATCGGTCTCGTATGTCGCGCTGCGGGGCGAGCCATCGCGCGTGGTCACCAGGTGAGCCATGTACCGGGGCGCTTCGTCCCCGGAGCGCCGGCGCCGAGAGAAGAGCAGCGTACTGAGCTCTGGTAAGTACGCGCTCTCGATGAAGAGCTTGTTGAACGCGGGATGCCTTCGATCGATCGCTTGCGGCGCAAGCACGACCTCGCCATAGCTGGTCACTGCCAGCTGGCGCGTTCGGTCGCTGTGATTGGTGAGCGTGATGCGCCGGATCTCTAGGTTGTCGACGGGCGGCACCGTGACCTCCATGCGCAGTGAGATGCCGTGGTCTCGGCGGCGGTACTCGGCCCTGCTCGGATCGAACCAGACCTCGTGCCGATCCGGCGCAACGGCAGTTGGCTGGTAGGCTGCCGACCATAGGGCGCCGCTTTCCCTATCCTGGACATAGATCCAAGTTCCCCACGCATCGCGCGTGGTGTCAGCGCGCCAGCGCGTGAGGGCAAACACGCCCTCCCCTGCCCCGTCCCCCTCTTCGCTCAAGATGCATTGGCTGTAACCGCCGCCTGCGCCCGTGATGAGCGTGGTGTATGCGCCGTTCGAGAGCACGTGTGCCTGCGGCGCCACGGCGTCCGCGCTCGCACGCCACGGGGCCAGCGATGCCGCCGGTTCGGCACGGCGCGGCGCCGGAGGTTCGTCCTCTGCCAGCTCCTCCAGCGGCGCATCCGCCTGCGCCTGCTCGTGGAGCAGGAGCGCCACGCTCTGGATGCGCGGATCCCGGTGAAAGCGCTGGACCATGAGCTTGCCGGTCAACGCGTTGACCAGGGCGAGCATGATCATGCCCTGATGGTGCGCCATGTAGGAACGGATCAGGGCCGATCGCTTGCCCAAAGGCAGGCGAGACCGCGTATAGTCGACCGCCTCGAAGAACCCGTAGCGACCGAGCATGCCCATATCCGCCAATCGCCGGACATTGCGCAGCACGGCTTGCGGGCGATAGGGCAACGCCAGCAGCGATGCATAGGGCGTCACCACCAGGTCCTGCCCCAATCCTCGCTTCAGCCCCAGTCCAGGCACCCCAAATGCCCGGTACTGGTAGTCGCGGTTGGCGCCAAACTGGTAAAAGGCCGATTCGGAGATGCCCCACGCGACTCCCCGGCTCCGCGCGTACTGGATCTGCCGGTCCACCACGGCGCGACAGCTCTGATCGAGCAGCGTACCGCGATGACTCTCGACGAGCAGCGTGGGCATCAGGTACTCGAACATCGTCCCGCTCCACGAGAGCAGGGCGCGCGTACCGGCGACCTGCGCCAGCGGACGTGAGATGTGGAGCCAGTGACGCTGCGGGACGTCCCCTTTGGCGATCGCCACCAGGCTTGCGATCCGCGCTTCGGAAGCCAGCAGGTCGTAGTAGCTGTTGTCGGCACGCTCAGCCATCACGTTGTAGCCGACCCGGAACACCATGCGCTGCGGGTCGAACAGGAACCCCAAGTCCATCTGCTCGACGTAGGCGCCTGCGCGGGCGCCAAGGTCGCGGTAGGCGGCGATCAGGTCAGAGGCTGCGCGTCGAGCCTCCTCGAGCTGCGCCACGAGATCGTCGCACCACGCCAGGGCGTCCTCTGCCCGCTCGCCCTCCGCCTCGTGCGCGCCCTCCTGGTTGAGCAGCGCTCGGAGGCGATCGACCTGGGCGTGCGCGGCGTCGCAGATCGCGGGCATGTCTGCCACGCTGGGCAACGTACGGAGCGAGCGTGCGAGTTCTTGCCACGCCTCCGCCGTCTCCTCCGCGAGGGTGGGCTCGGCAAAGAGTGCGGGCGGCTTCTGAAGCATCGCCCACCATGGCAGGAACGTGTCCAGCTCTCGCCTCATCCACGACAAGTGATAGGATGCACGCTCGCTCCACGTGCGAAGGTCGCCGAGGGCGTCCGTGCTCACTGCACCCCGATGCCGCTGGACGAGATGGGCGACCTGGGCGTCCACCTCTGCCCAACCTTTGTCCTGCAGGTCGATCAGCAGCGCGCCCCACTTTTGGAGGTCGTCCGGCGCCTCGCGCAAGAACGCCCGCGCCCGGCCCAAGATCGCGCGCAAAGACGCCACCACGCCGCCCGCCGCATCGATCTGGAGCGCGTGGACGGCTTGCTCGAACAGGACACAGGTATCCAGGAAGCCCCGCCACGCCTGCCGGCGCACGACAGGGGCGTCCGGCAGGCTGTCACAGGCCTGGCTGAGCGCGATCAGCGCGCCCGCCAGGTTGCCGCTGTCAACGGTCGACACGTAGCGTGGCGTCAGCGGCTCGAGCGACCGTGTGTCATACCAGTTCAACAAGTGACCACGGTGGCGCTCCAATGCCTGCATCCCGGTAAAGGTGTCACGCAGCCGGATGGACAGTTCAAGTGCGCCGACATATCCCATGTCGTATGCGCCGAGGGTCGATAGCAGGAACAGGCCGATGTTCGTAGGCGATGTGCGGTGTGCAACCGCACCCAGCGGGTCCTCCTGGTAGTGGTCCGGGGGCAGCCAGTGGTCGCCTGGGCCGACAAACCGCTCATAGTAGAGCCAGGTCCGCCGTGCCAGGCGCCGCAGACGCCGCCGCGCCGCCTGATCCAGATCTGGTTCCTCGGCGGTCGCTGGCTTGCTGATCCAGTGCGCGATCTGCGGAGAGACAAACCAGGCCAACAGCAGTGGCGCGGCGACCGGCAGCGCCGCCGGAGCGACGAGGCCTGCCAGCACGGCGACGGTCAAGGCGAGAGCCGGCGCGCCCCCCATGCGGACCCACGTCACGCCTACGTGCAAGTGCCGCCCAAAGAGCCGCAGCGTGTGCGCAGCCGTCGTCCACTGGAGGAGATGGCGACGCGTGACCCATATGCGGACCAGCGTGCTGCCGATGGCATCGAGTGCAATGATCGCCCGGTAGGGAACGAACACCAGCCCAAGCAGCCAGCGCAGGGCATCGTTCCGCAGGCGCGCGAGGTCTTGCCCGAGCGCCGCTGGTCTCGATAGGCTCGAGAGCAAGCCGGTCAACACCGGCATGGCGGACGTCAAGGCGCCCACTAGGGTCCACACAATGGGCGCGCCGGGCCACCACAGCCAGCCGAGAAGCCAGAGCGCCACCTGCGCCGGCACGACGAGGCTCCGCCGCAGATTGTCCAGGATCTTCCACCGATCCAGGGCCGTGAGCGGATTCCGATCCCAGCCTGCTGTGTGGCGAGGGACGCGGGGCAGCAGCCAGGGGAGCAATTGCCAGTCGCCCCTGATCCAGCGGTGGAGCCGGTGCGCGTAAGCCGGGTAGTGAGGGGGATAGTCCTCATAGAGGACAACGTCCGTCACCAGCCCTGCGCGACCGTGTACGCCCTCAAAGAGGTCGTGGCTGAGCAGGCTGTTGTCGGGCACGCGATCGCGGAGGCTGCGCTCGAACGCAGCGACGTCATAGATCCCTTTGCCCACATAGATCCCCTCGCCAAAGAGGTCCTGATAGACGTCGGATACGGCGCGCGAGTAGAGATCCACGCCTCGATCGCCAGAGAAGACGCGGGCAAAGAGGGACTGGTTCGCGCTGGTTGGCTGGATCTCGGTCCTGGGCTGCAGCACGGTGTACCCCGCCACGACCCTGCCCGTCGCGGCGTCAAACTGCGGACGGTTCAGCGGGTGCGCCAGCGTTCCGACGAGGCGCCGCGCGCTGTCGCGCGGCAGGAGCGTGTCTGCGTCGAGCGTGATGACGAACCTGGTCCCGTGCAGACGCTGCATGTCGCCCACCGTCGTGACATAGGATGTCTCACCGCTCCCGGCGAGCAAGCGGTTGAACTCGGCAAGCTTGCCCCGCTTGCGCTCCCACCCCATCCACTGCTCCTCGCTGGCGTTCCAACGCCGCTCCCGGTGAAAGAGGTAAAACGGACCAACCCCATCCCGGCGGTGCGCGCGGTTCAGCTCTTCGATCCCCGCCGCGGCGTGGTCCACCAATGCGCCGTCCCCGGGCATGTCCCGATGCGGCGCATCTGCCCAGTCCGTCAGCAGCGCAAAGCCGAGGTTGGGGTCGGGGTTGCTCAGGTAGTGCAGCTCTAGCTGGCGCAGCAGGGCGTCCACTTCCCCCCGGTCAGTGAGCATGGCGGGCACCACGACGATCGTGCGATACGGGTCAGGGATGCCCTCTTGCAGATCCAGCTTGGGCAGCTTGTGGGAGGGAACGACGCGCGTCACGAGCCAGTTGACGAGGTCGACGGCGACCGCACTGGCAGGGATGAGGCCGATCAAGCCGATCGCGGCGAGGTGCAGGGCAGTGGCGCCGGCGTGGTACGCAATGCCGATCAGCGCCCCCAGCGCTGCGCCCGTGAGCAGCGCGATGCCGCCCAGGTAGAGCAAGAGGGCATGGCGCGCGAACCAGCGGCGCAGGCCCTTGCGGAAGGAGGGACGGTAGCCCAGCAAGGCCTCGAGCTCGGCGCGCCCACCGTCCAGGAGATAGTAGCCGACGTGCGACCTGCGCCGGATCGCCGTCTGCACGTCGGGCGCGGGGGGCGCATCTGAACCGCTTGCCTGCGCTCCGGATCGGCGTGCGAGGTGAACGACTTGGCGCGCGACCTCTGGCTCGGAGCGTCCACTTTCCGACGCGAGCTCTTCGACTACCTTGCGGTAGCGGTCACGCGTGTCAAAGTCCATGCCCGCGTACGCACCGACCGGGTCGTTGCGCAGCGCTTGCTCCACGAGACTCAAGCGCTCAAAGAGCGACTTCCAGTCCAGGTTGAGGAAGCGATGCAGGGTTGGGATGGCGTGAGCGACCACCTGTCCGGCGGGGATGCCCTGTGACGGCGGCTCACACGGGAACAATGCCCTTCGTTCGCGCTTCTCCCCGAGGTCCGTCAGCTCGAGCAGGGCGGCGGTGAGGTTCTCGAGGATCACCAGTCGCAGCATCGTGGGCAATGCCCACAGCTCGCCCATGGTCAGGTGCGCTTCGCACTGGTAGGCGTGGACGAACGCTTCGACCTGTGCCTCGTCGGGACGGCTCTGGGACTGGCGGACGATCTCGCGTGTCAGCGCATAGATACGCGGGCACCCCGCCAGGCTACCGCCCGCCAGGGCAGGCAGCTCCCGATAGTAGGCTGCGGGCATGTCCTCCCGAACCTGGCGTACGGACTGCCGCACTATGTAATAGTTGTCCAGCACCCACTCGCCGGCTTGCGAGAGCGTGTGTGCGCGCTCCGACCGGCGCACATAGTAGGCGTACGCCTGCTCGAGGATCGCCCCCTGCCTGTCCAGGTAGCGCAAGAGCGGGACGCGCCCGGCGCGCTGCCGCGAGACGGTGTGCGCACGGGCCATGTGGCGGGCGCTTTCGGCGAGAGGGCGCTCTCCAGGTGGGCGTTCTGACTGCGCGTCTGGGGGGGCGGCGTCTGTACGGTGTGGGTGAGCCGTCATGGATTAGTGTCCTCTATGCTCCTTTGCAGCGAGTTCCGCGCGTGAGGGCTGTACGTCGTCGGGCAACAAGTCCTGGACGATCAGCAGCGGCGTGCTGCCATAGGCGATCAAGCTCGTCGCCACGCTGCCATAGGACCAGCGCGGCGCGCCCGAGTAACCGTGTGCGCTCAACACGACCAGGTCTGCCTGCTGGCTGTCGACCAGCTCGTGCAAGGCAACGGCTACATCCTCGCTCACCAGCACGCGGGCATCCGCCTCCACGGGCAGCTGGCGTTTGAGCTCCTCCAGGTAAGCAGACGCCTCCTCCTGGTTGCGCGCCACCAAGCGGTCTGCCAGTGCGATGTCTTCTTCTGTCGGGGAGGTACGGCGTGGCATCTCTGGCCTCCGCACGACGTGCGCGAGCAAGAGTGCGCCGTCGTGGCTGCGTCCGAGCGCTGCCGCGATCGGGACCACACACTCTGCGCGCTGCGACCCATCCAGCGGGACCAGAAGGCGCCGGTAGGATACCCTGTCGGCGCGAGGCGCCGCGGGCACGTACGCGCGCACGATCAGGATCGAGCGATACGCGCGCAGGATGATCTTTTGCACGATGCTGCTGACATTCCATCCGCTCAGGCCACTCATGCCGTGGCTGCTGAGCACGATCAGGTCGACGTCGTGCTGCGCTGCGTACTCGATCACGCGCTCTGCCGCTGCGCCATGGAGCACGACGTGCTCGGCATCGATACCCACCTCACCCAGCCACCCCGCAACATCCTCCAGATAGGAGGCAGACTGCGCCTCGGCGATGTGCCAGTCGACCGGATCGACGATCGGCGCCCCTTGTGCACCACTGGCGTCGTTCAGGACGTGCAGCAGCGTCACGTGCGACGCAAAGGCCTTGGCGAACGCTGCGATGTGCGGCAGCACGCACTCGGCGAGCGTGGATCTGTCGAGTGGGACGAGGATGTGTTCGAACATGCGTCCTCCCTGACTGTGTGGGCCTAGCTCCCCACACCGGACACGGGTACGACCCGCTCCGCACTGGCGTGATAGACATAGGTTTGGCCCGCTGCGCTCAGCTCGATCACGTACCCTGGCGTGATGACCTGTGCGTAGACCTTGCCAGGCTCGGGCACGCCCAGGCTCGCATCGGGGAACTCGGCTGGCGTCACGCGCGCCACCTCGATCTGGTCGACGGCGACGTTCAACCGCTGCGCTAGATCGGCCTTTGCCGATGCGACCACAGGTTCGGCGGGACCAGCCTGGGCAGGCGGCGGGCAGGCTTGGCGTGCGGCGTCCATGTCCCGCTGCGTCGTTGCCCTGCGCATCTCCTCGCCTTCGCCGATCTGGACCGAGACCAGGTCGACCATGGGCGCGTCGGGCCCGTGGACCACCATGGACAGGCCATACGCGCCGTCGCTCACCCCCTCTGGGATGCGGACGGTGACGGTGTCCGAAAAGCCCAGCCCACGCTGCAGCGTGAACCCGCGCTGCTCCAACGTGGCGACCACCTGCGCCAGCTCGCGATCCAGCAGCTGGAGACAGTATCGCCCATCCCAGGTTTCGCCGGTCTCGTTCTGGATCGTGATGTCGAACGTCGCTTCCGCGCCCGGCTCGTACCCCTCTACATAGCCGCCCCACGCCACGATCGCGCCATCTGCGCTCTCGCGCCGGGCGGAAAAGGGCTCACGCGTCTCCTCGCTTGGCGTCGCCGGACCAATGGGTGGTCCGGCACAGCCTGCGACGAGCAGGACCGAGAGCGCAAGCAGCGCGATCCACCGCATGAGCGGCGTCCACGTTCTTCGCTGGTTGAGGTCTGTAGGCATTCCTAACTCCTTCCGTTGTGTGACCAACTCGGCATGACTCCGCTCTCCCGGGCGCTTGTAGCTTGTGCGCTGGTCGACCATGGCCCAGCAGGGAGAACCTGGCGCCTCCGACTGGGCGCCATGCACGATCATACCACGGCAGGCCCATCCCCAGCCGATGTGCTCGGTTGGGCGTGTTTGGGGGTGGTTGGCACAGTTGGCGATCGGTTGGGGCGCCACCCTCGAGACCGGCTCGGCCCAGATCGTGCCCACGAGGCCGATGCACGCCGGGGCAAAGTGTGGTGCGATCGGGGCAGCGGGCGAGCAGAACACGCCTGTCCAGCAAGCCCCTATCCAGATTGAGCCCGACCAGGGCGCGCTGTCTGACGTGGAGGTTGGCAGTCTTTGGCACCCTCTGAGCTTGATCGGACAGCCGGGCCATGGTTCAATGGGGTCGCAGGCGCAGGCAGCCCGACGCGTGGCGCGTTAGGCTGTGTGACGGGGCGACTCGGTCGGCTGCGTGCGAGCCGAGATCGCACGGGGAGACACACCATGTGGTTTGAAGAGGTCCTGCGCGCCCGGCTAAGGGGCGCGCTGATCAAGGGCAAAGCTCTCGATCTCGTGCGCGAGGTCCCGTCACTCGAGGACAGCTTCCGGGATGTCGACGAGCTCGGGCTGTACCTCCACATTCCCTTCTGCCGCCAGATCTGCCCCTACTGCCCGTACAACAAAGAGATCTATGACCCCGCAGTCGCGCAGCGCTACGCGCATGCGGTTCTCCAAGAGATCGATGCCTATGCGCCGTTGATCGGGGATCGACCGGTGACCTCGTTCTACATCGGCGGCGGCACGCCCACGACCATGCTCTACGACGGGCTGGACCAGATCCTGGCGCATGTCTTTGAGGTCCTGAACGTGCAGTGCGGGATACACATGGAGAGCCATCCCAACGACCTGAGCCCAGATAATCTCGCCGCCATCGCGTCGATGGGGGTGGAATACCTGAGCATCGGCGTCGAGGCCCTCCAGGACCGCCACCTGAAGGCGCTTCATCGCCCGTACAGCGTCGCGCAGGTGCGGGCGGCTGTCGATCGGGCCTTGCGCCAGGGCTTCCGGTGCGTGAACGTGGACACCATCTTTGCGCTGCCCGGACAGACGTGCGACGAGGTCCGCCAGGCGGGTCAGCGCTTGGTCGAAATGGGCGTCGACCAGATCGCGGCGTACCCGCTCTTTGACTTTCCCTACACCAGGGGTGTGCGGGGCGCCAGGACGAGCAAGCGGCCCGGGCTCCTGGGCAGGTGGCGCATGCTGCGCATCCTGGAGCACGCCTTTTATGGCGCAGGCTTGAGGCGGACATCCGTCTGGGCGTTTACGCGGGCAGGCGTGCCCAAGTACTGCTCTGTGACCGTGCCGCTCTACCTAGGCCTGGGTGCGAGCGGTGGGTCCTATCTCAGGGACGTGTTTTACCTGAATACCTTCAACGTCCGGGAATACATCGGGGCGCTGGAAGCGGGGCGGATGCCGATCGCCCTCTCGCTCGCGCTGACAGAAGAGATGCAGATGGCGGGATGGCTCTACTGGAGGGTCTACGAAACGAGGTTCAGGCGGAGCGATTTCCGGCGCAGGTTCGGCAGGGAATTCGACCGGGTCTACGGCGGCGCTGCGTCCATGCTGTCCCTCGCCGGCCTGCTGCACGATGACGGCGACGAACTGGTCCTTTCCGACACTGGCATCTACTGGCTGCACGTCCTGCAAGACCTGTTCTCGATCGAGTACGTCAGCAGGCTGTGGGGCACCTCGCAGCAGGACCCTTGGCCCGAAAGGGTGCGCCTATGATCGCGGGCCCTGCCCCCATCCGCCCCGCCGACGGGACGCAGTCACACAGGGCCTGAACCGTCACACGCTCGCCAGCTCGCCGGGCTGGACCAGGCACACGTCGTTGTGGCCCGCCGCGTCGCGCCGGCAGTAGACGATCCACTCCCCGTCGGGGCTGAACGCCGGGTGAGGGTGGTACAGCGTGTTGGCAATCGTCAGCGCCTGTCCGTGCGCCGCCAGGGGCGTCGTCGCGCCGGTCGCCACGTCGAGCAGCGTCACGTACTGCGGGTCGTCGCCCACGATGTGAGTCCCCGCAGCGTTCCCGATAAAGTGGGCATAGGCATGCTCGGTGATCTTGGTCTCGCGCGCGCTGGCGACGTCGACCACGCGCACCGACTGCGGTTCGCCCAGCGCGGGGCAGGCGTAGGCATAGGCAACGCGCTGCCCATCCTCCAGCCAGTACTCGTGCCCGATGCGGATGTCGGGGTGGGCCTGATAGCGCAGCGGGCGAATGTGCGTGCCGTCCCATTTCATCAGCCACATGCGCTGCTCGACGCGATCCCATGGCCCCTCGTGACAGTACATGAGCGTCGAGGGATCGGTGGGGCAGAAGAGCAGGTGCTGCAAGTGGCGCTTTTCCTCGTGCGCCTGCCAGGCCTGGGCGCCGTCGACGGTGATCACCCAAAAGCGAGTCAGGGGGCGGGCCTCGAAGCGGCGCACAAAGTCGCTCGGACCATCCGCCGCGCGTTCGTAGGGCCCGATCTCCATGCAGCCCAGGTACTGCCCATCGCGCGAGAGGTCCATCAATAGGAATTGGCCTCCCGCGGGCGTCGCGTGGACGTGGACGACGCGCTCGTCCAGCGAACCGGTATGCAGGCAGTGGACGGCATTCCCTTGCGTATAGTAGATCAGCGGGCGGACCTGGTCGACGCTCGGTCGTCCGGGGTCGTGCGCACAGTCGGTCAGCCGGCGGACGCGCCCGCGCGCCAGGTCGTATGCATAGACCTGCCACAAGCCGGTGCGGTCAGAGAGGAAGAACAGGGTCTGCCCGTCGCCGGAAAAGTTGGGGCGGTTAAAATAGATCGGGCGGTTGTTGCCCTGCCCGCCCGTGACGGCATGGATCGCGCGACCGGTGATCGGGTCGTCGGTTAGGCGCAGCGGGCTGTCGTACCAAGCGCCGCGTTCGCACTCCATCGGTTCCGTCCTTTCTGTTGTGGCGCGCTGCGGTGGCCCTCATTCTATCGCGAGGCGCACTCGGGCGCAAGCGGGATGGAAAGGGCAGGCGCGGCGTTGACAGGCGGCGGGGGGCGTGGTATGCTAGGCGCAGGTGCGGCGATGTGCGGGAGGAGCGGGCAACCGGGG
>JAFGIE010000133.1 GCA_016929775.1 Anaerolineae bacterium
ATCCAGCAGCCATCTTTCTCGTGTGATATATATCAGTTTGGTATATTATACCATCGAGAGGGCTGCGTGTCAAACGGTTTTCTGCTGGGAATGGGCAGCGCTTTCCGGGAGAGCCCGGGCGTGGGGTGTGTGGGAGGCGCCAGCGGCGACCATGATCGACGAGCGCCAGAGTTGCCCAAGCTCTGGCGCTCGTCAAAAGGAGGAGAAGATTGTGCACATATAATAACATAACGAACGCGATCCTGCTCGACGCTAAACCTACGCTTTCCCTACGCTCGTACGTCGTCAGGGCCCTCTGCAGCTTCCCGCTTCTACCTCCGGCGCCGAGCTTGCCCGGGGGGTGCGAGTTCGCTATAATCCTGGGCACGCGCGTACGTCCGGATCTGCCCGGGGGGCAGGAGGTGGGACCACGACATGCCGCTCAAGACGCCAAGATCGCCCTGCTCAAGCTGCACGTGCTCGACGTACCGCGCGCCCCGATCGACCAGGTCGCCTGGCGCAACGCGGGGCGCGTGCTGGGGTTGTCCTGAGTGACGCACGAGCGCGCCTCTCGCCGCCCGCGCTACCCGCTGCCTCTGCCGACAGCCGCAGGCATGGCGTGGGCGGCGGTCGCGGGCTCCGGGGGAGCGCGGCGTCGCTCTTTTCGGTCTGACGCGCGCGCCTTCGTGTCGAGGCTGCGCCCGCCGCTGCGCGTGCTCGGGCGCGCACACGTGCTCCGTGACGGGCCCGCCCTGCTGACGATCAACCACTATGCCCGTCCCGGGTTCCAGGCATACTGGCTCGCGCTCGCCGTCAGTGCGACCGTGCCCGTCGACGTGTACTGGAGCATGACTGCCGCCTGGACCTACCCGGACTGGCTGCGCGCGCACACGGTGACGCCGCTGACGCGCTGGCTCTTCCGGCGCCTCGCCCGGGCGTACGGGTTCACGACCATGCCGCCCATGCCGCCTGACCCGCGGGACGTGGTCGCGCGTGCGGAGGCAGTGCGCCGCGTGCTCGCGTACGCGCGGCTGACGCTCCGTCCCGTGATCGGGCTGGCGCCCGAAGGGGCGGATGCCCCGGGCGGTGTCCTCGCTGCTCCGCCGCCGGGCGTGGGACGGTTCATGCTCCACCTCGCACAGCGGGGGATGCCGGTCGTGCCGGTTGCAGGATTCGAGTCCGAGGGCGCGTTCTGCCTCCGGTTTGGGCCATGCTACCCGCTCCAGGTACCCTCTGGCACGCCCGCGCCCATGCGCGACGCGCAGGCGAGCCAGATCGTGATGCAGCACATCGCCGCGCTGCTCCCCGCACGCCTGCGCGGCGCCTATGCCGGTCTTGAGGAGGACGGTCGATGAAGCGCATGCGGTGGTACGACTTGCTCTTTGTGAACCTCTTTTGGCTGGGCCTGAACGTGCGCAACAATGCGGTCGGCACGATCTTTACCCCGTACCTCGTGGACCAGTTCGCGCCCTCGGCGGCGCGCAACACGGCGCTGGGCGTGGTGCGCACCGCTGGTCTGATCATCGCCATGCTGGTCCAGCCCGCTGCGGGCTTGCTCAGCGACCGCTGCACGTCGCGCCTGGGTCGACGTAGGCCCTACATCCTGGTCGGCGTGCTCCTCGACCTGGTCTTCATGGCGTGCTTTATCGTGGTCCCCAACTACTGGAGCCTGCTGGTCGTCATGCTCGCGATCCAATTCTCGGCAAACATCTCCCACGGCGCGCTCCAGGGCCTGATCCCCGACCTGGTCCCGGAGGCGCAGCGCGGCGTGGCCTCTGCGATGAAGGCCATTCTCGAGCTGGTCCCGCTGGTCCTGCTCGGCCTGACCATCGCCCCGCTCGTCGGCGCGGGACGGTTCAACCTCGCCGTCCTGGTCACTGGGGCGATCGTGCTGCTTCTCATGCTGCTGACCTTGATGCTCGTCAAAGAGGAGCCGATCGACCGCCCGCCCGACGTCCCGCTCCGCCCGACGATGCTCCGTGTCCTCGGCATGCTTGCCGGCATCGGCGTCGGCGCCGCCGCTGGGCTTCTGGGAGGGGGCGCGGTGGGCGGGATGGTCGGCCTCGTCGCCTGGGCGGTCGCGGGTGGGGAGATCGCGCTGCGCGTCGGCGTCGCGGTCGGCGGGATCGTCGCCATGGCGGTCGCCGTGGTCGCCGGCGTGTGGGGCGGCGCCCTGGCGACGATCGGGAGGGATGCCCGCGCCAAGCCGTCCTTCACCTGGTGGATGGTCAACCGTCTCATGTTCCTCGCCGCCATCACGTCGATCCAGCACTTTGCCGCGTTCTTTATCATGTACGCTTTTGAGGTCACCCGCGAACGCGCGGCAGCGATGACCGGCACGCTCATGATGGTCGTCGGGGGCTTCACGCTCCTCAGCGCGCTTCCTGGCGGGTGGCTTGCGGACCGGATCGGGCAGCGGCGCCTGATCGCGCTCGCCGGGGTGCTCGCCGTGCTGGGGACGGTCGTCCTGCTCGGCACGATCTGGGTGCCGCGCCTGCCATTGGTCTACGTTGCCGGGTGCATCCTGGGGCTCGCGGCGGGCCTGTTCATGACCAACAACTGGGCGCTGGGCACGCGCCTCGTCACGTCCGAGGAGGCGGGGCGCTACCTGGGCATCTCGAACCTGGCGGGCGCCGGGGCGGGCATCATCGGGTCTGGGATCGGCGGTCCCGTCGCCGACTATCTCAACGGCGCCGTGCCGGGGCTCGGCTACTTTGGCATCTTTTGCGGGTATGCCGTGCTCTTTGCCCTGAGTGTCGTCAGCTTGCGGGGGATCAGGGCCCTCGGCCCAAGCGAGACGTAGCCCTGGGACAGGGCTCGGCGTCGTGTGGTCGCCCTGTCCCAGGCAACTGGACCTACTCGAACGCCGGCAGGTAGGCGCGCTGCAGGTCGAGCATTTCGTCCAGCAGCTTTTCGGCTTCCACGATGCTGTTGACGACCGGGTCCATCAGCAGGGCCTGCATGAGCAGCCGCTTCGATCCGGTGCGGTACGCCTCGGTGACCGTCCGCTGGATCGAGATCTGCGTGCGGATGTAGGTCGCCTGTGGCTCGGGGATCTCGCCCACTGCGATCGGGTGGATCCCGGCGCCGTCCGCATAGGCGGGCACCTCGACCACGGCGTCCTCCGGCAGGTTCGAGATGTACCCCTCGCGGTTCATCACGTTCACTGCGTCGTGGCGCCCGCGCCGGTCCAGCTCGATGTCACAGATCACGGGCGCCGCGATCTCGCCCGACCGGCGCAGAGCGCGCTCGTCCAGGGGCGCGCCTGCCAGGTAGGGGGCGGGGTCGAACCCTGGGGCGGGCGCTCCGTCGCTCACCGCGCGGCGCTCCAGCCCGTAAGGCCACCGCACTCCGGTGAACTCGGCGCCATAGGGCACGTACTCGCCGATGTGGTCGTCCGACTTGTAGGTTAGCCACCCAAAGTGGTCGATGAACTTTTTCCAGAGCGAGGGCGGGAACGAGTCGTCTGCGCGCACCCGCGCCAGGAGCCCCGGCAGCAGGTCATCTCCCGTCTCCAGGTCGATCGCGCTCAGGATCGCGTAAAAGTGGTTCATGCCCGCCGACGTGACCTCCAGCCGCTCCACGGGCACGCCCAGGTAGGCGGAGATAAAGCCGATCGCCGAGAAGACGCCGTGGCACAGTCCGACCGCCCGGACCTGGGTCAGGCGCAGGATCGCGTCGAGCACGCGCGCCTCTGGGTTCGTGTAGTTGAGCAGGAGCGCGTCTGGACAGAGGCGCTCGACGTCGGCGCAGATCGGCATGATCAGTTTCAGGCTGCGCAGCGCGTGAAAGAGCGCCCCCGGGCCCCCGTTCTCGCCCAGGGGATGGCGGAACCCGTGGCTCAGCGGCACGCGAAAGTCCTGTTCCCACAGCGCATAGCGGTGGACCGCTACTGCCGTCAGCACGTAGGACGCGCCGGGCAGCGCCTCGGTGCGGTCGGTGGTGCGCGTGACCAAGGCGTCACTGCCCACGTGGTCGCGGACCAGGAGCGCAAACCGGTACATCTGTTCCAGGGCCTGCTCGTCCACGTCTACCAGGCACAGGTCCATGCCGCTGCCATAGAGTCCCTCCGAGCGCAGTAGGTCGACGATCATCCCGCGCCCGAACGACATGCTCCCTGCGCCGATCACGACTGTCTTCACGTTCTTCCTCCTCCGTCCCGATCTCGGTTGTCTCATGCCCGCAGCGGCGTCCCGTCGACGATCGACCCCTCCGGCGGCTCACCAGGCGAGAGGGGTGGGTACACGCGCAGGAAGGCGTTCGTGCCCAGGAACTGGCGCTGCCCCGCCGGAAGCTCGGCCCACGAGGGGAGCGCGAATTGGCTGCGATGCGCGCTCAGCGCTTCGAACACCTGCTCTGCCAGGTGCGGCGCCGAGAGGGTCAGGCTGGGCTCGTACACGGGCACGCCCATCTCGTAGCGCGCCTGAGCGATCGCGTTCTGCACGCGCGCCGCCCGATCGGGCCTGCCCTCGTACAGCCCGCCCCAGTACAGCTTGTGCGGCGCGTGCGGCTCCAAGCCCGCTTTGCCGTGCTCGGGCCACACCTCGTCGCGCCCGCTGAGATAGCAGGCGACCGTCGCCGCGTGGTGGACCATGATGTGCTCGTTGTGCCCATAGTTGCCAAAGGGCTCCATCGTCACGACCACGTCGGGCCGCTCGGCACGGATCGCCCGCACCGCTGCCTCGACGAGGGGCGCCAGGGGCCCGTTGCGCCAGTCATAGCCCTCTACCGCGGGCGGCACGCCGAACGCCAGGGCGCCCAACGCGCGCACTGCGGCAACGTGGTCTGCCCAGCGATGGCCCGGCTGCAGACCGTCGAACCAATTCGTGTTGATCGGGATCTCGCGCTCGTGGCGCACCACGCGCCCATGGATCGGGCCCAGCATCTGGATCATCTCGCCGTTGCGGAAGCCCAGGAACCGGACGCGATCGACGCCCAGTACCCGCGCGGCGGCGTGCAGCTCCTCCTCGCGCACCGCCGGCGCCCAGCCCGGGCGGGCATAGTTCTCGCCCTTGGTCGCGCAGGCGATCGCTGTCTCGACCCGGTCGGCGTAGGTCTCTTTGAGGTCCAGGAAGGCGGCGCCACAGAGCGTGATCTCGTCGTCGGGGTGTGCGGTCAGCGCTAGGATGCGGACGGGCGTCGGCATGTGTGTCTCCTCAGTCCGTGGGGCGCAGCGCCGGCGACGGGTGGGGCCTGCCAGCGCACGGTAGCCCGATTATAGGCCCTTCGACCGACGTGTCAAACGTCCTACCCGAGGCTATCGACGTCTCGTGCGAGGCTGTTGTACACAAGCAAGAGGCCCTCTCTGTGGGGAGAGGGCCTCGTCCTGTGAGAGCGGGTGACGGGATTTGAACCCGTGGCCGCCTGCTTGGGAAGCAGATGCGCTACCACTGCGCTACACCCGCAACTAGGGCACGATTATACCCGATCTCTGGCTTGCGCGCAAATCTGCCATCGCGCCCACCCAATCATCCCCTGCACTCATCCATTCGGACGATGACGGCTCACCCAGGTCTGCCGTATACTAGGTCTAGCTATGGGGTTGCTTCCGATCGGGTGCGACTGGTACGAGCCAACGCGAGGAGGTATACCGTGACCGGATTGACCGTAGACATGAACGCGGTTGGCGTGCGCGGCGCGGTGCCCGCAGGGTGGCGGCGCGTGGACGACGGTGTGTACGCGCGGCAAGGGGCGCCGGGCGACCCGACGATCCTGCACCAGCGTGCTGTCCCGCACGCCGAGCCAAGGCAGGTGCGAGCCATCATGGCGGCGATGGCGGGCCTCGACCGAGGCTCCGCGCCGGTGGGCACGCTTCGCGCGGGTGGCTATGCCTGGGAGCACTCCGCGCTGGACCTGGCGATCCCGGAGCGGGGCGCGCTGCGCGTCGACCTGTGCACGGCGCAGGAGGGGACGTGGACCTACGTGGTCCTGCTCGCCGCCCTGCCGCACGAGCACAAGGCGCTGCACGACGACGTCCTGCTCCCTGCGCTGCACGCCTTCACGCCCCTCACCGAGCGGTTTGGCTTGATCAACGGCGGCGTCCCGGCAGACGGCGAGGGTCCTGCCCTGGCGGAACAGCTCGGCTACGGGGCCGACGACGTCCTGCTGATCGTCCACGCCGACGACATGGCAGCCCACGCCGACCAGACCGACGGCGCCCTGGATGCCATGGCTGCGGGCGTGTGCCGCAGCGGCAGCGTCATGGCGCCCTGTCCCGACTTTTCCCGGACGCTCGCCACCTGGCAGGCGCAGCCCGAGCTCGACCTGGGGATCCACCTCACCCTGAACAGCGAGTGGGGGGCGCGCTATGGTTGGGGCGGGGTCCTGCCCCAGAGCCAGGTCCCGAGCCTGTACAACGACGACGGCATCCTGTGGCCTACGTCCGGGGAGCTCGCAGCGCACATGGACGTGGGCGAGGCCCTGCGCGAGATGGAGGCGCAGATCGTGCGCGTGCTCCAAGCCGGGGTCCAGCCGACGCACATCGACGACCACATGGGCTGCTACTGGCTGCACCCCGCGCTCGGAGAGGGGGCGATGGACCTCGCGCGCACCTACAACCTGCCCATGAACCCGATTCACATCGCCGACATGCGCGTGCGGGGCTATGTGTGCGCGGATGCGGTCTGGATGTTCCACGCGAACGTCCTGATCGACCGGCTCGAGCCGAGCGCGCGGGCCATGGTCTACGACGACTGGCTGCGCGCCCTCCAGCCGGGCGTCCACCTGCTCCTGATCCACGCCGCCCGCATGAGCGACGCCTATCGCGCCCGCATCCCAGACGCGACCATCCGCGAGGGGGATCACGCCTACTGGACCCGTCCAGAGACGCGGGCGCTGGTGGAAGAGCTGGGCATCGTCCCGCTCGGCTACCGGGCGCTGCAGCGGCTCCAGGCGCGCCGCTGGGGGCTGCCCACCGACGGCGTACAGGTGCGCTAGGCGCCCTGTGCGCCGCCGCGCACGGTCACGTCCACCCGAGTGCGTACCCCGTCTCGTACATGGCGAGGACGTTCTCGACCGGCGTGTTGGCCTGGATGTTGTGGCAGGGCGCCAGGATGTAGCCCCCGCCGGCGCCCAGAATGCGCAGGTTGTCTTCCACTTCCTGGCGCACCTCTTGCACGCTGCCAAAGGGGAGCGTGTACTGATTGTCGACCGCGCCGTGAAAGACCAGCCGGTCCCCAAAGTCGCGCTTGAGCGCCTGCCGGTCCATGCCGACGCAACGCCACTGGATCGGGTTGAGGACGTCGATCCCGGCTTCGATCATGTCGGGCAGGATCGCCCGGATCCCGCCGTCGTTGTGGTGGAACACGAACGCGCCCGTCTGGTGCGCCAGGTCGATCATGCGCTGCATGCGCGGCAGGAGGAAGGTCCGGATCTGCTCGGGCGCGATCATGAGCCCGTGCTGGCTGCCCATGTCCTCCGCGACGTACGAGATCATCACCTGCCCCGGGATCTGCTCATAGATGCGCAGCGTGTTCTGGTAGGCCAACTCGAACAGCTTGTCCAGGCAATAGTGCACCATCTCGGGGTGCTCGACCAGGTCCATGAACGCCTGCGCCTCGCCGCGCAGTTTCTTGTAGATCAGCAGCGGCTCCGACCCGCCGCCCCGGATCGGGCGGTGCTCGTGCCCTGCCACCTGCTGCGGGATCGAGCGATAGTCATACCAGTCCGGGTCGGGCCAGCGGTACGAGCGCTCGATCGCGTCCACGCTGTCGTACTGGGCGAGCGGAGCGTTGATGCACTCGTCGTAGGCGCCCGTCCCATAGTCGATCTGCTTGTACTGCAGGCCAAAGACGTCATACCCTTCCGGGATCGTCGGGCCGACATAGTCGGGACCGACCGTCAAAGGGCGATCGACGTGCAGCCTCGACAGCGCCTCGTCCAGGTCGGCGCACCCCAAGGAGCGTGTCAGCTTTTCGTTCATCTCGCCCGTGGCCCAATAGTCCATCGGCACCCGATCGGGCGTCTGCCGGGTCAGCACCGCCTCCCACCGCTCGCGCGGCGTCATCGTCTCTCGTGGCATCGATCCCTCCTCGTTGGGCGCTGGGTCCTGTGTCCGCCCATGATAGCGCACGCGCCCCGCGCCGTCAAGCGCTGGCGTACCGTCCGTGTCAACTCAAATGATAATGTTACCGAAGCGTGATCGTTCCGTCAGATGATAATGTTACCGGGCTACGGCCATCTGTGGCCTCG
>JAFGIE010000134.1 GCA_016929775.1 Anaerolineae bacterium
ATCTGCCCGGGCAGGGCGACGCAGTAACAGTGCGCAGCCCAGCGGCGCGCCAGGGGATGGAGCAGCACCTCGAGGGCGGTAAAGAGAGGCGTGAAGCGGTCCAGCCACGCCCAACGCTCCGGCAGGACCTCCCACAGCCAAAAGAGCACGCTGTACTGGCCCGCCTCGACCACGTCAAAGCCTGCCGCACGTACCTCCTCGATCAGCTGCCGGTAGCGAAGGCGCAGCTCGACTGCATCCCCGCGCCACTCAGGGTACAGGGCCCGTCCCAGGCGCATCAGCGGATGGTCCTCCACGCTCTCCACCAGGAACAGCGTGCCCCCTGGACGCAGACAGCGCCGCAGGTCGCGCAGCAGGAGGCGATGCGCGCCGACGTGATGCAGCACGTGGGCAGCGTAGACCATGTCCAGCGAACGGTCCGCAAAGGGCAACGCCGAGCCCGTCCCCTGGACGACCGCACCGTGAGCGCGCGCCTGCCGCAGCCTCTGGAAGGCGACGTCGAGGCCGATCGGGGCGCGCCCTAGTTCGACAAACCGCCACATGTTCTCGCCGCTGCCGCATCCCAGGTCGAGGATGCGCCGGACATCGTGGCGAGAGGCGATCTGGCGCTCCAACCAGCGGTACCGGAAGGCGCGGTACCAGAGCGCTGTCCCTTCACCGCGGTGTCGCATCGTCACGCGTTCGCCCTCCTGCGTACGGTCATCCTGGTCCCCCTATTCTGCGACCCTCACCCGATCGTGCAGCAGCAACCGGTCCCCAGGGAGGGACACGCCCTCTCCGGTCCGGGCAGGGCGGCGCACCAGCGTTGCCAGGTCGTACAGCCCTACCTCGACATGGTAGTCGCCGGCAGTCAAGTCGACCGGGAGCGGAAGGCGATGCAGGTCTACGATCACGTCACCTGGCGCCCAGGCACTGGTGGGATACGTCCCGGACACCGGCTCGCCGTCGTGTTGGCTGAGCACCTCCCCCGCGCCGTCGATCAGGTGGACAAACACCGTATCGTTGCACGTCACGCGACGGAGGGCGTGCCAGTAGAGCGCCACGGTCACCGTGTCCCCAGGGCGAGCCTCGAGTGGGTCCACGCGATAGCCCAGCAGCTCCAGGGCCTCGCCGAACGTGGTCGGCTGCGCGCGCACGCCGACGTCCCCCGGCGGCGGGTAGGGAAGGAGCCACGAATGCGTACTCGCGATCTGGGGGCTGCACCACAAGCCAGGCGCCTCCTCCCCGGAATGCGCGTGCTCTGCGTCGCGTGTGGCGGTCAGGAGGGTCAGCGTCGTCTCTTGCCCCCCGTACGGCGTCAGGTCGATCTCGGCTGAGACGCCGCCCGGACCATCCAGGTCGCGGCTGAACAGGACCAGCCCGTCGTCCGCGACCACCTCAAAGTGACGTCGTGCGGAGGACGTCAACGCCACGCCCAAGCGCAACGTCGCCTCGACCGGGACGCGCAGGGGATAGCTCAGGCTCGAGTCAGGCGGCACGGCGACGCAAGGCTGCTGCACCCCGTCGATCGAGGCCCACGCGGTAGAGAAGAAGCGCCGCTCGGGATCTCGCCCCGCCGGATAGAGGGTGAGCAGCAGATCGAACACCAGCCTCTGACTGCGCGGTCTCTCCTGCGCCGGCAGGGCATCGGCCTGCATGTGCGCCGGGCGGTGGGGATACGAGATCACGCCCGCGCACAGAGCCAGGAGCACGAGGAGGACGCACGCGCCAAGCGCGACCAACCAGGCAGCGCAGCGCCTGGGCGCCCCCCTGTCCAGCGGCAGGGCGACGAGCACCCAGGTCACCGTTCCCAGCGTCGAGATCGCGAGCAGCCACCAGAAGCCATCGCCCTTGAGCATCGCCGGCTTGTACTGCTGCAGGCGAAGAGCAGCGCTGTGCGGCAGCAGCTGCTCCGCGAGGACGTCCACCACCCAGCGCCCTGGGAGCCCACGGTGATACGCGGCAAAGTCGAGGTTCCCGGACGCGCCGTACTCGTTCAGCCGGGGCACGCCCCCCACCTGCTCGGTCGGGATCGCCCGCAGCGCGACCGCCTCGTGCGCGCTGGCTTGCGGCGCCTCCACCATCAGCCAGTAGGTCTCGCCCGCCGAGTCCGGGAGTGCAGGGAAGGCAAAGTCGTGGTATCCATCCCGGTCGAGCGTCAGCGAGGCGGCGTAGATCGTGTCCACCCGATTGAGACCCGCGCGCAGGCTGACCTCGACGCGCTGCCCGCGCGCCGCGCCCAGCCAGATGCGCAGCATGGTCAGCCGGTCGGCGCAGCTGCGGAACGGCTGGGTCACGGTGTTCGGCCCGTACACGGCGGCAAAGGGCGTCGGGTCGGGCGCACCAGGGGCCAACTGCGACCGCGTCCAGGCGCGGGGATAGATGTACTGCTCATAGTAGACCATGGGGTCCTGGAGGGGTGTCCCGGACCTGGCGCCCCGCCAGTAGACCATCGCCCCTGCGCCGTAGAGGGCAGCTGCAAGGAGCAGCGCCAGCAGCGCCACCGTCCAACGCATGCGCGCGTGCACCTGCGCTAGCCCTCCTCTGCCTCGCCAAAGATGGAAAGCCGATGATACCGGCTGATCACCTCTACGAGCGTCTTGCTGAACAGGTCCACCGTCGCTAGGCCTCGCTTGTGCGCAACGTACTGGAGCGTGGTCCACAGCGTACCCAGTCCATACGGGACGCCGGCTCGGATCCCAACCGAAGATGCCTCCTTGAAGTAGCGCGTCGGCACGCTCACTTCGGCGATCGGAAACCCAAAAGCCACCGCTTGATAGATCACCTGGGTGTCGAACAGGAACTTGTCCGAGTTGAGCAGGAACGGGATCGTCTCCAAGAATCGGCGGCTGTAGGCCCGGAATCCGGTGTGACACTCGGACAAGCGCAGGCCCGTCGCCAGGTTCTCGACCAGGGTCAGGGCGCGATTGACGACCACCTTCCACCGGGGCATGCCGCCCTCCCCGGGATCGCGCCCCAAGAAGCGCGAACCCAGGACCATGTCCGCCTCGCCTCGCTCGATCGGCGCGATCAGCTCGGGGATGAGCGTAGAGTCGTACTGGTTGTCGGGGTGCAGCATGACCACGACGTCCGCGCCGCTCCTCAGCGCTTCCAGGTAGCAGGTCTTCTGGTTGCCCCCATAGCCCTTGTTCTGGAGATGGATGATCGTGTCGAGCCCGAGCTGCCGCGCGACCTCTACCGTCTCGTCGTGGCTCACATCGTCGACCAGGATGATCTTGTCCACCGCGTGCCGGGGGATGTCGCGGTAGGTCTGTTCCAGCGTTTGCGCCGCATTGTAAGCGGGCATGACGACCACAACGTACATCGGTCTCTCCTTGAGATCACGTATAGTACCGGGGCAGCACGACCCAGAGCAAGCAGTACACGTTGGCGGCGATCATGCCCAGCCGCAGCAGCAGGTGAACCACGCCCTGCCACCGGTCAGGGACGACGGCAAGCCATCCGGTCAGCACCAGGATCAAGAGCGCCGCCATCTCGCCAAAGAAGTAGCGTCCCTGTAGGCCACGCCCCCCTCCGTTCTGTACCCAATACACGTAATCGTAGACTTGCATCATGACCACCGGAGCCAGGACGACGGTCAACAGCAGGAACGTGGTCCCGAGCTGCCGCCAGGCGTGGCGGCAGAGCATGCGGTAGAGAGCATATCCCAGCCCCGCAAGCCCGAACAGCGTTACGCCATCGATCAGCCAGTAGTAGAGTGGCGCGGCAGGCGTATCCAGCCACCCGAACGCCGCCCAGTAGCTGCCCCACACGCCGCCCACGATGGAGGCGTAATAGTCGATCGCGTGCCTGCCCGCGCGCCCCCGGTAGTCGTAGAAAGGTTCGCCGATCACCCGGTAGCCCCTTTTGATCTCGTCCATGTACAGCTCGCCGTCGTTGAGATCCAGGCTGCGGACCACCCACCAGCCGCACAGACCCAGGGCGACAGCCAGCGAGAGCAGGCCCAGCAGCACCACCTGCGTGCGCTGCCCCGCACGCCGCCACCACGCCACGCTCAAGACCAACGCCGCGGGGAGGGCCAATCCCGCGATCAGGGGCTTGGCTAGCATGCCCAGCCCCAGGGCAACGCCCAACCCGATCGCCCGTGCCACGGTGAGCCCCCGCCACCAGATGCGCACCAGGATCCAGATCGCGCCCGTGGTCAGCAGGCTGACCAGGATGTCGTTGTTGACGATCGAGCCGATAAAGGAGATCATGGGCTGAAAGCTGACCATGGCGGCGACCGTCAGGGCGGCGCCGAGGCGATCGGGCATTGCCTCAGCCGCCAAGCCATAGCTAACCCCAACCAAGCCGATCGTCAGCAGAATGGAAAAGAGGCGCACGGCAAAGACCCTGACCAGCAGATCCGCGCCGTAGACGAGCCGATACGCCACCGCTCCCAGCACATAGTACAGCGGAGACGTGTGATTCAGCTTGCCCGGCGCGCCAAGGGCATAGCTGGTACGCAGCGCCGGATCGAGGGCCCTCAGCTCCGCCTCGTACGGACCATCTGACTCGCCGCCGAACGCCTGGCGCAGGTGCGGGTTGTAGGGCAGCTTGCGCACGTCCGCCAGCTCTGCGGCGAGCAGCAACTCGTCCGCGCGGTACACGTCGTCGCGCCCCGGCAACCTGAGGTGCTCCGCCACGAACTGGGTCGCGGCAAAGTGCCCATCCTCGTCCGTGCCCTGCCACAGCGGGATCGCTGCGCTCCAGAGCAGCCCATTGAGCAGGGTTAGCAGCAGGAGAAAGGCCAGGTGGTACACATGGCGTCGGTTCTTTGGACACATAGCAGTCGCTTCCACTCCGACCGGCTAGGGGATCGCGCTCAGCCGGGGGCGCCGGGCGTGAGCCCACGCTACGACGCACCCCAGCGCCGCCGCTCCGCTGAGTGCAGCGCCCACGATCAGCGATGCCGGGCGATAGACAAACCGGACCTCGTGTGCGCCCGCCGGCAGGTACACGGCGCGCAGGACATAGTTGGCCCGGTACAGCTGGGTCGGCTGCCCATCGACCGTCGCCCGCCAACCGGGATAGTGCGCATCCGCCAGCACCAGGTAGCCGGGGCTTGCCGCGCGTACGTGGACGGTCACGTCGTCGAGCCGATAGTCCGCGATCTCGACCAGCGCGTCCTGCCCAGCGACCTCGGCAGAGGGACTTGCCAGGGACAGCGTCTGCTCCGGCGGGGGCGTCTCTTCCAACACCACGCTGCGCCGGCGGTCGAAGCCGGGGTCCGCCAGCCGGGCGAGGGCGAGCGCGCGATCGGCGATCACCTCCGCCTGGTGCACGACAAAGGCCCGCGGCAGGTATCCATCGTTCAGGTAGACGCGCACGTCCTCGTCTACGCTCTCGAAAACCAAGCCATCGTAGGGCGCGCTGTAGCAGGCAAAGCGGAGGCCCGCCGTACGGCTCGCCTGCAGATCCACCTTGGTATCTGTGCTCCCTGCCTCGACGACAAACCGGAACCGGCGTCCCAGGCGAGCGGACGCCGGAGCAAAGTAAAAGTGGATCGGCTCCCCGGGCGCGACGGCGGCGAGATCCACGCGCGCGTGGGCCACCGGCTGGAAATCGGGCAGGGCGAACAGCCGCAGGACCAGCTCGCCCGCTGCCGCCGTCCCCTCGTGGGACCACAGGTCGATGCGGTGTAGGCCCGGCTGCTGCACCGTCACGTCCTGCTCGTAGGGTAGCCCGTGCCGGACCGGCAGGACCGTGTCGGCAAAGGGCTGCGCCGTATCGGGCACATCCTCCGGCTTCCACAGCTCGGCGCCGGTGACGACGTACTTGACGTTGAGCAGGTCGAGGAGGGGAGAGCGATGGTCGGTCAGTAGGATGTGTCGCTCCCCATAGATCACAGAGCCGCCGTTCGCGGCATCCATGTACTCCACATACCGGCGGGGGGCGGCATAGTTGTAGCCGCCTGCGTCCGCCAGGCGATAGACGAGCCCAGTGTTCGCCATGAGGACGTGCGACTGGCGAAGGGTGACCATCCGGAACAGCTCGGGGTCAGCCTGCAGGAAGCGCGTGGTCTCCGTCGAGGGATAGAGCAAGGAGATGGGCGTCACGGTATTGTACCCGACGCCAAAGTGGAGCAGATCGACAGATGCGACCGCGAGTGCGACCGCCAAGAACGCTCGCGGCGAGAGATGCCCCGCCAGACGCAGGGCAATCGCGAGCGTACCGAAGAGGAGGAAGGCGATCAGGACCGCGAGCTGCGCATAGCCCCGGAACTGGGGATCGTGCCAGTGCGCCGACAGCTCGGCGCGGTAGTGCCAGGCGTATCCCGCGACGCCGCCCAGCAGGAGCAGGACGCTCAGCCCCACGGCGACCCACGCGAGACGCCTCCTGCGCAGCGGGCGCGCCCCGGCGACGCCATCCAGGGCCAAGCCAGCAAGCACGCTCAGGAAGGCGTTTGCCAGGTAGACCATGCGGTCCATGCGCAGCCCGCTGAAGCCGGGCAAGGGGTAGATCAGGCGGTAGAGCGGCGTCCCAGCGGCGAGGAGCAGGGCAAGCAACGCCATGGCGGCGAAGAAACGGGTGTGTCGGTCGCGGCGCACGACCAGCGCGATCATCGACAACAGGAGAGGCAGGATGCCCACGTAAGCGGTCGTCTCGACATAGTTGGCGGGCCCCCAGTACGTGCCCTGCGCCGGGTTGCCAAAGAAGCCGGGGACGAGATAGACGACCAGGCGGGGCAGCATGCCCATCTGCACCACCTGGTCGTAGGGCAGCGCCGTGCGGTGGCCCAGCGCCAGGTACTCGAAGGCGGGCAGGAGCTGGATCGCCGCTAGGCCCACGCCCAGCGCTGCCAGCAGGGCGACCGCAGCCGCAGCCCGCCGCCGGGAGGCGGGAGCGGGCCAAACGAGACGATAGACGCCGTAGCATCCCACGCCCAGCAGCCCGTACATCATCCACTGTGGGTGCCCGCCTACGAGCAGCAGCGCGAGCGCGCAGGCGCCCAGCAGCACGTAGGTCCGGCGCCCGCTTCGCAGCGCCAGCTCTAGCCAGGCCCACACGTAAGGCATCCAAACTGCCGTACTCAGAATGGTGTGCCACTCGAGCCACACGACGAAGACGCCGTTCAGCATGAACACGATGCCTGCGCCGAGGCTGGCAGGGCGCGAGGCGCCGATCGTCCGCAGGTAAAAGTACATGCCTGCCCCCGCCAGCAGGAGGTGCAGGATGAGGTCCAGGTCGTTGACGCCCGCCGCCCACGCCTCGGGGAGCAGGTACCCTAGCAGGTTGGGCGGGTAAAAGAGCCCAGCCTGTAGGTTGGCGACGAACGAGTACCCGCTGAACGTATAGGGGTTCCAGAGCGGAAAGCGTCCCTCTCGCAGCGACCCGGCGGCAAAGTGACGGGTCGGGTAGATGATGTCCACCACGTCTGTCGGGAGGGGGTTGTGCAGCGGAGCAGGCAGCTCGATGCCCCGCCAGGGACGAAAGCGCGACAGCGTGTCGAGGGGCATCAGGACTTGCCCGGGCATCAGCCCAGGCCACAGCAACACGAGGTCGAGCGCTAGGAGCAGGCCCAACGCCGCCAGATCGGCGCGCCAGCCGGTCAGCCAAGGCAGCCGAGAGCGCGCCTCTGCACTCATGGGCCCTCCTCCTGCACGACGCGCACCGGACACAGGATCGCCACGTCGTCAGGCAGGCGATCGTACGTCGCATCGTGCGCCGGCAGCCGCTCCCCTGTCTGCAGCAGGTACCAGCCCACGCCCAGCGCATAGTCGCCAGGAGGGACGTCGCGCAGAGACACCTCTCGACGGTCCACGATCCACTCGCCTGTGGACCAGAGCGTGGTCGGGTAGGCGCCGCCCAGCGGCTGACCATCAGCCTGCGCGACGGGATGCGCACGTTCGTCGAGCAGGTGCACGAGAACGGTATAGTCTACAGACGCTGTGCCCAGCGACTCCCAGTAGAGCGTCACCCCCAGCACGCCGTTGGCCTGTACCTGGGCGGCATCCAGGTCATATCCGCGCAGCGCGGCAACGTGCGCGAACGAGTAGGTCGTGAGACGAGAGGGCGCCTGGACGGGGAGGGATGGGGCGATCTTGAGCCCGCCCAGCTCGGCAGCGTCCCCCAACGACCGCCCGCCCAGGCTAGAGACGGCGAGCGGGCCGTCGCGAGTAGCCCGTATGACGAGCAACGCCGCAGAAGGGGACGCATGTTCAGGGACACGAAGGCCATATTCCGTCGCCACAAGCTCTCCCGGCTGCCAGTCCGGCGCGGATGATCCCGCCGCGTCCAAGAGACGGCGCCCCGCGTCGACAAGCTCCGCCGACAGCGCAACCGGGCCCGGTGGCGCCTCCAGCACGTGCCAATACAGGGTCAGCGCCAGCTCGTCTCCTGGGCGCAGGACGGTTGGCTCGACCCGGTACGCCGCCAGCTCGAGTTCGCCGCCAAAGCGGACGCACGGCTGCGGCAGCCCAGCCACGCTGGTCGCTTGGTAGCGCGCAGGGGGCGCATAGGCTGGATAGATCACGCCCCACAGCGCCCCGATCGAGAGGACGAGGAGACCGATCCCGAACCCAGCACACACTGGAGCGGCCCAGTGCGCGCCGGCAAGGCGCGACAGGCCGATCAGGAGCAAGAGCGAGAGGGCAGAGCTGACCGGGAAGAGAAAGCGCCCCTGGTATCCAGAGTTGTTGATCACCTGCAGGTAGCGCAGCAGAGACACCCCCACCCCGAGCACGGCAAGGACCAGCACCCAACGCACGGGGGACCAACGCCAGCGATGCTGCCACAGATCAACCACCGTGCCCACCATCCCGAGGCCACAGACGATCGCCAGCACGATGTACACGCCATCCGGCACCGGCAGGCTCATCCAGCCGAACCTCGCCCAATAGGTGGTAAAGGTCAGGAGGCCGAACTCGCGCAGGTCGGCCCAGGACAAGGGCGTCACGCGAGAGACGTACTGGCCCAGAGAGTCGAGCATGACGCGCCATGCCAGCGGGTCGCCGTATAGCGCCTGGTTGCGGGCGTACCACCAGCCTGCGATCAGGAGGGGGAGGGCAACCAGCCACAGGAGGCGCCGCGTGGCCCGCCGCCAATCCCTGTCTCGCCAGGCCCGCCAGGCAAGCACGCCAAAGGGCAGCGGCGCCAGGGCGTAGACGCTGTACTTGGTCAGCGCGCCAAGCCCCAGCAGCAGGCCCATCCAGGCCCAGTCCCGATCGCGAGAGGGAGTTACCACCGCTCGCGCGGACGCCAGCAAGATCAGGGAGGAGAGCGCTGTCGCCAGGTTGTCGTTGTTGACCGTGCTGTGCAGAAAGAGGAACTGGGGCGTGAAGGCGACGACCGCCGCGCCCGCAAGCGCCAGCCAACGCCGATCGGGCGCCGCTGCCCGTCCCAGATGGTACGTAGCCCAGACAGTGACCACTCCCAGGACGAGGGACAGCCACCGCACGATGTGCAGCCCCAGCCAGACGCCGTGGTAGGGGAAGGACTCGGACCCGGTGTGTAGAAGGGCGGTCTGCCAACCCGGGTCCTCGAAGCGCCAGGCGAAACAGGGGTTGCGCTCTAGCATCTGCAGGTCGCGCATCTCGCCCGAGATCGGAGCGGTCGCTAGGGCACCAAGCAGGTAGTAGAGCGGCGGTTGGAGGCCCTCGGCGCTGAGGTTCTCCTCGTAGACCGGCTGCTGCACGGGAAAGCGGCGGTACTGGTTGAGGTACCAGACATACGCCAAGTGAGCCGGCTCGTCGGGCGCTTCGTAGGCAGGGACGACCATGCTGTAGGCCACACCTAGAGCGACATAGGCGGTCAGGATCGCCGCCATAGTCCAGCGTCCCTCCAGCCAACGCGTGCGCTGCCCGTTCTCGCTCATCGCGCCTCTATCAGGACCGGGCGAAGCAGCAGCCGAGAGGAGAGCGCACGCTCGCCGTCATAGATCTGCCACCTCTGCATGGTGTCGGTGTGGTAGGCTCCGATCTCCAGTGGGTACTCCCCAGGCGCCAGATCGGGCGGGATCGAAAAGCGGTGCAGCTGGACCAACACGTCTCCCGGTTCGAGGCCCGCTGGATCGACAGAGAACGCATCGTGTTGGGCGCGCACAGTGCCCTTTGCGTCCAAGAGATGCACAAAGAGAGCGAGCGGTGGGTCAAGCTGCCCTTCTACGCGCCAGAACGTGAGCAGCAGCACCTCATCACCAGGTCGCAACACGTCCGCGCGCAGTTCATATCCGAGAAAGCTCAGGTCGCGCAGATCGACCGGCAGGCGCAGGGCATAGCGTTCATAGTCGGGCGGAAAGGTCAATGCCGGGCTGTGCCAGACGGGCAGTGCACCGGACGCAGGCACGAACCTCTCACGTGCGGTCTCGGCGGGGAGACAGTAGAGCTCGTAGATTCGCCCACCCCCTGCAGTCTGCTGCCGTCCCCACGGGGGTCGGTCGGCAAAGAACCGCTCTCTCAGGTATGGGTGGAGAGGGGTCGTGTCGGCGAGGGCATACCAGCTCTTCCGCCCTCCGCCTGGAAGCACCAATGCGCCGCGCGCATCGAACCAACGCAGCGTGACATCGTTTGTGCCCAACGTGGCACGGAAGGTCTGCTCGTCGATCTGGTCAACCGACAGCCCCGAAAGGGCCACCGAGACGGGGGCTCCCCCCGTGCGAGGCACGTCGTACACAAAGATCGAGTAGCCGATCTTGGCGACCGGCGTGCGTTCGCGAAACCACGCGTACGCGTCTCGATCGGGCAGATAGACACCTTGCAGATGCGTGGCAGAGATGGCGTACACCCCCGGAAGAGGGGCGTGCGGATAGTAGGCGCGGCTCTGCGCGTTGCGCAGGGCACTGAACCAACTGGGCAGGAGCTCGTAGCTGACCCCATACTGCTCTGGCGGCGCGTTCCCAAACCAAGCCAGGTTGATCTCGTCCACGCCACGCTGCTGCATGTGGGCCTGCAGCCCCGGCAGGTCCTGTCCCCAGTCCAGATTCGAGTCCACCAGGTAGCGCCACCCGTTCTCCGGCCCACCGCCTAGCTCGTTAAAGTAAGCCAGGTAGTGAGGGTAGATGCGGACCGTCCCGAGGACGTACCAGACGAGCAGTGCGATGGACAGTGGAAGCCAGGCGCGCCGCAGGCTGCGCCCCGGCGCGCGCTCGGGCGTGAGCCGCGCACGCGTCACGACGCCACTTGACAGGACCGCCAGGAACGGCAGAACGGGCAGAAGGTAGCGATAGCCGATGTTCACGGTACTCAACAGGCTGACAACAGAGAGGATCAGGGGAGGCGCCGCGAGAAACGCGAGATCCCACCGCCTGCGCCACAGGCAGACGGAACCTGCCGCGGCAAGCACGAGGAGCGGGAGGGGCGTCTTGAGGGCAAAGGCAACCGCAAAATAGTACCACCATCCAGTGATGCGATGCTCGCCCATCAGGAACGCTTGATGCCCCAGCTCAAAGTGCCGCTGCTGCTGCGCGTATTCGACCAGCGCGTTGAGCCAGTCAAACCGAAAGGCGGACAGGAAGACCAGGAGCGCGATCGCCGAGATGACCGTGAGACAGAGCATACGGCGCCAGGCCGAACCGCGCCGCCTCTCCTCTGACGGACCCGCAGGCGCCAGACCCATAAGCAAGAACACGGGCAACAGCAGTAGCGCAGAGAACTTGGTTCCCAGCGCGACGCCCAGCCCGAGCCCCGCGAGGACGAGCCGCCGCCAGCTCGGTCGCCGACGATAGCGCCAGAAGAGATAAACCGCCCAGAGCATCGCACATGCAGCGCCCAGGTCTGTCGTCGCCAGGCGACCGTGCGCCAGGATATTCGGGTCGAACGAAATGAGCACGAGCGCCAAGAGACCGGCTACGCCGCCGCCCAGCTGCCGCGCCCAGCAAGCGACGCCCGCCGCCAACAACAGGGTTAGGCCGATCACGGGCAGCCGTGTCAGGAACACGATGCGGTGCGCGTGATCGCCGTTGACTTCCCAGAGGAATGGATAGATCAGGTCAAGCCAACGATCGGTCTCCCACAGAGGCGACTCTGTCGGGAGGCGGAGATCGCCTGTTGCGACGGGCAGAGCCACCTGCAGGACATTGACCAAAGGTGGATTGCCCATCAAGGGCTTGGGCTCGTCGGACAGGAACCATACCGCGCCGTTGAACACGTGGTACATCTCGTCCACCGTGCTGGACTTGTGCTGCGCGCTCAGGATCAACTGTGCGAACAGCGCGAGCAGCAGGCACGCGCCCGACAGAGTGTGCGGCAGTCTTGCGCTCTTGACCATCTGCGCCCTATTCCACCTCTACCGGGCGGAGCAGCACGCGGTCGCCGATCCAGGTGCCGTCGCGCAGCACAGGCAGGCGGACCATGGTCTCGGGGTCATACCAACCGATCTCGACCTGGTAGGCGCCGGGCGACGCGCCGGCATCGAGCGGGACCTGCTGCACCTGGGCGAAGCGGTCGCCCGGGCGCCAGTTGTCGTACCACAGGTCAAGGCGGTCCTCTCCCCCGCTGTAGACGCTGTTTGCGTCGAGCAGGTGCACAAAGAGCCGGAGCAGCTCGCTTGGCGACGTGCGCACCTCCCAGTACGTAACCAAGGTCATCACCTCGCCCGGTCGCAGCGTGGCGTCCTCGAGCTCATAGGCGAGCAGCGCGAGCGGCGCGCCAAAGCCGACCGGCAACGTGAGCAGCTGACCGTGGTTCTGGGGGTCGCCGGGCGCAAACTCGGCTGCGGGCAGGTGCCAGACTTGGGATGCGGATGCGATCGCCGCCACGTGGGCATCGTACTGGGTGGCGTCGAGCCCGGCATGGAAGGCCATCGGTCGCCCATCCCGCGTCTGGAGGGACACAGACGCACTTGACGACCAGAGCGGGGCGAGCGCCGGATGCGGCTCCGCGCCTCCGGCAACGAACGCAGCCATGTTGTCGCCAGCGCCAGGAAAGACCAAGGCGCGCTCGATGTCGAACCACAGGACACGGACATCATTCGTGCCGAGCCGCGCATAGTCTGCCGGGCGGATGTCGGCGGGGACAAGCCCGGCGAGCCCAGCTACCACCGGTCCCTCACCGTGCAGCGGCACGTGGTAGATAAAGATCGAGTATCCCACCTTATCCACCGGCTCGCGTGCACGGAACCAGGCATAGGTCTCCGGGTCGGCAAGATTGCGCCCCTGGATCAGGTTGGCGCTGATCGCGTACCACCCTGGCGCGGGATCGGCGCCGTACAGATCGTGGTACAGCGGATGTTCCCACCGGTCCGGCGAGCTGGGTAGGGGCTCAAAGTCGATCCCATAGTAGGACGGGTGCGCCTCGCCGACGTACCCGAGCGCCACGCGCGCGACGCCATGCTCGTCCATCCAACCCTTGAGCCCCTTGAGGTCCTGCCCCCAGTCGATGTTCGAGTCGACCACGTAGCGCCACCCGTTTTCGGGCCCGCCGGCAAGTTCGTTATAGTAGGTGAGGTAGTGCGGATAGATGCTCAGCCCACTCCACGCCGACCACCCGACCAGCAGACTGGCAGCCGCTACGAGCAGCGCGCGCCCTGCGGCGCGGCGGGCCCGCAGCTCGGCGGAGAGCCATGGCCCCGCGCGCCCCGCTAGCACCAGCAGGAAAGGCAGCACGGGCAGGATGTAGCGGTAGCCCAGGTTCAGCTCACTAGTCAGGCTCACGGCAAAGAACAGGAGGGGCGGCAGCCAGAGCACCCACGCGAGGGCGCCGATCCCTTTGCGCACGCTCAGCAGCACGGCGCCGAGCAGCAACACGAGCGTAGGCAGGGGCGTCTTGAGGGCAAAGACCACGGGAAAGTACTGCCAGCGCCCCCCGGTGTATAGCTCACCCATCAAAAAGGCGGTCGCAGCCCGCTCCTCCTGGCCCTGCAGCCGGCCATAGATGTCGAGCAACTGCTCCAAGTGCGTGGCAGCGGGCACAGGCCACGCCGTGACCCCGTCGATAGGTCGCAGCTCAAAGCCGTAGACGCCCCACAGCGTGAACGCCGCGATGACGATCAGCAGCAGAGCCGTGATCGCCAGCCCACCGAGCCGCCCCCACCATGGCTGTGTGACCCGGTCCCCGAGCAGAAAGCGGTGCAGCGCGCGCGGAAAGACGAACGACTGGTGGGCCAGGAGCCGGATCGCAAAGAGCAGCGCATAGATCGGTCCGAGGAGGAGCGCCGAGAACTTGGAGGCTTGGGCAAGGCCCAAGAACGCGCCCGCAGCCAAGAGGTGGCCCCACCCGGGCCGACGCAGTAGCCGCCACAGCCAGTACACGGCGATGAAGGACAGGGCGGTCACGCCGAGGTCGGTCGTCGCCAGGCGCCCGTGCGCGATCAGGTTCGGATCGAGGACGCAGAGCAGCAGGGAGAGCAGCCCGCCCCAGGGGCCAAAGAGCTCGCGCGCCCAGCGGTAGCAAAAGACAGCCAGCAGCAGCGCGAGCAGCATGGTCGGCACCCGTGCCAGGAACGTGATCTGGTCGGCGTTGTCGTTGACGTCCCACATGAACCGTTGGCTGATCGGGTGAAAGTTGGTGCCCTGCCAGGAGGGGTGCTCGACCGGCAACCGCACCTCGGGCAGCGCCAGGAGCGGCAGGGCATTCAGGGCGTTGAGCAGGATCGGCGTCCCGACACGGATGTGCGTGTCCCCGAGCGCGACGTAGGCATAGCCGCGCGTGATGTGCCCCGGTTCGTCGTAGGTCGGCGACTTGTGTCGCACGCTCGTCACCTGTAGGCCGAACATCAGGCACAGGAGCAGCGAGGCGATCCAGATCTCCCTGGACTTAGTCACGGGCGCCCACCTCCAAAGCTTCCGCCAGCACGGCGCGCCCGTCCGGCGCCAGCATGCCATCCGCGCCTCGCACAGCAAGCCGGTCGCCGCCCGCCTCATACACGCCTGCGAGCAGGGCATAACGACCGGGCGCGACCGCCGACAAGTCGAGCTCCATGCGGTCCACGAACACCTCCCGCCGTCCCCAGCGCGACGTTGGATAGGACCAGCTGCGCGGCATGGTATCGAGCTGAGCCGCGATCCGCCCGTCGGCGGGATCGGTCATGTGCAGGAACACCTTGTAATCGACGTCGATCGCGCGCAAGGCCAACCAGTAGACGTCGAGCAGCAAGCGCTGTCCTTCCCAGTGCGGCGTGTATCCGAGCAGTTGTATCTCCTCTCCGTAGGTCGCCCCCACAGGGACCGCCATATCGCCTAGGGCAGGCACATAGGGCGCTGCGACAGCCTCGACCCGCACCTCGCGCTGGAGCGTGCCAAGCCCAGCCCCCGACGCTGCATCGTAGGCGCGCAGCTCGAACGCGTACGCGCCCGCCGGCAGGTCGACGGGGATGGGAACCGCGTAGCGGTCCGAGACGACGACGCCATCCGGCCAGAGCGGCGTGGGATAGCGGGGCGCGATAGCCTCCACCTCTGTACTCGCGACCATGCCCTGCGCGCCGACCAGCCGCACTTGGCAGGCATAGCCGCGCTCCACGTCGGCGAGGGCGGTCCACGTCGCGCGGACGTCGAGCAGCTCCCCGCTCGGCAGCCAGGCCCGCCGGACGTCCAGCGCCGCCAACCCCAGGGCAGTGCCAGGGAGCGGCGCCACGTCGTAGACCGGGGCGGGCGGGAGTGCGTATACGCTGATCTCGGCGTCTGCATACGCTGCGTCGGGCCCAAATAGGGTGCGCCAGTAGGCAAGCACGTCTGGATCGATCGCCGGCTGAGGGAGAAGGCGCTGCGCGTGGACGACGACATAGCGCACCCCGTTCGCAGCCAGGAGGCCGATCTCGGCATCGAGGTCGTGCAAGTCGGGCTCGACTTGCATCTGGATCTGCAGTTTGCGGGTCAGCGGCTGGTGCTCGATGAACGCCTGCGCCGCATCAGGGGTACGCGCCACGTATCCGTTGACCAGCGGCTTGTCGTGGATGGTCTGCGGGTATAGGTAGTCGCGAGAGTGAAAGTCGTCGATCGGCAGCTCGAGCAGCGCCACGGTGCCGCCCTCCAGCGCCAGCGCGTGGTAAAAGGGCGATACGCGCCCTGTCGAGAGCGGGCAGGGCAGAGCCAGGTACTCGACGCCGACCGCGACGGCGACCAGTCCAAGCATCCCGCCCGCAGCCCACCTGCACACGCGCACGGTACGGGCGCGGGACAACCGGTCACACAGGTCCGCCAAGGCTATGCCCACAAGCACCGAGAGAAAGAGCGCGACCATGACGTTGAAGCGACTGGACTGGCGGATCACCTTGAGCGCCGGGAGCAAGCGTACCATCCACCGGAAGGGCATCGGCACCTGTGGAAAGGGCGTACCCGCGACCTCGAGCGTCGTCCCGAGCGCCAGCGAGGCAAAGAACAGCCCGGAAGCGCCCCACGGCGCCGCGCGCCGCGGTCGCGCGACGAGCGCATAGATCGCCAGGCCCAGCGGAACGTAGCCCAAGTAGGCGGGGCGCCAGTGGCTAAAGCGCGCGCGGAGGGGAGCGCCGAGCCCCTGCAGCAGGGGATTGTCCGCGCTGGGCACAAAGAAGGAGAGCAGGTCGGAGGGCTTGTCAGCAAAGTAAGCCAGCGCCGCGTCCACGGCGCCCGTCCGCGACTCACGCAGCAGCGACACAGAAAAGGGCGCGCTGAGGAGCAGCGCCACGCAGACAGCCAGCACCAGGAGGCCGATCGTCCGCGCACGCAGGCTGCCCCGCTCCGCGATCAGCAAGTAGACCAAGTAGACCAGGCCCCACAGCCCGAGGAAGAGGGCGAAGAACCAGCAGTCGAGGCTTGCCAGCGCGCCAAAGACCCCAGCCCACACCGCATCCTGCCAGCGGCGCTGCGCGACGACGCGCAGCACGAACAGCACGCAGAGCGGAAGCCACTGCACGTTGGCGAGGTTCATCTGCCCGTCCAAGTTCCCGGAGACGTGGTAGGGGGCAAACGCAAAGATCAGGCCCGCGACAAAGGCTGCGCCCCTACGTGCTCCCAGGCTGCGGACCAGGGCATACGCCGCATAGCCACTCAGGAAAAAGGTCAGCAGGAAGGTGACGTTGTAAGCGACGAGGGGGCCGAAGAGCAGGTCGAGCGGGATGGCGAGAAACGAGCTGACCCAGTTGACATTGTGCGTTGCCAGGCTCACGCCCGATGGGTAGTAGAGATGGGTCGTATAGTCCAGGTCGCGCCCGTGTAGCACGGCTTGCTTGACCCACCAGTTGTTCCACTGAAAGATGCGCGTGTCCACGCCGCGCCCGGCGATGTCGGTCGTCAGGTGCGCGGGAAGGGGATAGCAGAAGGCCAAGCTGAGGGCTACATAGGCTGCCAACACGACCAGCTCGATGGCGACCTCACGCCTCCGTCTGCGCAGCGTCCTCATCCCCTCCCATCCTCCAGCTCAACCTGGCAACACGTCGGGACCCGATCGATCTCCATACCGCGCGCATCTCACGTCAGCGCACGCA